>NZ_QAJS01000016.1:79057-369304 GCF_003852595.1 Aquitalea sp. FJL05
CATGTCTTGCTCTCCCGGTATTTCGCTGCGTTTCCCTGCATTCTCCTGCCTGATTCCTGCCATGGATTTTACTGGCAAGGCTCAACTCCTTTCATGCTGCTGTTTCAGTTCTTTCCCATCATTCTGCCCGGCCAATTCAAATAAGCTCCCTGCTGATCTTTCCAACAGCTTCGCCCTGCACTGAAGGCAGCCCCTGTTGTTAGTGGCTTCCTGGCAACGGTAGCTGCCTGTCTTGACACAAGGAGTAGTACGGCATGTCCTCCACCGCATCCCACTGTAGTGCTTTCAGTCACTGGCTTGCCGAGGCGCTGGCAGCGGAGGGGCCGGTTTCCCCCGAGCCACTGCGGCAGGATATCCGCGCTGATGTCTGCATTGTGGGGGGCGGGTTTACCGGCTTGTGGAGTGCCATCGAAATCAAGCAGGCCAACCCCGATACCGAGGTCGTCATCGTCGAAGCCAAACTGTGCGGCAGCGGGGCAAGCGGCCGCAATGGCGGCTTTGTGCTCAGCCTGTGGGCCAAGTTTCAGTCGCTGGCCAAGATGTGCGGCGAAGCCGAAGCCCTGCGCCTGTGCCGGGCATCTTCGCAGGCCATTGTCGATCTGCAGGCTTTCTGCCAGCAACATGACATCGATGCCCAGCTGCGGCTGGATGGCTGGCTGTGGGCAGCCACGACTACGGCCCTGCTTGGCACCTGGGACAGTACGGTCAGCCGGCTGGAGCAGCTGGGCCAGCATCCCTACCAGCGGCTGGCAGCAGGGCAGGCGGCGCAGCTGAGTGGTTCCAGCCTGCATCTGGACGGGGTGTTCGAGCCGGTATCGGCCTCCATTCAGCCCGCCATGCTGGCGCGTGGTCTGTTGCGCCATGCCCGTCGGCTTGGGGTCAAGGTATACGAGTCTTCACCAATGGAGCGGCTGGACGGTGGCGTACCGGCGCGGGTGCAATGTACCCATGGCAGCGTGCGTGCGGACAAGGTGATTCTGGCGATGAATGCCTGGGCCGCGCAGTTTGCCGACATCCGCAAGGCCTTTGTGGTGGTGTCCAGTGATGTGGTGATGACACGGCCCTTGCCTGACTTGTTGCAGTCTATCGGCTGGACAAATGGCATGACCATTTCCGATAGCCGCATGCTGGTGCACTACTACCGCACCACACCGGATGGCCGCATCGTCTTCGGCAAGGGCGGTGGCAGTGAGCAACTGGTGTACGGCGCCAGGCTGGCCGACAAGCTGGATGGCGCATCCGGCATCGCCGCCACAGTGGCTGTCCATTTGCGTCGCGCCTATCCGGGCGTGCAGGCAGCGGACATCGTCAGCAACTGGACCGGGCCGATCGATCGTACCCGTAACGGCCTGCCGCATTTTGGCGCCTTGCCCGGTCAGGCTAATGTTTTCTATGCCATCGGCTACTCCGGCAATGGCGTCGGCCCCTCCATGCTGGGCGGCAAGATTCTGGCCGCGCTGGCCTTGCAGCTGGACAACGAATGGGCGCGCTGTGGTGTGGTACATGGTCTGCAGCGCGATTTTCCGCCCGAACCCTTCCGCTATCTGGGCGGCCGGCTGGTACGCCATGCGGTAGGGCAGGTTGACTTGGCTGCGGATGAAAACCGCCAGCCGTCCTGGCTGATGCAGCAGTTGTGCAAGCTGGCTCCTTCCGGCCTGTCGCCCACCAAGACTACTGCTGCCCATTCCCGCTAGACCCCATCTGGAGAACTGCATGTCCTGCTCATCCGATCTGGAACAGATCCGCCAGGCACTGACCGCCTATTACGAGGCCCTGTATTACGGCCGACCGGAAAAACTGGAAGAAGCTTTCCGCCCCGATGCCCTGCTACTGGGTGATGTCGAAGGGGCCGAGTCACGGCTGGATCAGGCGCAATACCGCAGCCTGCTGCAAAGCCGGCCCTCGCCGCATGCACAAGGTGCACCCTACGGATTGCAGATAGGTGAGATCCGTCTCTGCGGCAATGCCGCCATGGCCGAATTGCAAACGCCACTGGCTGGGCGGGTATTTACCGATTATGTCTCGCTGTTCAAGCGCCAGGGGCGCTGGCGCATCGCTTTCAAGCTGTACTCGCATCCGCAGTGAAATCTGTAGCCATCCGTGCCGCTGCGCGGGTCGGCTGCTCCAGTCTTGTTGTCCAATTTCCGGAGTACTCCAATGCATTCAAGCGAAGTTGCGCCAGCGGCACCGTCTCATGAAGACTCCGGCCTGCAGGTCCTGCCCATCAGCGGGCTGGAAACCATAGGCATCATTTTTGGTACCAATATCGGGGCTGGCGTGCTGGGCATGGCCTTTGCCGCACGCAAGACCGGCTATATCCCGCTTTTGCTCTGTCTGGCCATTACCTGTGTGCTGTGCACCATTACCATGCTCTACCTGACCGAGGTGGCGCTGCGCACCCGTGGCAACCGTCAGCTTAGCGGCCTGGCGAGCCGCTGTCTGGGCGGCTTGGGGGGCTGGCTGTTGTTTTTGGCGGTGGCGGCCAACAGCTTTGGCGCACTGACCGCCTATATGGCGGGTAGTGGCAGCATCTTGCTGGATTTGCTGGGTGGCTATGGCATGAGCAAGGAGCTGGGCAGCATCCTGTTCATCGTGCCGTCGGTGGCCGTGCTGTATCTGGGCTTGAAGGTGCTGGGTGCCGGTAATAAGGTGATCAGCATCAGCATGATTGTCATCATCCTGGCGCTGATTCTCGCCTCCATCGCCAGTCAGGATGCGCGCCTGAGCAATCTGTGGCTCAGCCGTTGGCAGTATGTGGTGCCGGTGTTCAATCTGGCGGTATTTGTGTTTGGTGCCCAGTTTCTGGTACCCGAGCTGGTGCGTGGCAATCTGTCCGCCCCGCGTAAACTGCCCCGGCTGATCATGAGCGGCATGGCGCTGACCTTTGTCTTTGTGGCGCTGATTCCTGCTTCGGTCATTGCGCTGGTGGGCAGCGACAACCTCACCCAGGTGGCCACGCTGAGCTGGGGCAGGGCACTGGGGCAGTGGGCTTATTACACCGCTAACATTTTTGCCCTGCTGGCCATGCTGACTTCCTACTGGGGGCTGGGTGGCTGTCTGTTCACCAATATTTTCGACCACTTCCGCCTGGGTAGCGAAACCCAGAAGTCAAAACGGCTGATAGTACTGGCGGTGGTGGCACTGCCGCCCTTCCTGCTGGCGTACTCGGGCATTGCCAGCTTCGTCAATGCGCTGTATTTCGCCGGGACTTTCGGTGGCGTGCTGATGGGCATCATCCCGGTCTTGCTGCTGAATGCGGCGCGGCAGCGGGGCGATGTCAGCAGTGAGTTTGTCTGTGGCTGGTATGCCCACCGCAGTGTGCAGTGGCTGATCATGGCCACCTTTTTTCTCAGCGGGGTGTATGCGGTGGTATCACTGTTTGGCGTGTTGCCGGAGAGCTGGTAAGGCTGGGGGGCGATAGCCGGCCAAGTGCAGGGCCGGCTCGCGCTGAGTGCCGTTTAGTCGTCCTGCAACACGATGCGGGCACGCAAACCGGGCGCATCTGCTTCGGCAATGGCCAGCAGGCGGTCGATATTGGGGTGCTTGCCCGGATGCTGACGGGCATCGGCCGTATGTTCGGCATAAAGCGCCAGGCCTTCCTGTGCCGCGGCACGGTCGAGATGGCCGTGCTGCTTGATCAGGGCGTGATAGACCCGTACCGAGCCGGCGGTGCCCGGCTGGTTTTCCAGGCGGGTGACCGGCTCACCCGCAGCGTCCAGCAGCACGATGGCGGCAATGCCGGTAGTAGCGGGGAGGGTGTCCAGAATGTCCTTGAAGGTGGGTGTGGTCATGGGTTTGTGTTCCTGCGTGGTGCTGGCAAAAGGTGGAGGATAGCCGCAGATGCTAGCACAGGAGTGATGCTGCGGCCTGTGCTTGCGCATTGTCCATGAGTGGGATGTTGCTGGTGCAATAAGGCACTGTATTGGTGCATTTTCCCTGCTGCCAGTCATCGCTAACCGAAGATGTGCGGAATGGGTGTCAGCTAATGTCTGCCATATCAGTGCTTTAGGAAATATGGCACGCTGTTTGCTATAGGGATGGCAGTAGCTGGCGACGGGTGATGGCTGTTTCGACCCTCCATCACCGTCCTGCGCCAGTCTGCAAAGGAGAAAACAGAGCGGCATAGCCGCCACCGGCCGGTCTGGCCGAAGGGACCACCCTTCGGCCAGACGACCAACCTTGTGCCGCCCCATCAGGCGGGCTGCACCCCCATCAGGTATTTCCTGCTCATGGCCTTGAACAGTTCGCTGCCGGCCACTCCCAGCATTTCGAACAGCACCATCTCCCGGCTGACCAATACCGCCCCGGCTGCCTGCATACGTTGCAGCCCCAGTTGCTTGTCGCTGTTGCGGCGGCTGGCTACGGCATCGGCTACCACGAACACCTGCTTGCCCAGGGCCAGCAGTTGCAGCACGGTCTGCAGTACGCAGACATGGGTTTCCATGCCGCAGACAATCACCTGCTTGCGCGCCAGCAGGCTGTCGGGCAGACATTCTGCCGCCACGCAGGAAAAGTGCAGCTTCTCCACCACGGTGGCCTGTGGCGCGGTGGCCAGCAGGCTGGCCTCGGTATGACCCAGTCCGCGCGGGTATTGTTCGGAAAACACCACCGGCAGGCCGGTATCGTGGGCCACCCCCACCAGCCACAGGCTGGCAGCCAGCATGGCGTCGGCCTGGTCTACTGCCGGTAGCAGTTTGTCCTGGATATCCACCACCAGCAGGGTGGCCTGATCGATCTGCATCAGCATGTCTGTGTCCCCTCTCTGTTATTGAGAACCGCCAACAAAATAGCGTAGCGTCGCTGGGGCAAGGTTCGCCGGCGCAGACAGTACAAGGTGTACGGCCAGCAGGCGCAATACTGCTCCAGGTGTTAGTGGCTCTCACTATGCATAAATTGTCTGGCTGACAGGGTAATCCCTTGATGGGCGAAAAAGCCAGATGTGGCACTATGCCGCTTCAACATTCTTGGGACCATCCGGGCTGTGCTGCAGTTCAGCGCAGGCAGGGATGGTGCAACTGGCGTGGCAAGCCGACACAGAACCGCTGTCTGCGCCGTGGAGAGACTTCATGCTGCAAGGTGCTTACCGGCTGTTTCATCAAGCCATTGTCGAAGTGATTGACGCCAAACGGGTGTTCACTGATCCGCTATCCACCCTGGCTTACGGGACGGATGCTTCCTGTTACCGGCTGGTGCCGAAGATCGTTATCCAGACCCATGACGAAGCCGAGGTGCAGGTGGTGCTGGCCCAGGCTGCTGCGCATAGCCTGCCAGTGACCTTCCGCGCCGCTGGTACTTCCTTGTCCGGCCAGGCGGTGAGCGATTCCATCCTGGTGGTGGCCAGCCATGGCTGGAAAGCGCTACAAGTACTGGACGATGGCCTGGCCATCCGGCTGCAGCCGGGGGTGATCGGTGCCACGGCCAATGCCGCCCTGCTGTCGTTCGGCCGCAAGATCGGCCCCGATCCGGCCACCATCAATTCCGCCATGATTGGCGGCATCGTCAGCAATAACTCCAGTGGCATGTGCTGCGGTACCGCGCAGAATACCTACCAGACCATCAAGAGCCTGCGGCTGGTGCTGGCCGACGGCGCGGTGCTGGATACCGCTGATGCGGCCAGTGTGGCGGCCTTCCGCCAGTCGCATGCCAGCCTGCTGGACGGCATTGCCGCATTGGCAGCGCGCATTCGGGCTGATGGCGAGCTGGAAGCGCGCATCCGTCGCAAATACAAGATGAAGAACACCACCGGCTACAGCCTGAATGCGCTGGTGGATTTTGCTGATCCGCTAGACATGCTGCTGCACCTGATCGTGGGGAGTGAGGGCACGCTGGCTTTTGTGTCGGAAGTGACCTACCACACGGTGGAAGAGCTGCCGCACAAGGCTTCGGCACTGGTACTGTTTCCCACCATCAAGGACGCTTGCGATGCCATCCAGCTGTTGGCGCAGCACAAGGATGTGGTGTCCTCGGCCGAGCTGCTGGACCGTGCCAGCCTGCGTTCTGTGGAGAACAAGGCCGGGGTGCCGGCCGAGCTGAAAACCCTGGGCGATGCAGCGGCCGCCATCCTGATCGAAACCCGTGCCCGTGATGCCGTGGCGTTGACCGGGCAGATCCATGCCATCTGCGGCTATATCGCCGCCATTCCCAATCTGTCCGGCATCCATTTCACCGATGTGGCCGAGCAGTACACCCGCTTGTGGAATATCCGCAAGGGCATGTTCCCCAGCGTGGGCGCGATGCGGGCGGCGGAAACCACCGTCATCATCGAAGACGTGGTCTTCCCCATCGAGCACCTTGCCGAAGGCACGCTCAAGCTGCAGGCACTGTTCCGCCAATACCACTACGACGAAGCCATCATCTTCGGCCATGCGCTGGAAGGGAACCTGCACTTCGTGTTCACGCCCAACTTCTCCGGCGAAGCCGAGATCAAGCGTTACGAAGCCTTTATCGAGGACGTGTGCCGGCTGGTGGCCGTTGAGTACGAAGGTGCAGTCAAGGCCGAGCATGGTACCGGCCGTAATATGGCGCCGTTTGTGGAAATGGAGTGGGGCCCGGCGGCTTATCGCATCATGCAGGAGATCAAGGCGCTGTTTGATCCGGCCGGGATTCTCAATCCGGATGTGATCATCACCCACGACAAGCTGCTGCACATCCGCAACCTGAAGCCGATTCCTACGGCCAATACGCTGATCGACAAGTGCATCGAGTGCGGCTTCTGCGAGGTGATGTGCCCCAGTCGTGCCATTACCCTGAGCCCGCGCCAGCGCATTGTGGCCAATCGGGAAATGGCTGCCCTCAGCCAGAGCGGCCAGGACGCGGCGCGGCTGGAAGATTTGCGCGCCCGCTACCAGTATGCCGGTGACGAAACCTGTACCACCTGTGGCCTGTGCGAGAGCGCCTGTCCGGTGGGCATCAATACCGGAGCCCTCACCAGCCAGCTGCGTCAGCAGCAGCTGAGCGATAGCGGCCAGGCCCTGGCCAACACCCTGGCCGGCCACTACGGTACGGCGACCGCCGGCGCACGGCTGGGCTTGCGTGCCCTGCAAACGGTACAGAGCGTGGCCGGTAATGCCGCCACCGGCCTGTTGATGCGCAGCCTGCGCCGGGTGGTGGGGCGGCGCATTCCCTACTGGACACCGTATTTCCCGCGTGCGGCCAGCAAACTGCGGCTGGATGAAGGCAGGGGCAGCGCGCGCAAGGTGGTGTATCTGCCATCCTGTCTCACCCGCACCTTTGCCCCGGCAGCAGCACTGCCCGACCAGCGTCCGCTCAACGAGGTTGTCGCCTCGGTACTGGGCAAGGCGGGTTACCAGCTGATCTATCCGCAGCAGATGGATGGCCTGTGCTGCGGTACACCGTTCAAGTCCAAGGGCGCGGTGGATGCCGCCGCCAGCAAGCTGGCCGAGCTGGAAGCCGCCTTGCTGGCCGCCAGTGACAACGGCCGCTGGCCGGTGATCGTGGACAATGGCGTGTGTACCGCCAGCATGCTGGAAGGGCTGCAGGACCAGCGGCTGCAGGTGTATGACGTCACCCGTTTTGTGCAGGAAGTCGCCGCCGATCATCTGGCCTTCACGCCGCAGCCAGAGTCCGTGGCCTTGCATGTGGTGTGCTCCATGCGCAAGACCGGCCAGGCGGTCATGCTCAATGCGCTGGCCAAGCGCTGCGCCAGCACGGTGATCGAGCCGCAAGGCATTACCTGCTGTGGTTTTGCCGGTGACAAGGGCTTCAGCCATCCTGAGCTGAATACCAGTGCCTTGACCGGCCTGAAAGCCCAGGTCAAGGATTGCGGTAGTGGCTTCTCCAATAGTGTCACTTGCGAGATCGGCCTGTCGGCCAACGCCGGTATTCCTTACCAGAACCTGATGTACCTGGTGGACCGCGCCTGCCGCAGCCGCTAAGCGCAACCAGGCGGTATCAACAGCACCAGCCCCGTTTTCAGCGATGAAACGGGGCTGTTGTCTGGCGAATCCGCTTGTTAAACAGCCATTCTATTTGTAATGATGTCATGCTATCCGGTCGGGACCTGCTTACAGGAGCATTGCCGCATGTCATTTCATATTCGCCGCATCGAGCCGGACGACGCCGCCGCCATGGCGCGGCTGCAATCCGCTCCGGGTGTGGTGCGCCATACCTCGCAACAGCCTTACCAGTCGGTAGCCGACTGGCAGCACCGGCTACAGCAGCTGCCATCAGACAGTCACTGGCTGGTGGCCTGTAGCGCAGATGGCGAGGTCATGGCCAGCGCCGGGCTCAACATCCTGCCGCAGGCGCGCTGTCGCCACGTGGCGGACATTTTCCTGGTGGTGCGTGATGAATGGCAGGGCAAGGGTGTGGGCCGGGCATTGCTGCAAGCACTGCTGGAGCTATCCGACAACTGGCTGGGGCTGATCCGGCTGGAGCTGATGGCGCAGCAGGACAACCAGCGTGCCATCGCGCTCTACGAACGCTTTGGCTTCCAGCATGAGGGCGTGGTGCGGCAGGACATCCTGCAGGATGGCCGCTATGTGGACAGCGTGGTGATGGCGCGGCTGCACTGGCCGGCGGGAGGACAGGCATGAACCGGTATCACATTCGCAAACCCGGGCCGGCTGACGCTGCGGCGCTGCGCGCCCTGATGAGCGATCCGCTCTGCTATGGCAATACCTTGCAGCTACCTTATCCCTCGCTGCAGCTGTGGCAACAGCGGCTGGAGCGCAATGAGCCGCTGCAACACCACCTGCTGCTGGAAACGGCTGACGGTCAGGTGATTGCCCATGGTTCGCTGTGGCGGGAAAGTTCACCACGGCTGGCGCATGGTGCCAGCCTCGGCATGGCTGTGCAGCGCGAATGGCAGGGGCAGGGCGTGGGTTCCGCCCTGCTGCAGGCTCTGCTTGAACTGGCGGACAACTGGCTGGGGCTGCATCGGGTGGAACTGACGGTGTTTGACGATAATGCGGCGGCGCTGGCACTGTACCGCAAATACGGTTTTGTCGAAGAAGCCCGTCTGCGTGCTTATGCGCTGCGGCATGGCCGCTATGAGGATGTGTTGAAGATGGCCAGGCTGCGGGCCTGTCCGCCTGCTGGGGCGGCTTGAGCTGAGGGCAAAAAAATAACGCCATCGCAAGATGGCGTTTTCAATCACAACACAACAAAGGAGTTTGCTGTCTGCCCTGACGGCAGAGGCCTGATGATGCACAACAAGCCCTGAAAAAACTTCAACAAAGTGTCGACATTATCCAATATGGCCGGCCAGCGGTCGTTCATGATCCGGACATCCAATGGTAATAATGCGACCTTGCTGATTTATATAAAGAAAAAGCGCGGTTGAACCGCGCTTTTTCTATTTCCAGTCAACTGGATCAAGCAGGAGCAAGCAGGCTTGGTGCTAGATATCCTGGCCTTCGACGATGCCATCGTGATGCGGCGCGGATTTCGGCAGGATCAGGTTCAGCGCCATGGCCAGGATGGAGCACAGGCCAACGCCGGCCAGTTCCAGACCGCCCAGTTTCAGCGTCAGGCCGCCAATACCGGCGGTCAGGACCACCGAAATGATCACCAGATTACGCGGCTGCATCAGGTCAACCTTGGCTTCAATCAGGGTTTTCAGGCCGATGGAAGCAATGGTGCCGAACAGCAGCACCATGATGCCGCCCATCACCGGCATGGGGATGGATTGCAGCAAGGCGTTGAACTTGCCAAAGAAGGCCATGCAGATGGCAAACACCGCCGCCCAGGTCATGGTGACCGGGTTGAAGTTGCGGGTGATCATCACCGCGCCGGTTACTTCGGCATAGGTGGTGACCGGTGGGCCGCCGATCAGGCCGGCCACGCACACGCCCAGGCCATCACCCATCAGGGTGCGGTGCAGACCGGGAGTCTTGGTGAAGTCCTTGCCGGTCACGCCACCGATAGCCATCACGCCACCGATATGCTCGATGGACGGGGCAATGGCCACCGGCAGCATGAACAACGCGGCAGACCAGTTCACTTCCGGGCTGTGGAATACCGGAGCGGCAAACCACGGCGCATTGGCCAGCTTGGCAAAGTCCACCACGCCCAGGAAAGCCGCCGCGATGTAGCCAACGGTCACACCGGCCAGAATCGGCACCAGCTTGAACATGCCACGGGCGTAGATGGAAACGATGACCGTGGTTGCCAGCGAAATGGCCGCCAGCAGCATCGAGGTTTCATAGGGCATGATCTGCTTGCCACCCGCCTGGCCCATGGCCATGCCGGAAGCCGCCGTGGCCACGGACAGGCCGATGATCATGATCACCGGGCCGATCACCACCGGTGGCAGCAGCTTGTTGACCAGCGCCATGCCGCGCCAGCGCACGATGGCGGCAAACACGAAGTACATGAAACCGGCGGCAAACAGGCCGAACATGGTGGCGGCCTGACCCCAGGTATGCATGGAGTAGATGATGGGGCCGATAAAGGCAAACGAGCTGCCCAGGAAAATGGGCACCTGGCGGCCGGTACACAGCTGGAACAGCAGGGTGCCGATGCCGGCACCGAGCAGGGCCATGGCGGGGTTGAGGCCGGTCAAGAGCGGAACCAGAACCAGTGCGCCGAAAGCGACGAACAGGATCTGGGCGCCGGAGATGGCCACCTTCACGTGTTGGAACATAATGGGGTTTCCCTGTTTTTGTTAAAAGCAAATACGGCCTGACGCTGACTCAGACCGTGCAATACATGATGGCCTGGGCAATGATGTTGTTCTGCTGACGAGCCAGCAGGCTGTGCTGGCGGAAGTCCTGCACCATGGCCTGCACCCGCTGATAGGTGTCAAAGTTGGGCAGCGGCCGATAAGCAATGTCCACGTCCAGCCGCGCCGCCACTTTCTTGATGGTGGTGGGCTTGAGGCAGACATGGCGCTCGGGGTCGCTATAGGCCAGAAAACAGCTCACCACCGGCCACTTGGCCGGGTTGGCATTGCCATCGTTGCGACACAGCTGCAGCACTTCGACAAAATCGGCAAAACTGTCCGGGCCAAACTGGTGCAGCAAGCGATAGAGCGCCTGCACAAAAGCCGCATGCACATCGCGAAAGCCCAGGTAATTGCGAAAGGCCATCTTTTCGAAGGTGCTCACCGTAGTGCTGCGGCCAATGATCTGGCGGCAGGTTTCGGTGATGTCGGCATAGCGCTGGCTGGCGATGGCCTGCTGCAGCCGCTCCGCCGTCAGCCCTTGCTGGCACAGCAGGATGACGCTATCCACGCTGCGGTGTTTCTTTGCCAGTGCCTGCCACGCGGCATCCTGCAGGCCATCGGGAAAGCGCAGCAGAAAGTCGTTATCGATCTGTTGATGGGCGTTCATCTCTTTCCCTTTTTTCTTTTGGCCGCGGGCTGCAAAAACGCCGCCCTTCCGGTACGGATGAGCGGCGTGCTGACAGGGTATTCGGCAAACTCAGGCGTGCTTGGTGCCGAAGATCTTGTCACCGGCATCACCCAGACCAGGAATGATGTAGCCGTTTTCGTTCAGGTGGCTGTCCAGCGAGGCGGCATACAGCTGCACGTCCGGGTGGGCATCGTTGACAATTTTTACGCCTTCCGGTGCTGCAACCATCACCACCGCCTTGATCTGCTTGCAGCCTTTGCGCTTGAGCAGTTCGATGGTGGCTACCATGGAGCCGCCAGTGGCCAGCATCGGGTCGATGATGATGGCGATGCGCTCGTCCAGGCTGTCGACGAATTTTTCGAAATAGGACACCGGCTCCAGCGTTTCTTCGTTGCGGGCCAGGCCCACTACGCTGATCTTGGCCGAGGGCACCAGGTCGAGCACGCCGTCCAGCATGCCGATGCCGGCGCGCAGAATGGGCACCACGGTGACTTTTTTGCCCTTGATCTGCTGGATGTCGATCTTGCCGCACCAGCCGTCGATGGTGGTGGCTTCCAGTTCAAAATCGCGGGTGGCTTCATAAGCCAGCAGACGCGCCAGTTCCTGAGTGAGCTGGCGGAATTTCATGGTGCTGATATCGCCCTCGCGCAACAGGCCGAGTTTGTGCTGTACCAGCGGATGGTTGACTACGTGGATATTCATGCTTGGTCCCAAACCTTGCGAAAAAGCTGCCGATTGCGATCTTGTGGAGCGCAGAGGCAGCTTGTTTCAGATATGCGAAACCGGCCTTGTTGCCATGGCCGGTCTTTGAATGAGGTATGGGGCGATATTCTACCGCTTTTCCCACTGGGAAATCCACGGGATTAACCCTGAAGCGGGCAATGGTGCCGCACAGATATAACCCTGTACCGCATGGCAGCCCAGTTCGCTCAGTACCGACAGGTCAGCGGCATCCTCCACCCCCATGCCGACCGTGCTCAGACCTCCGGCCTGGGCCAGGGCCAGCGCCTCAGCCAGAATGGCGCGCAGGTGCTGGTTGTCACCGGCACCATGCACAAAGGCGCGGTCGATCTTCAGGCCGCTGAAATGGCTGCTCAGCAGTTTGTCGGTCAGGCCGGTGCCAATGCCGAATTCATCCACCATCACGCCAAAGCCTGCCTGGCGTAGCGCTTGCAGCTGCGTGTCGGCCATGGCCCAGTGCTGGCGCAGGGTGCTCTCGGAAAACTCCAGGCTCAGGTTGGCCGGGCTCAGGCCGGCCAGCCTGGTTTTCTGGGCCAGGTGGTTGGCCAGTTGCGGGTCGGCCAGCAATTGGGCGGACAGGTTGATCGATACTTGCAATTCCTGTCCCTGGTCCAGCCAGTCGCGGCAGGCATATAGCGATTTTTCCAGAATCAGCTCGGTCAGCTCGCGAATCATGCCGCGCTCTTCCATTACCGGCACGAAGGTGATGGGCGACAAGACGCCCAGTGCCGGATGGCGCCAGCGCGCCAGGGCCTCGGCACCGAGCACGCGACGATTGCGGATGTCGACGATGGGCTGGAAATACGGCACCAGTTGGTCGTTTACCAGCGCTTTCCAGATTTCATCGATGGGCATGGCACCGCCATTGTCAGCCGTGGCTGGGCTGGTGGCGTGCTCGGTTTGAGCTTGTGAAGGTGTCATGGCGGTATCCGGTAGGGATAGGGCAGAGGGCTGCCGGCAGTATGCTGTTGCTGAATTGTAAGACAGGCAGGCGGCAGTGGATATTAACTTGTCGTGGTGTTGTTAAAAAAACGGATGGATAGCCAGGCCGCTGCCCGCTGCTGGCGTGATGATGTGCGCTCAGCTTGCAGAGTCAGGACAGGGGTGGTGCTGGAGAAGGGTGCTAGCGGGCCGGCTGTGCAGTCTGTTGCAGGCAAGGCGCGCCAGGCTTTGTGTCGCATCCTGTGCAATGGCATCCATTCACCATGCCGGCAAAGAAAAACCCGGCCGGGGCCGGGTTTGCTCTCTTTTGCATGGCGGGTGGGACGGGCGTGGCTTACAGCCCTTGCAGCACTTCCTGCAGTTCGCCGGACTGGTACATTTCGTACATGATGTCCGAGCCGCCGATGAATTCGCCTTTTACATACAGCTGCGGAATGGTCGGCCAGTTGGAGAATTCCTTGATGCCCTGGCGGATTTCGGCATCCTGCAGCACGTCAACGGTCTTGATGGTTTCTACGCCACAGGCTTTCAGAATCTGGACCGCGCGCGAGGAGAAGCCGCACTGCGGGAACTGGGCCGAGCCTTTCATGAACAGCACAACCGGGTTTTCGGTAACGGTCTGCTTGATGATGTCCTGGGTATCCATGAGGAATTCCTTGCGGTGAACGGGCAAACAGCGGGTTTGCCCTCAATACTTGACTGAAACGATGGGTTATTGTACGTAAGCCGGCTGCGCCGGTCAATTTGCCTGATTGCGTGCGCGCAGCTGGCGCAGGAATATTTCGGCCTGCCCGTCGTACAGGGCATGGCGGTTCATGAAGCGCGACACATTGGCCGCCATCAGTGCGGTGGCCATCAGCGGAATGATCATGGTGGAAGAAGAGGATGTCATTTCCATCACGATGACAAATCCGGTCATCGGGGCGCGAGTCATGCCGGAGAAAAAGGCCACCATGCCAAGCAGCACCATGGCTGCCTGTGGCAGAAACGGCAGCAGCAAGGACATGTTCAGGCCAAAGCCGGCACCCACGGCCAGCGAGGGGGCGAACATGCCGCCGGGCGCGCCGCTGATATAGGTGATGATCAGCGAAACCAGCTTGAGAATGCCGTATTCCTGCATGCTGGCTCCGCCGCCCTCGATGATTTCCTTGGCGCGGAAATAACCGGTGCCAAAGGTGATGCCATCGCTGGCGATGCCGATGACTGCCAGCAGCAGGCCACAGGCGACGGCGAACAGAATGGGGTAATTGATGCGCCAGCCGTGTAGCGGGCCGGGTAGTTGCTGGGCCAGGGCCAGAATGGCGCGCGAGGTCAGCCCGCCAATGATGCCGCCGATGATGCCGCACACCGGAATGGCCATCCAGCCCGAGCGCAGCTCCAGTGCCACCGACACCACACCGAAATAGTTGTAATCGCCCAGTACCGCAATGGCGGTAATACCGGCCAGGATGACCGACAGCAGGATGGTGGAGCTGGCGCGCTGGTCGAAGGTGCGGCCCATTTCCTCGATGGCGAACACAATGCCAGCCAGCGGCGTATTGAAGGCCGCCGCCACGCCGGCCGCTGCACCTGCCAGGATAAAGCTGCGCGCCACGCCCTCATGGCGCAAGGCGGCTTCGCGATTGAGCGAATACTTGATGGCCGCCCCCACCTGCACGATGGGGCCTTCGTAGCCCATGGTCGAGCCGCAGCCCACGCCGATCAGCGTCAAGATCATCTTGCCCACGGCAGCACGCATGGTGAGAATGCGCGCACGCAAGGCGTGCATGCCCGGCTGCATGGCGATGATGGTTTGCGGAATGCCACCCCCACCGGCACCATCGAAGAAGGTGCGCAGCAGCCATACCGACAAGCCCAGCCCGGCCGGGGTGATCAGCAGCGCCCACAAGGGCGACTGGTCGTATATCTGGTAGAACAGCTCGTGTGACAGATGGCTGCCATTGGCAAACACCGCCGCCACCAGACCGATGAGAATGGCGGCAATCCAGATCGGAGCCCGACGTCGCCACAGTGCCATGGACAAGTACAGATATCTCAGGCGGCGGCTGGCGCGCAGGCCGTGCTGGCCCAGGCGCCGGGCGACTCGGGAGTCGGGCATGGGGGAGGAAACTCCGTGGCGGTTTATCGAGAGAGCAGCAAAGCCGTGTGGCGAATCATTCGAGATGAAACGGTATTTTCGACTTTGCTA
This sequence comes from Aquitalea sp. FJL05, assembly GCF_003852595.1. Lineage (NCBI taxonomy): Bacteria > Pseudomonadati > Pseudomonadota > Betaproteobacteria > Neisseriales > Chromobacteriaceae > Aquitalea > Aquitalea sp. FJL05. Next base: position 94,244 of record NZ_QAJS01000016.1, read on the forward strand.
ATACTCGATGATAAGGTCAATTACCTTTCCTGACCAGAACCGCAGCGAAGAAACCATCGGAATTATGCAGGTGCGGCTTCAATTCCAGATAGTCGCCAATTTGCAGCGGAATCTTCTGTTCGGCCAGCGCTTCATCCATCGGCAGCAGGACAAAATCCGGGTGGGCGGTCAGGAAGGCTTCGACGATGTCGCGGTTTTCCTGCGGCAGCAGGCTGCAGGTGGCGTACACCAGGCGGCCGCCCACTTTCACCAGCCGGGCCGCAGAAGCGAGAATGGCCGTCTGCTTCACGTTCAGTTCGGCCACGCTTTCCGGGCTCTGGCGGAATTTCAGGTCGGGGTTGCGGCGCAGGGTGCCCAGGCCGGAGCAGGGGGCATCCACCAACACGCGGTCGGCCTTGCCAGCCAGGCGTTTTACCTTGCTGTCGTTTTCATGTGCCAGCAGTTGCGGGTGCACATTGGACAGGCCGGAGCGGGCCAGGCGCGGCTTGAGGTTGGCCAGGCGCTTTTCCGACACGTCGAAGGCGTACAGACGGCCGCTGGAGGCCATCTGGTTGCCCAGCAGCAGGGTCTTGCCACCGGCTCCGGCGCAGAAATCCACCACCATTTCGCCACGGCGGGCACCGGTAATCAGGCCCAGCAGCTGGCTGCCTTCGTCCTGTACTTCGATGACGCCGGATTTGAACAGCTCATACTTGGACAGTGCCGGTTTGTCTTGCAGGCGGATGCCGATGGGCGAGTAGGGCGTCGCTTCGCAGGGCATGCCGTCGGCGCGCAGGCGGTCCATCACTTCGTCGCGCTTCATCTTCATGGTGTTGACGCGCAGATCCAGCGGGGCCGGCTCCATCAGGCCCAGGCCCAGTGCCAGCACGTCCTTGGGGTCTTGTTCTGCCAGACGTTCGATCACCCATTCCGGCAGTTCGGCGGCGATGGACAGGTTGTCGTCCAGTTGCTTGCCCTTGACGCTGCCCAGCCATTCGCGCTCACCGGCGCTGGTGGAGTCGGCCAGTTCCTTGATATTGAGTTTTTGCAGGCGCATCAGTGCCACCATGGCCAGCCGGCGCGGGCTGGCCTTTTCCGGGGCGATCAGCGCGCGGAACTGGATCAGGCGGCGCAGGCAGCCAAAGGCAGTTTCGGCGATCAGGTGGCGGTCGTTGGAACCCAGCTTCACGTTTTCACGGAAGTAGGCCGACAGCACGGCGTCGGCCGGACGGTCAAAGCGGATCATCTGGCCGATGACGTTTTCGATATGTTTCAGTTGGCTATGGCTGATATTCATTAATGATTATTCCGGGTCATGGGGCGAGCGGGCAGGCGCCATTGCTCGGTGCCGTCAATATTGATCAGCACGGCGCGCAGTTCTACCCGTTTGCTCTTGTCGGTGCGCGAAATGCGCACCGGCAGGTTGGCGAAATCCGGAGCCAGCCAGAATTCGGTGATGTCATCCTCGCCCTTGGCGCGGAACACTATCACCCGGATCTTGCCGGAGCCGGTGTCGTAATCGGTTTCTCCACTGGGGGTCATCGGATAGTCGTAGACCTTTTTCCCGGTGGTGATCTGTAACGGGGCGGAGCCAAGCTGGCCGCCCTTCAGCCCCAGCTGGAAAGCCAGGCTGAATACATCTTGTGCACCGGCGCGCAGGGCGATTTCCTTGTCGCCCTGATCACCAAAGTGCAGTGTGCCGCCTGCCCAGTCAAAGCGGGCGGACTCCTTGGCTTCCTGACCTACCCAGGCTTGCAGGCTATCGGGCTGCAGGCCGTGCTGGTTTAACTGCCCTTGTGAAAGATAGCGCCGATTCCCGCCGATAACCGGGTTGAAGCGAATCTCCAGCGTATAACTGTTCGGGCCATGTTGCCAGTTCAGGCTTCCGGTGCCGACTATCGCTCCGTTATAGAAGGTCTGGTAGCCCAGCTTGGCCTGCGCCGGGAAGCGGTGCAGGGCGGTTGCCGGCGACAGGTAACCAGCCGGCCTGTCTGCTACGTTGGCGGCCGGCGTGCTGGCTTCGACTGCGCGTTCATGCTGTTCAGCCTTGTCCGTCTTCTCGGCATGGGCCGCTGCCGGCTCACTGGCAGCCACTGGCTGGTGATGATTGGCCTGTTCGGCCACCGGCTGGCTGGCGTCTTCCGTCTCGGCCGCTTGCTCTGCCGCGGCTGGCGGGTGTTGCTTGGCTTTGGCGTGGGCGGCCGAGGCATCACGTTTGCGTTTTGTCTTGTGCGCTGCCGCCGCTGTTGCCGGCCCGCTGGGCAGCAGTCTGGCGGTCGGTGTGGCCGGCGGCGCGGCTTGCTCCAGTTGTAGCGCCTGCATTTTTACATCGATCTTGCGCAGGGCCTGATCGGGCGGCAATTCAATCGCTGTTTCCGGCAGCAGGCCGGAACCCAGCATGGCCACATGCAGCAGCAGGGAAGCTAGCAGGGCCAGGATGAATATCCGCAGCGATGATTTCATGCCGTGACCGACAACTCAGGGCGCAGGTGCCAGCAGGCTGGCGGCCGGCTGGGCAGGTGATGCCACCTTGCCATCGACAATCTTCAGCTCGCCAGCCACGAAGCGGCGTACGGCATCCGGGTAGAGCTGGTGTTCCAGCTGCAATACCCGGCCGGCCACGCTGTCCGGGGTGTCGTTGTCCTGCAGTGTCACCACGCCTTGCGCCACGATGGGGCCGTGGTCCAGCTCGGCGGTGACGAAGTGTACGGTGCAGCCCGCCACCTTGCAGCCCATTTCCAGTGCCCGTGCATGGGTATGTAAACCGGGAAAGGCCGGCAGGAGCGAGGGGTGGATATTCAACATGCGGCCTTCGTAGCGGCGGGTGAAGTCTGCCGTCAGGATGCGCATGAAGCCGGCCAGCACCACCAGATCGGGCTGATAGCCGTCTATCACTTGCGCCAGCTGTGCATCAAATGCTTCGCGGCTGGCAAACTGCTTGTGATCCACCACGGCGGTGGCGATGCCACGCGCTGCCGCCCAGGCGAGGCCGGCGGCGTCGGGGCGGTTCGCTACCACTGCGGCGATGCGCGCGGCCGGAATATTGGCCTCGACAATGGCCTGCATATTGGAGCCACGACCGGAAATCAGGATGACGATATTTTTCATGGTTGCACTATTGGCTGCGGGATGTCGCCGGTAAAAAAACAAGCGCCGCCAGCAATGCTAGCGGCGCCGTTCGGTGTCACTGCCTGACTCAGGAAATCTGGGTCTGGTGTTCGTCACCGTTGCGGGCGCGTACGCTGCCCAGGCGGTGTACGGTTTCGCCTTCCTGCTGCAGCAGGGCGGTGGCAGCTGCGACGTGCTCTTCGGCCACGATCACCACCATGCCGATGCCGCAGTTAAACGTACGGTACATTTCCTGGCTGTCGACATTGCCTTCTTTTTGCAGCCACTGGAACAGCTTGGGCAGCTCCCAGCTGCCTGCGTCCAGTTGGGCCACGACATTGTCCGGCAGCACGCGCGGGGTGTTTTCGGTGATGCCGCCGCCGGTGATGTGGGCCATGCCTTTTACCGGCAGGGTCTGCATCAGCTTGAGCAGGGGCTTCACGTAGATGCGGGTGGGGGCAATCACCGCATCGCGCAGGCTCTTGTCGCCATCAAAGGCGGCGTCCAGGTCCGGCTGGGCACGGTCGATGATCTTGCGTACTAGGCTGTAACCGTTGGAATGCACACCGTTGGAACCCAGACCCAGCACCACGTCGCCCGGGACGATGGTACGGCCGGTGATCACCTGGCTCTTTTCCACCACGCCGACAGCAAAGCCGGCCAGATCATATTCGCCCACCGGGTACATGCCCGGCATTTCGGCGGTTTCGCCGCCGATCAGTGCACAACCGGCTTGTTCGCAGCCAGCGGCAATGCCCTTGATGACGTCGGTGGCTTGCGGTACGTCCAGCTTGCCGCAGGCGAAGTAATCCAGAAAGAACAGCGGCTCGGCACCCTGAACCAGGATGTCGTTCACGCTCATGGCCACCAGATCGATACCGACGGTGTCGTGGCGATTCCAGTCAAAGGCGAGTTTCAGCTTGGTGCCCACGCCATCGGTGCCGGATACCAGGACGGGCTCTTTGTACTTTTTGGAAATTTCCACCAGTGCGCCGAAACCGCCGATACCACCGAGAACTTCCGGGCGCATGGTGCGCTTGGCATAGGGCTTGATGTTTTCGACGAGCGCGTCGCCGGCGTCGATATCCACGCCTGCATCACGGTAACTGAGGGACTGGGTGCTCAAGGTAAACTCGCTTTCTGCTAACTTGAAGTATTTTCACGTCAAGCTTTCGCTGATGCGAAAGCACTGTATTTTAACTGAATTTCTGTCAGAAAGCCGCGCTTAATTTGCAATGCCGCAGCAGAAAGCGTCGTGGCGGCTGCCCGGGCCTGCCCCGGTGCAGGGCCTGCCATGCTGTGCCGGGCTGCTGTGACACGCTTTTATCCGCCTGGAATCGGCAAACTAATGGCATGCAGCGGTTTCGCCAACAGGCCATCTCGGCGTAAAATCACGCTCTGACTTCAATCGGCCCACACGACCTTACTCTTGGACCAGCTAGTACTAGACCTGACCCCCACTCCGCTGCCGGCCTTCGACAATTTTCTGGCTCAGCGCAACCGCGAGGTGATTACCGCCCTCACGGCGGAGGATGGCGAGCGCTTCATCTATCTGTGGGGCGAACCCGGCAGTGGCAAAACCCACCTGTTGCAAGCCTGGATCGCCCACGCCGAGCGGCTGGGGCGCGCCTCCATCTATCTGGATGGCCAGAACGAGCATCTGCCCGATTTCGCCCGCGAAGCCAGCTTCATCGCGGTGGACCATGTCGACGACCTGGCCCCGGACGACCAGATCACCCTGTTCTCCTTTTATAACTCGCTGAAGGAAAGTGGCGAGGGCCGGCTGCTGATGGCCGGGCGCAAGCCGCCGATGGCCGCTGCCGTGCGCGACGATCTGCGTACCCGGCTGGGCTGGGGACTGGTGCTGGAAGTAAAAGCCCTGTCCGACGACGACAAGCTGGCCGCGCTGCGCACCCATGCCGCCAACCGCCAGCTGGCGATTGCCGACGATGTCTTCCGTTACCTGCTTACCCACTGGCGGCGCGACCTGTCCAGCCTGATCGGCATGCTGGACATGCTGGACCGCTATTCGCTGGCGCTGCGCCGCCCCATCACCGTGCCGCTGGTGAAAAACGTTTTGCAAACCGCGAGTTCTTCCGACACATGACCCAAGCACGCAATCTGGCCCTGTTTGATCTGGACAATACCCTGCTGATCGGCGACTCCGATTTCGAATGGCCGCGTTTCCTGATCAAGCGCGGCATTGTCGACCAGGCCTACTACGACCACCGCAACAATCATTTTTACGAACAGTACAAGTCCGGCACGCTGAATATCGGCGAATACCTGGAATTTGCGCTGGAACCGCTGACCCGTTACGACAATACCGAGCTGGCTGCCCTGCATGCCGCTTATATGGATGAGCACATCCGCCCCATCATTCCGCAGGCGGCGCGCGACCTGCTCAACCTGCACCGCCAACAGGGCGATGAAGTCCTGATCATCACCGCCACCAACCGTTTCATTACCGGCCCCATCGCGGCCGAGCTGGGCGTTGATGCGGAACACCTGATTGCCATTGAGCTGGAACAGACTGCCGATGGCCGCTACACCGGCAAGCACACCGGCGTGCCCAGCTTTCAGGCTGGCAAGATCACCCGGCTGGAAATGTGGCTGGCCGAGCGTGGCCTGTCCATGGCCAGCTTTGCTCGCAGCTTTTTCTACAGCGATTCGCACAACGACCTGCCGCTGTTGTCCATCGTCAGCAATCCGGTGGCGGTAGACCCGGACGACACCCTGCGCCAGCATGCCAAAGAGCAGGGCTGGCCGGTGATCAGCCTGCGCGGCTGAGCCTGCCATCATCCCGTCCGCACAGGTTGGCCGCAGTGCCAGCCTGTTTTTTTGCCCGGAGAACGACATGCAGCAACTGGAAGCCTTTCTTGCCCGCGCCGAAGCCCTGCTGGCCCGTCTCGAACCCTTGTTGCCGCCGGCCCGGCCCGAGCCGGACTGGACTGCGCCGGCCTATCGCTGGCGGCGTCAGGGCATGGCCGGCTGGCTGGAGGGCGTCAACGAGCCGCACACCCTGCCGCTGGCCCGGCTGACCCATATCGACAATCAGCTCAAGTTGCTGGTGCGCAATACCCGCCAGTTCGTCAAGGGCCGTCCTGCCAACAATGTGCTGCTGACCGGCGCGCGCGGCACCGGCAAGTCTTCGCTGGTGAAGGCCTTGCTGCCGGAGTTCGCCGACAAGGGCCTGCGCATCATCGAGGTGGACAAGGATCATCTGTCCGATCTGGCCCAGATCATGACACTGGTGGCCGGGCGCAAGGAACGCTACATCCTGTTTTGCGATGATCTGTCCTTCGAGGATGGTGATGATGCCTACAAGGCACTGAAAACGGCGCTGGATGGCGGCCTGGCGCGCCGGGCGGAAAACATGCTGGTGTATGCCACCTCCAACCGCCGCCACCTGATGCCGGAAAAACACAGCGAAAACCGCGAAGGCTGGGTCAGCGATGGCGAAATCCATCCGGGTGAAGCCATCGAGGAAAAGGTGTCGCTGTCCGACCGCTTCGGCCTGTGGCTATCGTTTTATCCCTTTGATCAGGACGCTTACCTCGCCGCCGTCAAAACCTGGCTGGAGCACTTTGCCCTGCCCATGGATAAAGAGACCGAACGTGCCGCCCTGCAATGGAGCCAGCTGCGTGCCAGCCGTTCTGGCCGGGTGGCCTGGCAGTTTGCCAATGACTGGGCCGGCCGCAGCGCGCGCGAGCGCAAGGCGGAGCTGGGCAAGTGAGTGTAGCCAGCGTGGCGGCCACGCCGCCGCACCGGACACGCGGCATCCTGCTGTACAGCCTGGCCATTTTTCTGCTGGCGGTAATGGATGCCAGTGCCAAGTGGTTGACCCATGGCTATCCGGTGGGGGAGATCATCTTTTTCCGCTCGTTGTTTGCCCTGCCCATTTTGCTGGTGCTGGGGCTGCGCCACAGCAGTGCGCCAGCGCGCCTGCTGGCTACCGCCCACCCGTGGCGGCACCTGCTGCGCGGGGTGGTGGTGATGGTGACCATCGTGACTTTCTTCATGGCCTTGCGCCATTTGCCGCTGGCTACGGTGACGGTGATTACCCTGGCCAACCCGATATTCATGCTGCTGCTGGGCTTGTTCTGGCTGGGTGAGCAGGTGGGGCGGCAGCAATGGCTGGCGGTAGGCCTGGGGCTGATCGGGGTGATGGTGGTGTGTGGCCTGTCCGGCCTGCAGTTCAATGCCTACAGCCTGCTGGCGGTGGCATCGGCTTTGTCCTATGCCCTGGCTACGCTGCTGACCCGTCAGCTGTCGGCCACCGACAGCCCGGCCACCATTGCCATGCTGGGTACGCTGATCATGCTGTTGTTCAGCGGCATGAGTATGGGCGGTGACTGGCAGTGGCCGGGGCTGGCCGACTGGCTGGTACTGCTGTTGCTGGGCTTGAGCGGTGGTCTGGCCAACTTCGTCAATGCCCTGTCGCTGCGCGATGTGCCGCTATCGGCGGTGGCACCGCTGGAGTACAGCATCCTGCTGTGGGCGGCGGCGCTGGGGTATTTTTTCTTTGCCGAAATGCCGGGTATGAGCACCTGGCTGGGCGGGGCCTTGATTATCGCCAGCGGTGTGGTGGTGGCCAGGGCGAAGCACTAAAGGCCGACTAGGACAATGGCTGACAAGACAAATCATGCATTCTGATAACAAGATCATCGAAGTGGTGGCCGGCGTGCTGATGCGCCCGGATGGCAGTTTCATGCTGGGCAGCCGGCCGCAGGGCAAGCCTTATGCCGGCTACTGGGAGTTCCCCGGCGGCAAGGTAGAACCGGGCGAAAACGCGGTAGAGGCGCTGGTGCGCGAGCTGCAGGAGGAAATGGCCATCACCGTGACCCAGGCCACACCCTGGCTGACACGGGTGCATCACTACGAGCATGCCTCGGTACATTTGCGCTTTTTCCGCGTATGGGACTGGCAGGGCGAGCCACAGCCGCAAGAGAGCCAGCAGTTTGCCTGGCAGCAGCCGGGCCAGACCAGCGTAGCGCCCATGCTGCCGGCCAATGGCCCCATTCTCAAATCCCTGCAACTGCCTGCCGTCTATGCCATCACTTGCGCCCATGAACTGGGTGTGGCCGCCCAGTTGCAAGCACTGGCCAGCGGCCCGGCCCATGGTCTGGTACAGGTGCGTGAGCCGGACATGGACCGCCAGCAACTGCAGGCGTTTGCCAGCGAAGTGGCCGCCATCGTGCATGAGCGTGGTGGCAAGGTAGTGGTGAATGCCGACCCGGACTGGCTGCAGGGCTGGCCGGTGGACGGCGTGCACCTGAATGCCGGCCGGCTGGCTCATCTGACACAACGGCCCGATTTCGCCTGGGTGGGTGCCTCGGTGCACACGGCTGCCGAATTGCACCGCGCCGGAGAACTGGCGCTGGATTACGCCCTGCTGGGGCATGTTCAGCCGACGGCCAGCCACCCTGGCGTCACGCCGCTGGGCTGGGACGGCTTTGCCAGCGTACTGGCTGGTGGCATTCCGCTGCCGGTCTATGCGCTGGGCGGCTTGCAGGCCGGGGTGATTGAAACCGCGCGTCAGCATGGTGCGCATGGAGTGGCACTGATGCGGGGAGCCTGGCAATGCAAATGAACGCCCAACAGAAAAAACTGCTGCTGATCGGCAGCGCCCTGCTGCTGCTGGCTGCCATCAAGGGCGGGCTGGTGTGGTGGTATGTGCAGCACAAGAATCAGCCCGTGGTGCCGCAACTGCTGGCCTGCAATATTGGCCAGGGGCGCTGCGCGCTGCCGGATGGCGGCAGCTTGTACTTTGTCAGCCCGCCGGAAAACGGCAAGCCCTTTACGCTACGGCTGGAAGGGGTACAGGTAGAGCAGCCCGCGGTGGAATTCGCCATGGCTGACATGGACATGGGTTTCAACCGCTATCGCTTTGTGGCCGATGGCTCGGACTGGCAGGCGCGCATCACCCTGCCGGTCTGTGCCACCGGTAGCCGCCACTGGACGGCCACCCTGCATCTGGGTGACAAGGCTTACAGCCTGCCCTTCCAGACGCAGTAGCGCGGTTGCTGGTCAACGCAACAAGGCTCCGGAAGGGGCCTTTTTTGTTGACCGTGTGTGGATGGGGCTGTTTTGGTAGCAATGCTGGAAATGAATTGCTGAATATGTGCCCAGTGATGGGCTGCACCAGATGGCGATTAATTTCCACCGCAACGACCCAGCCAAATATCCATTCTTCTCCACCGAACCAAGGCCACCCATGGGCCCCGTCAAGCATGCCGACGGGTGACGCTGCTGCGGTTTTAAGCGGCTGGCTGTTTGAGCGATTGGACGTTAGACAATCGCGAGTTCAGGCGTGCCTCGCACCGGTCGGGACCTGTCGGGCAGCCGCAGGCCATGCTTGTGGGGTGGTCTTTGGGGATGAAAGGGGCCTTTGGCCACACAAAGGCCCCTTTCCCGTACGTCGCACGGACGCGGCAATGCAAATCATCATCCGCGGGAGCGGATTCCCACACTGGGTTATCGCTGCCAAGATCAAAACAAAAAACAACTTCGCGGGTCTCGCCCCGCTGGCGAGGTACTTTCTTTTGCTTCGCCAAAAAGAAAGTACGGCGGTTTCAAGGGCTAAGTGCAACACGAACCGATTAAAGGTTAAGTTGTTGCATGCAAAGAACTTATGAGCACCTAAGTGCCGAAGAACGCGGGTTCATCATGGCAATGAAGCAGCAGGGAGAGAGTGCCAGGGCTATTGCAAAGGCATTGCACCGGGCACCCAGCACAATTTGTCGAGAACTGCGTCGTAATGGATATAAGCCACCGTATGAGATCGGTCCAATCGGACGCCCTCGCGTAGCTGGCGGGTACGATGCACTACGAGCGGGAAAGCGTGCTCGCCGCTTGAAATACAAAGTTCGACGCGTGAAAAAGCTGGATCCGGCGGGACCGTTATGGACCAAGGTTCGTGCACTGCTGGAGGATCGGTGGTCGCCCGAGCAAATCGCTGGCAGACTAAAACAGGACTACCCAGGACAACAGACTTTGCACGCCTCGCACGAAACCATTTATCCGCGATCTATGCTGCCCCCAAAGGGGCTTTGCGTCGAGAACTCGTTGCGCTCTTGCGCCAGGGACGAGGAGCTCGCCGGCCTCGTACGCGAGGTACAGATCGGCGTGGTCAGCTTCAGGACGTAGCCAGCATTCATGTTCGACCTCCGGAGGCTAATGAGCGCTTGTTGCCTGGCCACTGGGAAGGTGATTTCCTGGTGGGAGCTGGGAACCGCTCCGCGGTAGGTACCCTGGTGTGCCGCAAAACCTTACTGGTTGTACTGGCGAAGATGGAGGGCTGTACTGCAGCGGCTGCCTTGGAGGGCTTTGCCCGCGCTTTCGCGCCATTCGATGAAGAGCTATGCAAGACCCTGACGTACGATCAGGGTAAAGAGATGGCATACCACCAAAGGCTGGAAGAGCGGACGGGATTGAAGATTTACTTCGCCGATCCTCACAGTCCTTGGCAACGTGGGATCAATGAGAATACCAACGGTCTGTTGCGGGAGTACCTGCCCAAGGGAGCCGATTTAAGCCAGTTTACCCAACAGGAACTGGATCAGATCGCTTGGAGCCTGAATAACCGGCCGCGCAAATCACTCGGGTTTAAGAAACCAAGCGAAGCATTCTGGGAATGTTGCTTCAATCTGGATATCAGGATTCCAACCACCGTTGCACTTGGTGTTTGAAACCGCCGACCCAAAGAAAAGGCGACCCGCAGCGCTTCGAAATCCCGCCACAGCCATCCCGCCCAGGGCGCGGCCGGAACTTGCGGCGCGCTAACGTCGCGCCGCTGCGGACAGCCGACCGCTTAACACCCTGTGCGGCACGTCTGCGTCGGCTCGCGCTGACGGGATTCGGTCTCGCCGAATTTGTTAGGGCTATCGCTCAAGCAGATGTGAATTCAGCCCCACCACCTTTCATGGCAAATCCGGCCTTCCATTTTGTCGAAATATTCCCACAGCACCGACGCCACCCATGGGCCCTGTCAAGCATGCCGACGGATGACGCTGCTGCGGTTTTAAGCGGCTGGCTGTTTGAGCGATTGGACGTTAGCCAATCGCGAGTTCCAGCCGTGCCGCAGCAGTGTCAGGCCCCGGAGGGCAGCCGCAGGCCATGCTTGTGGGGTGGCCTTGGAGGTGAAAGAGGGCTTGGCCAGGCAAGCCCTCTTTCCCGTTCGCCGCACGGAAGCGGCAATGCAAACCATCATCCGCGGGAGCGGATGCCACTGCGCCGGGAAAAGTAGGCTGGCGGCTACACCATCACTTCAACAGATAACTCAACACGATGCCGCCCATCAGCACGGCACCCACTTGGTTGTTGTCCAGAAAGGCCTTGAAACACAGGCCACGGTCGCGGGTGCGGATTTCCCGGTACTGTTTGCCGATCAGCAGCAGGCAGATGGCCAGTGCGGCAAAGAAAGGCCAGCCCAGTGCCAGCTGCCAGCCGATGCCGCCCATCATCAGCACGAATACCGTGTGGCACAGCATGATGCCGGTGACGTCGTGCTCGCCAAAAGTGATGGCCGAGGTCTTGATGCCGATCTTCAGATCGTCCGGCTTGTCCGCCATTGCGTAGGCGGTGTCGTAGGCCACGGTCCAGAAGGCATTGGCCAGCAGCAGCAGCCAGGCCAGCAGCGGCACCTGATTGGTGAGCGCGGCAAAGGCCATGGGAATGCCGAAGGAGAAGGCGATGCCCAGATAGGCCTGCGGCATGGGGAAGAAGCGTTTGGTGAAGGGGTAGCTGGCGGCCACGAATACTGCCGGTACACTCATCAGCCAGGTCAGGCTGTTGAGCGGCAGGATCAGCAGGAAAGAGATGATGGCCAGTGCCAGCGCCAGCCACAGCGCTTCGCGCTCGGTCACCGCGCCACGGGCAAACGGGCGTTGGCTGGTGCGTGCCACGTGCATGTCGTAGTGGCGGTCGGCATAGTCGTTGATGACGCAGCCGGCCGAACGCATCAGGAAAGTACCCAGTACGAAAATCAGCACCACCATGGGATCAGGCTTGCCGTCACCGGCAATCCACAGCCCCCACAGCGTGGGCCAGAGCAAGAGCAGGGTGCCGATGGGCTTGTCCATGCGCATCAGTTGCTTGTAGACGGTGTAGCGGTCCTTGAGCAGGGCGGTGTTCATCGGATGAAATCCTCCAGGGCGGGCAGGAATAGCTCGCATACCACCAGCGGGGCCTGTTCCAGTGCAAAGCGGCAACGGCGCGCCGGCAGGTGGGCCGCCATGCTGTGGCAGGCCTGGTGCAAGGGGTGGGCCGAATCCAGTTGCTGATAGTGCAGCGGGCCGCGTTGCAGCTGCGGCAGGCCGCCAAACAAGGTGAGTCCGAGCGAGCGGCTGCCACGGTCCAGGATGGGCTGCCATACCGGGCAGTCCAGCCGGGCGATGCTGCGGGCGTAGACCACCGGGGTGTCGTCCAGGGTCAGCAGCACATGGCGGGCATACAGCATGCTGTCTGCCGGCAGGGAAAGCAGGGCGATCTCGTCCGGGTGGGCCTTGCTTGCGCCTTGGGATAATACCTGCACACCGAAGCGGTGGCTGGTGGCCATTAGTCGCTCGGTGAGCGAGCCGGCTTCGGTGACGCAAGCCAGCAGGGCGGGGGCAAGGTCGGGGGGCTGCGGCAGCCAGTGCGTATCCTGAATCATGGCGCGCATTATGCCAAAGCCGGCTAAGGCTTGTCCTGTTTGTTGACAGTAATACGACAATGGCCTTGTCTGTTTATACCGCACTGCAGCAGCCACAGGTATGATGAAAGCCCGATTTTGGCCGATGGCCTGGCTTGTGGCGGCGTGCTGCCACAGGCGGAATGATGATCATGATAGAAACCCTGTTGTGGCTGGTGGGTTACCAGCTGGCTGGCGAGCTGATCAGCCGCAGCTTTTCCCTGCCCTTGCCCGGCCCGGTGCTGGGCATGCTGCTGCTGTTTTGCACGCTGGCGGCGCGCAAATCGGTGCCGGACAGCATGAAGCTGAATGTGCCGCGCTTTCTGTCCCATCTGTCGCTGCTGTTCATTCCTGCCGGTGCTGCCGTGCTGGCCTATCGTGATTTGCTGGCTGGTTTCGGCTGGCAATTGCTGGTGGTGCTGGCTGCTTCCACGACCTTGACGCTGTTGCTGCCCGGCCTGTTGCTGAAGTTGCTGCTGGCGCGCCACCGGCACAAGGAGGAGGCATGAATCTCATGGCGGCCGTGGAGGTCATGCGTACTTCGCCCTTGAGCGGCGTATTTGTCACCTTGCTGGCCTACAAGCTGGCCGTATTGTTCAACCGCCGTTGCAAGGGACATCCGCTGTCCAACCCGGTGCTGATCGGCGTGTTGCTGTTGCTGGGCTGGCTGCTGGCCACCGGCACCAGCTACCGTGATTACATGAAGGGCGGGGTGATGGTGCAGATGCTGCTGGGCCCGGCTACCGTGGCGCTGGCGGTGCCGCTGTACGGCAATCTGTCGCGGCTGAAGCGTGCGGCCGGCCCCTTGGCCATCACCATCGTATTTGGCGGTCTGCTTGGTATTATCAGTGCGGTGGGCATAGGCTGGCTGCTGCAATTGCCGCAGCAGGTATTGCTGTCGCTGACCACGCGCGCGGTGACCACGCCCATTGCCATGAGCGTATCGCAGGGCGTGGGTGGTATTCCCGAGCTGTCGGCCATGTTCGTCATCCTGTCTGGTATTTTCGGCGCGGTCATCGTCAAGCCGCTGTTTTCCTTGCTGGGCATGGGCGACGACATGGTGCTGGGCACGGCCACCGGTATTTCGGCGCACGGTATCGGAACAGCACGGGTCTTTCAGTTGTCCGAGACTGCCGGTGCTTTCGCCGGACTGGCAATGGGGCTGAATGGCGTGGTCACCGCCATTCTGGTGCCCTTGCTGGCACCGCTGCTGCATTAGCGCCAAGGTGGCGGTATAAGTGTTTGTCCGACATGTGGCTGACACAAGCCTGGTGTAGGCTGCGCGCTTAGTCTTGCCGCAGGTGGGTGTCGCACGAAAAGCGTGCCGCACGCGGCGGCAGGCGCAGTACACTGCGTTTGATCGCGCCATGGCTTGTGACCCTGTCGCTCGCCGCTGCGCGAACAAGCGCCAACAACAATAACGGAGGTGAAAAATGGATCTGATCCTGTGGCGTCATGCCGAAGCAGAAGACGGTTCTGATGATCTGGCGCGGGCGCTGACCCGCAATGGCCAGCAACAAGCCAGCCAGATGGCCCAGTGGCTGCGCGACCGCCTGCCGGAGGATTTTCTCCTGCTGGCATCGGAAGCCAAACGTTCGCAGCAGACGGCTGCGCTGCTGAGCAAGCGTTTTACCGTGTTGCCGGAGCTGAATCCGGATGCATCCATCGAGCAGGTATTGAAAGCAGTCAACTGGCCGGAAGCGGGCAAGACCATCGTGCTGGTAGGCCATCAGCCGTATATCGGCCGCCTGTCGGCCCTGTTGCTGGGCGAGCAGCCGCTGCTGTGGAGCGTGAAAAAAGGCTCGGTGTGGTGGCTGAATCACCGGGTGCGTCACGATCTGGAACAGGTGCGCCTGAAAGTGATGATGACCCCCAGCATGCTCAAGCCTTGAGTGTCAGGGATGTGTCTGTCAGTGCTAGCCCCTTGCGAGGGGCTTTTTGCTGTCTGATCGCATGGCCAGTGCTGCCTCACCGCCCGGCCGGCGTGGTGGCTTTAGCGGGCTGAATCCTGCTCGCGCAGCTGCCGCCACTCTCGGGGGCTTAGCCCGCACTGTGCCTTGAATGCCCGCGACAGCGCCGCCAGTGTGTATTCTGCAGCGTGGTTTACTGCAGGCTTTGGCCTGTTTCGACGGTAGCCGTTCGCTGTTGCCGATTGTCGGGCGAGTGCCGGCAGGTGCTTGCCAGGACAAAAAAAGAGGGCTCCCGAAGGAGCCCTTGATCAGCGGGTACCAAGCGGGCCGCGAAGGCCCTGAGAGAGAGTCTTGGTAAATAAATATTAAAAATACTTTTCAATAAATGCAATGAATGACGGTTAGCTAAGCCGTGCCGTCAGCTGCTGGCGCAGCCTTTTCGCCACACTCACCATATTGCCCAGCGCGGCTTCTACCTCCGGCCAGCTACGGGTTTTCAGTCCGCAATCGGGGTTGACCCACAAGCGCTCGGCCGGAATCACCTGCAAGGCCTTGTCCAGCAAGGCTGCCATCTCGCTGGCGGCGGGGACGCGCGGGCTGTGGATGTCATAGACGCCGGGGCCGATGTCATTGGGGTAGCGGAACTGGGCAAAGTCTTGCAGCAGGGCCATGTCGGAGCGCGAGGTTTCGATGGTGATCACATCGGCGTCCAGCGCGGCGATCTGCGGCAGGATGTCGCCAAATTCCGAATAGCACATATGGGTGTGAATCTGGGTGCTGTCATCAATGCGCCAGTTGCACAGGCGGAAGGCCTCGCCGGCCCACTGCAGGTAAGTCTGTTGCTGTGCCTGCTGCAGGGGCAGGCCTTCGCGGATGGCCGGTTCGTCGATCTGGATGATGCGGATGCCGGCGTTTTCCAGATCCAGCACTTCTTCGTTCAGTGCCAAGGCAATCTGCCGGCAGACCGTGCTGCGCGGCAGATCGTTGCGGACAAAGCTCCACTGCAGCATGGTGACCGGGCCGGTGAGCATGCCTTTCACCGGTTTGCTGCTCAGGCTTTGCGCATAGACAGCCCAGCGCACGGTCATCGGCTGCGGCCGGGCCACGTCGCCGACGATGATGGGCGGCTTGACGCAGCGGCTGCCATAGCTCTGCACCCAGCCCAGCCGGGTAAACGCAAAGCCATCCAGCTGTTCGCCGAAGTATTCCACCATGTCGTTGCGTTCGGCTTCGCCGTGTACCAGTACATCCAGCCCCAGTTCTTCCTGACGGCGTATGGCCAGCGCGATTTCTTCCTGCATGGCCTGCTCGTAACTGGCCGCATCCAGTTCGCCGCGCTTGAAGGCTGCCCGTGCGCTGCGGATGCTGGCGGTTTGCGGGAAAGAGCCGATGGTGGTGGTGGGTAGCAGGGGCAGCTTGAGCCAGGCCTGTTGCCGGGCAATGCGCTGGGCAAAGGGTAGGGGGCGCTGATCGGCACCTGCTGGCAGTGCCGCCAGACGCTGCTGCACGGCAGGCCGGTGAATCAGCGGGCTGCTGCGGCGCTGCGCCTGCACATGGTCGCTGGACTGCAGTTCGTTGCTGATGCTGGCACGGCCCTGCTCCAGCCCGCGCTGCAGCAGCTTCAGTTCGTTCAGTCTTTGCACGGCAAAGGCCAGCCAGCTGCGGATATCGGCGTCCATTTCGGTTTCGGCGGCCACATCGAAGGGGCTGTGCAGCAGCGAGCAGCTGGGTGCCAGCCACAGCCGCTCGCCCAGTTGTGCCGCCACCGGCTCCAGTTGTGCCAGCACGGTGCTCAGATCGCTGCGCCAGACATTGCGCCCATCCACCACCCCGGCAGACAGCACCCTGTCATCCGGCCAGTGCTGCAGGAAGCTGGCCAGCTGTTCCGGTGCGCGGACCAGGTCCAGATGCAGGCCGGCTAGCGGCAGGCTGTGCAATAGCGGGGCATGCTGGGCAACGCTACCAAAGTAAGTGGCCAGCAATAGCTTGAGCGGGCTGCTGGCCGCCAGTTGCTGATAGGCCGGGGCGAAGGCGGCCAGCCAGTCGGCGGGCAGGTCCAGCGCCAGAATGGGTTCATCCAGCTGTACCCAGGACACGCCCTGCTGTTGTAGCGCCTGCAGCAGGCTCTGGTAGCAGTTCAGCAAGGCTGGCAGCAATTGCAGACGGTCAAACTCGCCGCCCTTGCATTTGCCCAGCCACAGCAGGGTGAGGGGGCCGATCAGCACCGGTTTGGCCTGGATGCCCAGCGCGCGTGCTTCGGCCAGTTGGGCCAGCAGCGGTGCCGGGTTGGCGCTGAAGCTGGTATCGGCCTGCCATTCCGGCACCAGATAGTGGTAGTTGGTATCGAACCATTTGGTCATTTCCAGTGCCGGCTGGCGGCTATTGCCGCGTGCCAGCTGGAAGTATTGCGCGCTGTCCAGCCGGGCCGGGTCAAAGCCGAAGCGGGTCGGAATGGCGCCAACCAGAATCTGTGCGTCCAGCACGTGGTCGTACAGTGAGAAATCGCCCACGGGCGACAGCTGGATGCCCGCGCCCTTTTGTAGCAGCCAATGGCGCTGGCGCAGTGAGCGTGCGCCCTGGCGCAGGGCTTGTTCGTCAATCTGGCCTTGCCAGAAGTTTTCCAGCAGGAGTTTGAGTTCGCGTTTGGCGCCGATGCGGGGAAAGCCGGCCAGGTGCAGTGTGGTCATGGTGGGGTCCTTGTCTGTCAGTGTCCCCAGCATCGGTGAATCTGCTGTATGATTCAAACTCATTTTTTTGTTGTTTTGAATTAATTTAATTCATGATTATCGGAAAGCCCATGCCATGCTGGAACTACGTCATCTGCGCACGCTGATTGCCCTGCAGGAAACCGGCAGTGTGTCGCTGGCGGCTGAGCGGGTGTTTCTCACCCAGTCGGCCCTGTCGCATCAGCTCAAGCAGCTGGAGGCTTATTACCAGCAGCCGCTGTTCGAGCGTAAAAGCCAGCCGCTGCGCTTTACCCTGGCGGGCGAGCGCCTGCTGGCGCTGGCACGTGAGGTACTGGACAAGGTGGCATCTGCCGAGCGTGAGGTGGCGCGCATCCGCCAGGGCGAGGCGGGGGAGCTACGGGTGGCGGTGGAGTGCCACACCTGTTTCGACTGGCTGATGCCGGCGATGGACAGCTTTCGCCAGCACTGGCCGGCGGTGGAGCTGGACATTGTTTCCGGTTTTCATGCCGATCCGGTGGGGCTGTTGCTGACTCGGCGCGCCGATTTGGCCATCGTGTCGGAAGCCGAGCCGCAGGCCGGCATCGTCCACCAGCCCTTGTTTGCCTATGAGATGGTGGGGATTGTGGCGCGTGATCATCCGCTGGCGGAAAAGAAGGTGTGGCAGGCGCAGGACTTTGCCAATGAAACGCTGATCCACTATCCGGTACCGGACGAGATGCTGGATTTATGGCGCAAGGTGCTGCTGCCCGCCGGGGTCAGCCCATTGCGCCGTACCAGCGAGCTGACGGTGGCCATTATCCAGCTGGTGGCCAGCCGGCGCGGCGTGGCGGCGCTGCCGTTCTGGGCGGTCAAGCCCTATCTGGAGCGCGGCTATGTGGTGGCGCGGCGGATTGGCGAGCAGGGGCTGAGCAGCGAGCTGTACGCTGCCTTACGCAGCGAGGATGCCGGGCTAGCCTATATGCAGGATTTTCTCAGCACGGTGCGGGAGCGCAGCTTTGCCACGCTCCCCGGGCTGACCGTGCTGGAGGGCTGACGCACGATTGTGGGCTTCAGGCCTGCTCGTCATGGGCTTCCATGCCCAGTTCCTGAATCTTGCGGGTGAGGGTGTTGCGGCCCCAGCCCAGCAGATGCGCGGCTTCCACCTTGCGTCCGCCAGTGTGGGCCAGGCCGGTGCGGATGCAGCTTTCCTCAAAGCGCCGGCACAGGTCGTCGATGATGCCCACCTCGCCGGCACGCAGGCGGCGTGCCACTTCTTCGGCCAGGCCCAGCGTCCAGTCGACCACATGCACGCTGCTGCTGGCCACCGGGCTGCCTTCGCCGTCCGTTACCGGGCTGGCGGCTTCCGGTTCGCGCAGTTCAGCCGGCAGGTCGCCCACCTCTACTTGCTGGCCCGGTGCCATCACAGTGATCCATTGGCACAGGTTTTCCAGCTCGCGCACATTGCCGGTGAAACTGTGGAACTTGATCACCTCCATCGCGGCATCGGTCAGCCGTTTCGGCTCCACGCCCAGGCTGCTGGCACTCTTGGCCAGGAAATGGCGGGTCAGTAGCGGAATGTCTTCGCGGCGTTCGCGCAGCGGTGGCAGACGCAGACGGATCACGTTCAGGCGGTGGAACAGGTCTTCGCGAAACAGGCCGCGCTTGACCCGGTCTTCCAGATGCTGATGGGTGGCGGCAATCACCCGCACATTGGCCTTGATCGGCACATGGCCGCCCACGCGGTAGAAATGACCATCGGACAGCACGCGCAGCAGGCGGGTTTGCAGCTCGGTGGGCATGTCGCCGATTTCATCCAGAAACAGTGTGCCGCCTTCGGCTTCTTCGAAGCGGCCACGACGGGTGGCCAGTGCGCCGGTAAACGCGCCTTTCTCATGGCCGAACAGCTCCGATTCCAGCAGGTCTTTCGGGATGGCGGCGGTGTTCAGGGCGATGAAGGGCTTGCTCGCCCGTACCGAGTGACGGTGCAGCGCCTCGGCCACTCTTTCCTTGCCGGTACCGGATTCACCGGTAATCAGCACGGTGACATGTGATTGCGACAGCCGGCCGATGGCGCGGAATACGTCTTGCATGGCCGGGGCCTGGCCTAGCAGCACCGGCATGGCTTCCACGCCGCCGCTGGCTTCGATCTGGCTATTGCTCTCAGCCAGCGCGCGTTCGATCAGCTGTACTGCCTGGTCGACATCAAAGGGCTTGGGCAGGTATTCGAAGGCCCCGCCCTGAAAGGCGGCCACGGCCGAATCCAGGTCGGAGTGCGCGGTCATGATGATGACCGGCAGCTGCGGGTGGTCGGCCTTGACCCGCGACAGGAACTTCAGACCATCCGTGCCGGGCATGCGGATATCGGAAATGATGACGCGCGGGGTGTTGTCATACAGGGCATTGAGTGCGTCGTCTGCACTGGAAAAGCTGTCAAAGCCGATGCCGCTGCGGCCGAGTGCCTTTTCCAGTACCCAGCGGATGGCCTTGTCGTCATCGATGATCCACACCGGGTTATTCATAGCAGCCCTCGTTTCTGTTATTTGGGTTCAATCCGTATTGCTGAAAGGCAGCATTACGGTAAAGCAGGTCTGGCCGGGGCGGGATTCGAATTCGATGCTGCCGCCATGCTGGTGCACATAGGCCTGGGCCAGTGTCAGCCCCAGACCGGTGCCTTCGGCGCGTCCGGTCACCAGCGGATAGAAAATGTGATCCCTGATTTCCTCCGGAATGCCGGGGCCGTTGTCGACAATCTGCAATTTTAATGCCAGCCCGTGACGCTTGCGCGCCAGCGTCACCTGACGGGCCACGCGGGTGCGCAAAATCACCTCGCCGCTGGCCTTCATGGCCTGGATGGCGTTCTTGACGATATTCAACACCACCTGGATCAGCTGCTCCTTGTCCGCCACCATGTGCGGCAGGCTGGTGTCGTAGTCGCGACGGATGGACAGGCCTTGTGGATACTCGGCCAGGGCAATGCTGCGCACCCGTTCCAGCACTTCGTGGATATTGATTTCGCTGCGGACATGGCGGCGATGCGGGGCCAGCAGGCGGTCAACCAGCGACTGCAGGCGCAGCGCTTCTTCCTGGATGACTTCGGTGTATTCCTTCAGCTCCGGCCGGTCGGACAGCTCGTGTTCCAGCAGCTGTGCCGCACCGCGAATACCGCCCAGCGGATTCTTGATTTCATGGGCCAGATTGCGGATTAGCTCGCGATTGGCCTGCTGTTGCAGCAACAGGCGCTCTTCGTTGGCGATTTTCAGCTGCTGGTCGAGTGGCCGCAATTCCACCAGCGCCAGCCGGCTTTCGGCATCCACCGGCGTCACCGACAGGGCGATATGCAGCGGCTGCTCGCCATGCGGGGTGCGCAGCTCCAGATCGTGCTCGATGTAGCCAGCGTTGTGCTGCAGGGCGGTGCTCAGTGCCTGGCGCAGGGCCGGGCTGTCCTGAAACAGCTCGAACAGGGTGTGGCGCAACAGCTCGCGCCGGCCGATGGCCAACAGGTTTTCACACGCGGGATTGGCGAATTCCAGTACGCCGTCGGCTCTGGTGATCAGAACCGGGGTGTCGAGTAATTCCAGGCCGGCAAAGCTGGGAGAGTTCATGGTGCTCCGGATCGAAGAGGGCTGTGCCTGGTGCTGTTAGCAATAAGCACGCCAAGCCAGAGCACAGCGAATGCACGATTACGGAGTTAATTATGCACCATTATTGTGCAGAGGATGTGGCCTGCCCCAATTCGCGGCGCAGTGCATCAACATTCTTCTGCCGCTCGGTCACCGCGTCTTTCAGCTTCTGCACCCGGTCGAGGTATTTCTGGTAGTTGCGGGTTTCATCGCCATTACGGGTGGCGGCACCGTCGGTGTAAGCCTTCTGGGCGTCAGCCAGCGCTTTCTGCTCATTGGCCAGCTCGTTTTCCAGAATCTTGCGTCGGCCTTGGTCGCGCTTGTTCTGGGTGCCATTGTCGACATTGGGGTAGCCATCCGGGGTGGAGGCCGATTTGCTGCCTGCATTAGCCGCCGGCTTGCTCTTGCTGCTGTTGCCATAGGTGGACAGTGGTGCCAGATGCATGGGCTTGGCACCCTTGATCGGCACATTGGTGAAGGTGACATTGCCGTTGGCGTCTATGTATTTGTACACCTCGGCCTGGGCGAGGCTGCAACTGAGCAGCAGACAAAAGGCAAGCGTTTTCATGGGAGTCCGCATCAGCAAGGAAATACAGGATGGTAGTGGCGATATGATAAGCAAAAGCCCGGCCCGCGTCACATCGGCCTGTC
The DNA here is from genome assembly GCF_003852595.1 of Aquitalea sp. FJL05. Taxonomy (NCBI): domain Bacteria; kingdom Pseudomonadati; phylum Pseudomonadota; class Betaproteobacteria; order Neisseriales; family Chromobacteriaceae; genus Aquitalea; species Aquitalea sp. FJL05. Next base: position 115,851 of record NZ_QAJS01000016.1, read on the forward strand.
GTTTGGCTGGGGGCAAGGGTGCGTTGGTCCCCTGCCTTCTTGTTCTGCCGTCTGGTGCTACATGATCAGGAAAGGCTGCCGGTCGGCCTCGCTCGGCTTGTGCTTGGCCGGATGACATGAAAAAACCCGCATGGCCATGAGCCATGCGGGTTTTGCCATAGCCGCCGGAATGCTCCGGCGGCGGCTTGCCATTACAGCGAGTAGTACATCGCGAATTCGACCGGGTGGGTCGTCATGCGAGTCAGGTTCACTTCCTGCATCTTCAGTTCGATGTAGGCGTCGATCCACTCGTTGGAGAACACACCGCCACGGGTCAGGAAGTCGCGGTCTGCGTCCAGCGCGGCCAGGGCTTCGTCCAGGCTGGCGCATACGGTCGGGATCAGCTTGTCTTCTTCCGGCGGCAGGTCGTACAGGTTCTTGTCAGCAGCATCGCCCGGGTGGATCTTGTTCTGGATACCATCCAGACCGGCCATCAGCAGAGCGGAGAAGCACAGGTACGGGTTAGCCAGCGGATCCGGGAAGCGGGCTTCGATACGACGGCCCTTCGGATTGGCTACGTGCGGGATACGGATGGAAGCGGAACGGTTCTTGGCGGAGTAAGCCAGTTTTACCGGGGCTTCGTAATGCGGTACCAGACGCTTGTAGGAGTTGGTGCCCGGGTTGGTGATGGCGTTCAGTGCCTTGGCGTGCTTGATGATACCGCCGATATAGTACAGGGCGGTTTCGGACAGGCCAGCGTAGCCGTCACCGGCAAACAGGTTCTTGCCGTCTTTCCAGATGGACTGGTGTACGTGCATGCCGGAACCGTTGTCGCCAACGATGGGCTTGGGCATGAAGGTAGCGGTCTTGCCGTAGCTGTGTGCCACGTTCTGTACCACGTATTTCAGGATCTGGGTCCAGTCGGCACGCTGGGTCAGGGTGCTGAACTTGGTACCGATTTCCATCTGGCCGGCGGTGGCCACTTCGTGGTGATGCACTTCAACCGGCACACCCAGTTCTTCCAGCAGCAGAACCATGGCGGAACGCAGGTCTTGCGCGGAGTCAACCGGCGGAACCGGGAAGTAACCACCCTTGACACCCGGACGGTGACCGGTGTTGCCACCTTCGAATTCTTCAGCGGAGGCCCAGGCAGCTTCTTCGGACTTGATCTTCACGAAGCAGCCGGACATGTCGGTGCCCCAGGTGATGCTGTCGAAGACGAAGAATTCCGGTTCCGGGCCAAAGTAGGCGGTGTCGCCCATGCCGGATGCCTTCAGGTAGGCTTCGGCGCGCTTGGCGATGGAGCGCGGATCGCGGTCGTAACCCTTGCCGTCGGCCGGGTCGATCACGTCACACGACATGAATACGGTCGCTTCGTCGAAGAAGGGGTCAATCTTGGCGGTAGCCGGGTCAGCCATCAGCAGCATGTCGGAGGCCTGAATGCCTTTCCAGCCTGCGATGGAGGAGCCGTCGAAGGCGTGGCCGTGCTCGAACCATTCATCAGCATCTTCCAGCAGAACGTGTGCCGGGATGGTAACGTGTTGTTCTTTACCACGGGTATCAGTAAAGCGCAGGTCTACGAACTTGACGTCGTTTTCTTGAATCAGCTTGACTACGTCTGCAACCGCCATGAATGTTCTCCTAAAGGCAACGTGCATCGAAAGCAATATTGCTTGATAAAGATGGTACGCCTCACTGGAAGCATGAAGCGTGCCAGGGTACGAACACTAATGTAATCATTGTGTCACAGGGCTTGGTACACGGCTAGCGCTTATGAATGCACCAAAATAATGCATTCCGTGGTGCGAGTGCACTATATCTGTGCATAACGCCGGCGGGTGATGGTAGATGCCCTGACGGCATCGTGGCATGCCCCTATTACAAAGAGAGGAAAGCAATGGACCAGACCGATTTGATCCTGCAAACGGCTGCCGAGCGTGCAGCTGCCCAGCAACTGCCCTATCAGGGCGCGCTCACTCCACCCGAAGCGCATTATCTGGCTCAGCATCTGCCCGGCGCGGTACTGGTGGATGTGCGCAGTGCGGCCGAATGGCAGTTTGTCGGCGTGGTGCCCGGTGCCTTGCGTATCGAGCTGCGCAGCTTCCCCGGCATGCAAGTCAATGTGCAGTTTGTCGAGCAGCTGCAAGGTGCAGTCGACAAGCAGGCTGTGCTGTTGCTGATGTGCCGCAGCGGCGTGCGCTCACACGAGGCCGCCACGCAAGCCCGTGCAGCTGGTTATACCCGGGTTTACAACGTGCTGGAGGGTTTCGAGGGTGACAAGGACGAGCATGAGCATCGTGGCCTGCTGACAGGCTGGAAGGCGCATGGCCTGCCCTGGGTGCAGGGCTGAGCACGACCTTATTGTTGGGACAGGGGTATTGACCGGTTGATGTTTATGACGTTACACGGCAAAGTGCTACCTCAGCAGATGAACCGCACGACGCGGAAGCACCACAGGAATCCAAGAAAGCTGATCATGATCAACCGTTACGCCGTCATCGGTAACCCCGTTTCCCATAGCCAGTCGCCGTTTATCCACAATGAATTCGCCAGTGCCACCGGTGAGTCCATCCAGTACGAAAAGCTGTTTGCCGAGCTGGGCAAGTTCAACGAAGTAGTCAGTGAATTTGTCCGGGCCGGCGGCCTGGGGCTGAATGTCACCCTGCCGTTCAAGGGGGATGCCTTCCGCTTTGCCCAGGAGGTCACCGAGCGCGCCCGCGCTGCCGAAGCGGTGAATACCCTGACTTTCCGTGATGGCAAGGTGTTTGGCGACAATACCGATGGCGTTGGACTGGTGCGCGACATCGTGGACAATCTGGATTTCCCCATGGCGGGCAAGAGCATCCTGATCCTGGGTGCCGGCGGTGCCGTGCGCGGTGTGCTGGAACCGATTCTGGAGCAGAAGCCGGCCAAGGTGACCATCGCCAATCGTACCCTGATCAAGGCCGAATCCATTGCCCATCATTTCTCCCCTTGGGGCGAGGTGGTGGCCAGTGGCTACGAGGCGCTGGAAGGCAAAACCTTCGACATCATCATCAATGGCACCTCGACCAGCCTGCACAATGAGATTCCGCCCTTGCCGGCCAATATTTTTACCGCCCGCACCCTGGCATACGACATGGTGTACAGCAAGGGTCTGACCCCCTTCCTCAAGCGTGCCCAGAGCGAAAACGCCGGCATGCTGGCCGATGGCCTGGGCATGCTGGTAGAGCAGGCTGCCGAGTCCTTCCATATCTGGCGCGGTGTGCAGCCGGACACCCGCAAGGTCACCAATATGCTGAGGGAAGTGCTGGCCTGATCCGATGCGTCTCTTTCTGAAAATCATGGCGGTCCTGGTGGCCGCCATTGTGTTGTACAACCTGTGGATTCTGGCGCACGTGGTGTACTGGCGAAACCATAATCCCGCAGCCAGTGCCTTCATGAACGAGCAACTGGCCAAGCTGCAGGAAGACGACCCCAATGCCGAGTTGCGGCAGAAGTGGGTGCCCTACAGCCAGATTTCTGCCAATCTCAAACGGGCGCTGATTGCTGCCGAGGACGCCAAGTTTGCCGATCACGAAGGGTTCGACTGGGATGGCATCGAGGCGGCTTTCGAGAAAAACCTGAAGCAGGGCCATATCGTGGCGGGCGGTTCCACCATCAGCCAGCAATTGGCGAAGAACCTGTTCCTGTCCAGCAAGAAAACCCCGTGGCGCAAGCTGGAAGAGGCCGTGATCACCGTGATGCTGGAGAACGTGCTCGACAAGCGGCGCATCTTCGAGATCTATCTGAATGTGATCGAGTGGGGTAATGGTGTATTCGGTGCCGAAGCAGCGGCCCGTTATTACTTCCACACCAGTGCCGCGCGCCTGTCTGCCGGCCAGGCCGCAAAGCTGGCGGCCATGGTCCCTAATCCGCGCTACTACGACGAGCATCGTGGTGCGCCCGGCCTGGCACGCAAGACCCGCATCATCCAGCGGCGCATGCAGTACGCCGACCTGCCTTAAGCCATTGCACCGTACATCCCCCGGCTGGAAGGCCGGGGAGTGCTCGTGTTACAATTCCCGCCTTGTTTATCCGTTCTGCCGCGCTGTAAAGCGCGGTATTGCACATGGACTTACCCAGTTACCCCATAGCCGCTGGCTACCCCCTTTCCCGTAGTTGATTCCCGCCGTTCCGACTGTGCTGTCCAGCTTCTGTCGCCCCGGCGGAAGGAGTTGTGCTTGACGGTTGTCGAAAAAAAACAAACTGCTGAACGATTGAGTGAAAGCCTTGCCGAGGTGCAAAGGCTGATTGAGCTGCATCACGAGCGCGATGAGCGCCTGCCGGCCCCCCATGTCCTGCAAGAGCTGGAGCAAAGACTGCAAAGCCTGCACCCGGCGGACATTGCCTACATCCTGGAGGCTTTGCCGCTGGACGAGCGCTTGCTGGTGTGGGAGCGCGTCAAGTCTCAGCAGGATGGCGACATCCTGCTGGAAGTTTCCGATGCGGTGCGCGAAACGCTGATCGAATCCATGGAGCCGGACGAGCTGGTTGCCGCTGTGCGCCAATTGGATACCGACGAGCTGGCCGAACTGGCTGGCGACTTGCCACGGCAGGTTGTCTACGAAGTGATGGGCGAACTGGACGAAGCCGAACGCGAGCAATTGCAATCTGCGCTGTCCTACCCGGAAGGCTCTATCGGTGCGCTGATGGACTTCGAACTGGTGAAAATCCGTGCCGATGTCAGCTGCGAAGTGGTATTGCGCTACTTGCGGCGCTTCGATGAGCTGCCACACCAGACCGACAAGATTTTCGTATTGGATGCCGAAGAAGTGCTGTGTGGTGTACTGCCCTTGCGTAGCCTGCTGGTGGCGGACCCGGAGCAAATGGTGTCCGAGGTGATGGCGACCGAGGTCGTGTCCTTCCGGCCGGAAGACGAGGCACGCGATGCCGCGCTGGCTTTCGAGCGCTACGATCTGGTATCGGCACCGGTGGTCGACGAGCGTGGTGCGCTAATTGGCCGGCTCACCGTGGATGAGATGGTCGACGTCATGCGTGAGGAGTCGGACAGCGAAGTGCTGAATCTGGCAGGTTTGAAAGAAGAAGAAGACCTGTTCGCTCCGGTGGTTGATTCGGTAAAGAACCGCTGGGCATGGCTGGCCATCAATCTGTGTACCGCTTTTGTCGCCTCGCGGGTGATTGGTGCTTTCGAGCATTCCATCAACCAGTTGGTGGCACTGGCTGCGCTTATGCCGATTGTGGCGGGTATCGGCGGCAACGCGGGCAATCAGACCATCACCATGATTGTGCGAGCGCTGGCCATAGGGCAGATGCAGGTCGGTCAGGCTTGGCGGCTGTGGCGCAAAGAGCTGGGGGTCAGCATCATCAATGGTCTGGTATGGGGTGGTGCCATCGGCCTGGTTGCCTGGGCCCTGTACGGACGGCTATCGCTGGGACTGGTCATGCTGGCCGCCATGACACTCAACCTGATGCTGGCAGCCACCATGGGCGTGCTGATTCCCTCGCTGATGCAAAAGCTGGGGCGCGACCCGGCGCTGGGCTCCAGCGTGCTGATCACCGCTTGTACCGACTCCGGTGGTTTCTTCATCTTTCTCGGCCTGGCCACTCTTTTCCTGCTCTAGACATGCTGACACTGCAACAGGCGCTGCGGCGTCATCCCTTGCCCCGGCTGGAAGCACGCATGCTATTGCAGCATGTGCGTCCCGGCCTGACCCATGCCCGGCTGATTGCCGATCCCGATCTGCCGCTGAGCGAGGTGGAGGCCAGCCAGTTCGAGCAACTGGCCCTGCGCCGGCTACAGGGTGAGCCGATGGCTTATCTGCTGGGCGAGCGCGAATTCTATGGCCGCAATTTCAATGTCAGCCCTGCGGTGCTGATTCCGCGCCCGGAAACCGAACATCTGGTCGAAGCTGCATTGGCGAGGCTGGGACAGGCTCCGGCGCAAGTGGTTGATCTGGGCTGTGGCAGCGGTGCCATTGCCATTACCCTGACGCTGGAAGCGGCCAACTGGCAGGTGTCGGCAGTGGATCTGTCGGCCGCTGCCTTGCAAGTAGCCATGGGCAATGCGCAGCAGCTGGGAGCAAGCATCCGTTTTCATCAGGGCAGCTGGTATCAGCCGCTGGGCGAGTCTGCTGGCTTTGACCTGATTATTTCCAATCCGCCGTATATCGAACAGCACGACCACCATCTGGCCGAAGGCGATGTGCGCTTCGAGCCACGCATGGCCCTGACCGACGAGGATGACGGTTTGAGTTGCCTGCGCGAGATTATTGCGGGCGCACCGGCGCGTTTGAAGGCGGGAGGCTGGCTGATGCTGGAGCATGGTTTCGATCAGGGAGACGCCGTGCGGCAGTTGCTGCAGTCTGCCGGCTTGCAGAATGTGGCGACGCTACCCGACCTTGCCGGGCTGGACCGGGTAAGCATAGGGCAGATGGCTGGCATATAAGCAGGGGCTTGCTTGTTATAGGCTGCATTGCCCTCGCGTGCGGCTGATCGGCTGCCCGCTGGCGAATCAATCGCACTTGCTTGCCTTGCATCAAAGGGATGGTTTGATTACAACGGCATGCTGGCACCTGCCGTATCCTTGGCGGATTATTCCGATGGTGATCGCTGAATTGTCTGGCCTGCTGATCATGCCGGAGGCTGATGGTGAGGCGGGCAGAGCAGGGTGTGTTGCGGTCTTTGACTGAGTGTAGTGACGGGGATGGTGTGCCGGGCACACATGTCCGCTTAAGCTGCCATGGTCGCCGTAGGCCTGAAATGAAAACAGGCGTAGCCCTTGTCCCGCAAGAGGACTCAGACTGCGCCTATTTCGAGCACAGATCAGACCGGCATAGGCCGGTCGTCACGGCTTAGTGGTGGTGGCCGTGGGCACCGTGTACGTGGCCGTGGCTGAGTTCTTCAGCGGTGGCTGCGCGTACTTCGGTTACCTTGGCAACAAAACGGATGGTCTGGCCAGCCAGCGGGTGGTTGGCATCAACAATGGCCTTGCCGTCAGCGATGTCGGTGACACGGAACAGCAGCACGTCGCCGGTTTCCGGATCGTCGGCTTCGAACATCATGCCAACTTCAACGTCGGCCGGGAATACGTCCAGATCTTCGACGCGGACCAGCTCTTCTTCCGGGTCGCCGAAGGCATCGTCCGGGGTCAGCTTGACGTCCACGGAGTCGCCAACTGCCTTGCCGTGCAGAGCCTCTTCCACCAGCGGGAAGATGCCATCATAGCCACCGTGCAGGTAGGCAATCGGTTCTTCGGTTTTGTCGAGGAGAGTATTCTCCGCGTCGAACATCTCGTAGTGGAGGGTAACGACGGTATCTTTGGCGATTTGCATCAGAAATTGTCCGGGATGAAATGAAAAATCTTGACAGGGCAGGGAGCGCGAGTCTTCCATTCTCCTGCAAGGAATGGTGCGGAACAGCCGCTTGAACGTATTGTAAACCATAGAAGGGCCTGCAAGCCCGTGAAACTGCCATGAAACCGATGACATTGCTGGGTGGACTCACCCCTGAAGAGTTTCTTCAAGATTACTGGCAAAAAAAACCTTTGCTGATTCGCGGTGCACTGACCGATGTGGGGCCGCATGTTGATTTCAAATGCCTGTCCGAACTGGCGATGCAGGAGGATGTTGAATCCCGCCTGATCGAAAATCGTAACGGTAAATGGCATCTGGAGCGTGGCCCCTTCCGTCCCGCCCGCTTCCGCAAGCTCGGTGAAACTGACTGGACCATTCTGGTGCAGAACGTCAATCACCACTTGCCGCATATCGACAACATCCTGTGGCAATTCGATTTCATCCCCTTCTCCAGGCTGGACGACCTGATGATCAGCTATGCCCCGCCGGGTGGCACGGTTGGTCCGCATTTCGACTCCTACGATGTTTTCCTGCTGCAAGTGGGAGGGCGCAAGCGCTGGCAGATTTCTTCGCAGGCCGATGATGATTTCATTCCGGATGCGCCCATCAGGGTATTGCAGGATTTCCGTGTGGAAGAGGAGTTCGTGCTGGAGCATGGCGATATGCTCTATCTGCCGCCCAAGTGCGCACACTACGGCGTGGCGCTGGAGCCGGGCATGACTTATTCCATCGGCTTCCGTGCAGCGCCGACACAGGAACTGGCCACCCAGTTCCTGGTATATATGCAGGATCGCATCTGCCTGGAAGGGCGTTACGCCGACCCGGAATTGCAACGCCAACCGGATCCGGCGCGCATCAGCGACGAGATGGTGGACAAGGTCAGCCAGATGCTGAGCCAGATTAGCTGGGACAAACAGATTGTCAGCGACTTTCTCGGTCATTACCTTACCGAGCCCAAGCCGCATGTATTCTACGATGCGCCTGACGATGAACTGGACGAAGAGGAATTTGCCACTGAATTGGCCAAGGCTGGCATTGAACTGGATCGCAAGAGCCTTATCCTGTTCCGCAATGAAATGTTCTATTGCAATGGTGAGCTTCTCGAAATCGAACCGGATGATGTTGCTGTGTGGCAACAGTTTGCCAACCAGCGCCGCTTGTCGGCTACGGACATCAGGCCGTCGTTATTGGATCAGCTGTACCAAGGATATCTAACTGGTTATTGGCATTTTCCGCAGTCTGTAGCAAAATAACCACATCAGATGTTCAAATGTACACATAGCAAGGCTGCTACCCTGCATGGATTGGCGTTCAAACGCCTATTTTGCCGGGAATGCTGCATTGCGGGAGGTTGCAGTAGGGTTGGTGGCGTTTTTGCTGGCTTGCCCCCCTACACAGCAATTTTTTTCGTGATACAATTTGCGCACTGAAAGATTTTCAGTCGCCCAGTCATATCCAAAACAGCTTGGGCGATTAAATTGACGTCTTGTTAACTTATCTTTAAAGGTCAAGAAAAAATGAAACAGTCGCTCCTCGTTGCTGCCCTGCTGGCCGTTGCTCTGTCCGCTTGCGGTAAGAAAGCTGATGCTCCGGCTGAAGCTTCCGCTCCTGCTGTTGAAGCTTCCGCTCCGGCTGCTGATGCTTCCGCTCCGGCTGCTGACGCTTCCGCTCCGGCTGCTGACGCTTCCGCTGCTGCTGCTTCCGCTCCGGCTGCTTCCGCTGCTCAGTAATTCAGCGCGAAAGCACCAAAAACCGGCTTCGGCCGGTTTTTTTACGTCCATGCTCCGGAAGTCTTGTATCTGTTCCGGTGCTGGCAAGAAAAAAGCCCGCTTGTGCGGGCTTTTTGCCTAGGAAGGTGCTGGCCTTACTGTAGTTCGGTCTGAAGCTTGGACAGAACGGATTTGGCAAAGCTGTCGGACAGCTGCTTGCCTTGTTTGTCCTGTACCGCAAGGGTGCTCAGGCCATTGCCGACATCCTTGACCAGGATGCGGTATTCCGGCCCGGTGGGGCTGGTCTTGTCTTCGGCATCCTTGCTCTTCCAGAAGGCCAGGCTGGACCAGAAACCACCACCACTGGAGGTGTTGTCGTTCTTGTCCAGTTCGCCCTTGGCAGGCTTCACATAGTAAATGCCTTGCGAGCGGTCGCGGTCGTTGACGACCAGGCCGATACGATCCAGAGCCAGGCCTACGCGACGCCAGGCGCGGTCGAAGCTGTCGTTGATGTTCAGCTTGCCATCCACAATGGTTTCTTTAGGCTTGTCTGCGACTGTCTGCGTTTGCTTGAGCGCTTCCTTGGCCTTCTCTTCGGTAATGCCCATGCGGATCATGAAGCGACCCAGCAATTCGGCTTCCAGGTTCGGGTCTACCGGACGGGGTTGCCACATGGTGTCCGATTTGCCTTCATTGATGAAGGTTTCGTACATGCCGCGGTGCGAGAAGTAGATTTCGGTACCGTTGGCAGTTTTTTCCAGGCGGATGCGGAATTTGTCGCGTTCCGGAGTCGACATTGCGCCGCCCAGTCCAACGGTTTCCATCAGCTTGCGAATGCCGTCAGCTGGCAGCTTGGCGCGATTTTCGGCCCAGTCGGTTTCCATGATGCCGAGGTCAGGCTCTTCAGTCTTGATGACAAAACCGTTTTCCTGCCAGAAGGCTTTCAGTACCGGCCACAGTTCCGCAGGTGACTTGCCCTTCACGGCGAGCCAGCGCTGGGTGCCAGCGCGCTCCATGCTGATGTTGTCGATACTCTTGATGGCAACCGTTTCAGTCGTTACGGGCTGTGCGGCTGCTTGCTGTGCCGCGGCTGCATTGTTGCTACTGGCCAGCGCCGATGCGCTACCAGTGGCCGGGATCACGTATTTGTTCTGGATTTGCGGTGCGGTCAGGTCTGGCGGTACTTCCAGCGAGTTGCCCAGTTTCGGCGGCTCAGCGGACTTGTAGTCCAGTTTCTTTTCCAGCGGATTGGAGGTGCTGCAACCGGCGAGGATGCCGGTTGCCAGCAGAATCGCGGCGGGCGCGCTTCGTTTCATGCGGACTCCCTTGTTGTCAGGGGGTTAGATGAGTTCAGCCTGCTTCATGGCGGCGGTCAGCTGCGGACGCAGGCTTTCCGACATCACATGAAGGGGCAGGCGGATGCCGTCAGGGATCAGGCCCAGCTCTTGCAGCACCCATTTGGCCGGAATCGGATTGGGTTCAGCAAACAGCTGCTTGTGCAGACCCTGCAACTTGTCATTCAGTTCGCGAGCCAGGGCAGCGTTACCGGCGATGGCGGCAGCACACATCTGGCTCATCAGTTTCGGTGCGACATTAGAAGTAACCGAAATCACACCATTGCCGCCGCACAGCATGAAAGCCATGCCGGTGGCGTCATCGCCGGAGTACAGCGCGAAGTTGGCTGGTACGCGGCTGATCAGGTCGCAAGCGCGGCCGATATCGCCAGTCGCGTCTTTGAGGCCGATGATGCCGGGCACCTGGGTCAGGCGCAGCACCGTGTCGTTATTCATGTCGGCAACGGTACGTCCCGGTACGTTATACAGGATCACCGGAATGTCGACACTTTCTGCAATGGCGCGGAAGTGGCGGTACATGCCTTCCTGGGTCGGCTTATTGTAGTAGGGCACAACCGACAGGGTCATGTCGGCGCCGGCCTGTTTGGCATGTGCGGCCAGTTCGATGGCTTCGGCGGTGGAGTTCGCCCCGGTGCCGGCGATCACCTTGACGCGTCCCTTGGCTTGTTTGATGACGGCTTCGACTACCTGCATGTGTTCAGCAACGGCCAGCGTGGCGGATTCGCCAGTGGTGCCGACAGCGACAATGCCGCTGGTTCCGTTATCGATGTGGAAATCAACGAGGCGGGAGAGCGATTCGAAGTCGACCCGACCATCTGTGGTCATCGGGGTGACCAGGGCAACCAAGCTACCGGTAAGCATAGTTCTGCCTATATCTAGGGATGAAGATTCAAAGTCTTCGATTGTAGCGGAATTCCCCTACGGGTCAAAAGCATGTCATCGCATTTGGCGTCGAGCGCCGGATTGTCCAGCTGATGTGATAGAATCCACGGTTTTTCCGATACTTACGGCTGGACTGGCTGAAGGATCTCAAGCGTGATTACCACTAGCAACATTACCATGCAGTTTGGCGTGAAGCCTTTGTTTGAAAAGGTTTCCGTCAAGTTTGGCGAAGGCAACCGTTATGGCCTGATTGGTGCCAACGGTTCCGGCAAATCGACATTCATGAAAATTCTGGGCGGTGACCTGGAGCAGACCAGTGGCGAAGTAGCCATTGAAAACGGTCTGCGCCTGGGTAAGCTGCGTCAGGATCAGTTTGGCTACGAAGAGCAGCGCGTCATTGATGTCGTGCTGATGGGCCACACTGAAATGTGGTCGGCAATGAGCGAACGCGACGCCATTTATGCCAATCTCGAAGCCACTGAAGATGACTACATGCACGCGGCTGAACTGGAAGCCAAGTTCGCCGAGTACGATGGCTATACCGCCGAGGCTCGCGCTGGCGAGCTGTTGATGGGTGTGGGCATTCCGGTCGAACAGCATTTTGGCCCGATGAGCGAAGTGGCACCGGGCTGGAAGCTGCGTGTTTTGCTGGCACAGGCGCTGTTCTCCAACCCGGACATCCTGTTGCTGGACGAACCGACCAACAACCTGGACATCAACACCATTCGCTGGCTGGAAAATGTGCTGAACGAGCGCAATTCCACCATGATCATCATTTCGCATGACCGTCACTTCCTGAACTCCGTGTGTACTCACATGGCGGATCTGGACTACAACACCATTCGCATTTATCCGGGTAACTATGACGATTACATGATCGCCTCGACCCAGGCGCGCGAACGCCAGTTGTCGTCCAACAGCAAGGCCAAGGAACGTATCCAGGAGCTGCAGGAGTTCGTGGCGCGTTTCTCGGCCAACAAGTCCAAGGCGCGGCAGGCTACTTCCCGACTGAAGCAGGTGGACAAGCTGAAGTCCGAGATGGTGGATGTGAAGCCCTCCAGCCGCCAGAGCCCGTTTATCCGCTTTGAAACCGACGACCGCTTCAAGCTGCATCGTCAGGCAGTAGAAGTGGAAAGCCTGAACAAGGCCTACGACAACAAAGTGCTGTTCAAGGATATGAGTTTCATCCTGGAGGCTGGTGCCCGCCTGGCGGTGATCGGCCCGAACGGTGCCGGTAAGACCTCGCTGGTCAAGTTGCTCGCTGGCGCCTTTGAAGCACGTCTCGCCGAAGGCCTGACTGCCGACTACGGCAATATCAAGTGGGCGGAAAAGGCGCAGATTGGCTATTTTGCCCAGGACCACGAAGCCGAGTTCGACAGCGACATGACGCTGACCGAATGGATGCGCGAGTGGGGCCAGGAAGGCGATGACGAGCAGGTTATCCGTGGCACGCTGGGGCGGCTGTTGTTTGGTGGCGACGAGGTGACCAAGCCGGTGCGCGTACTGTCCGGTGGTGAGAAGGGTCGCATGTTGTACGGCAAGCTGCTGCTGCAAAAGCCGAACGTGATGATCATGGACGAACCGACCAACCACATGGATATGGAATCCATCGAGGCGCTGAACATGGCGCTGGAAAAGTACAAGGGAACACTGATTTTCGTGTCGCACGACCGTCAGTTCGTCAGCTCGCTGGCAACTCATGTGCTGGAACTGGATGGCAAGGGTGGCTATGACTACTACACCGGCAATTACGAGGATTATCTGGCCAGCAAGGGCCTGGAGTAAGCCGGAAGACACGCTGCCGGCCTTGCCTTTGTCATCGGGGCAGACCGGCTAGAGCGATTGCTTTACCGACGGGAGCAGGTGCGCTATATTGCAGTGCGACATTGTGTTGCGCTGCAATAACGACAGCGCACGATGCTCCCGTTTTTACGTAGTGCCCACATAATAATTACAAGACAAGAACAGGAACCTGATCTCGAATGGGTCGATGGTGGAGCCCGAAAGTCGACCCGTGATCGGGTTGCCTGCAACCTCAAGTTAATGAAGGAAGAACCATGCGATTGAAAGGGAAAGTCTCCATCATCACTGGCGGTGCCAGCGGCATCGGCAAGGCTACTGCGGAAAAGTTCGTCAAGGAAGGCGCTATCGTTGCCGTCTGTGACCTGAACCTTGACGTTGTCAATGCGGTGGTGGAAGAACTGAAGGCTCTGGGCGGGGAGGCTGTCGGCTACCAGGTCAACGTGACGGACAAGGCGCAGATCGCCGATATGGTTGGTGATCTGAAAGCACGCTTTGGCCGCATCGACGTACTGGTGAACAATGCGGGCATCGTGATGGACGCCCAGCTGATCAAGATGACCGACGATCAGTTCGACAAGGTGATCGACATCAACCTGAAGGGCGTATACAACTGTGCCCGTGCCGTGGTGGATACCATGGTGGAGCAGGGTAGCGGCGTCATCCTGAACGCATCTTCGGTAGTCGGTGTGTATGGCAACTTTGGTCAGACCAACTACGCCGCCACCAAGTTCGGCGTGATCGGCTTCGTCAAGACCTGGGCCAAGGAATTGGGCAAGAAGGGTATCCGTGCCAACGCCGTATGCCCGGGCTTTGTGGCTACGCCTATCCTGAAATCCATGCCGGAAAAAGTGATCCAGGCCATGGAAGACAAGGTACCGATGAAGCGCATGGCCGATCCGGCCGAAATCGCCAATGTCTATGCCTTCCTGGCATCCGACGAAGCCAGCTACATCAATGGCGCGGCGATCGAAGTGACCGGTGGCCTGACGCTGTAATTGCGGTCTGTCATCAGTACAAACGCCCCGGCATGCCGGGGCGTTTGTCTGTCTGCTGCCTTGTCTCAGTCGTCCAGATCGCTGTCGTGGGCCAGCAAGGCCGCATCCACTTCGCGTCGGTGCAGGTGGGGAGCAAACAGTTCGACAAAAGTGTAGGCAAAGCCACGCAGATAGGCATCCTTGCGAATACCGATCTTGGTGGTGGACGGCTCGAACAGGTGACCGGCATCGATGATGCGCAAACCGGCATCGCGGTTCGGCTCGAAGGCCATGCTGGCGATGATGCCGATACCCAGACCGAGCGAAACATAGGTCTTGATCACATCGGTATCGATAGCCGTGAGCACCACATTCGGACTCAGCCCCTGATCAGCAAATGCCTTGTTGATTTTGGAGCGGCCAGCAAAGGCAAAGTCGTAAGTGACAATCGGATAACTGGCGATATCGGCCAGCGTAATGGGGCGTTCCAGCTGCAATAGCGGGTGATCCTGCGGCACCACAATCGAGCGGTTCCATTCGTAGCAGGGTAGCATCGCGAGCTCTTTGTAGAGCGCAATGCCTTCGGTTGCTACCGCCAGATCGGCCTCACCGGACACCACCATTTCGCAGATCTGGGTCGGGCTGCCTTGTTTGATGGAGAGCCTGACCTTGGGATAGCGTTGCACAAAGGCCGCAATCGTGGGCGGCAAGGCGTAGCGGGCCTGGGTATGGGTGGTGGCGATGGTCAGCGCACCTTCCGATTCACGCGAAAATTCGTCACCTACCCGTTTCAGGTTCTGTGCTTCACGTAGAATGCGCTCGGAAATGCGCAGCACTTCCTTGCCTGGCTCGGAAACCGACACCACGCGCTTGCCGTTGCGGATGAATACCTGAATGCCCAGCTCGTCTTCCAGCAGGCGAATCTGTTTGGAAATGCCGGGCTGAGAAGTATGCAGCTTTTCCGCTGCTTCGGAGACATTCAGGCCCTGTTTGGCCACTTCGACCAGATAGCGCAGCTGTTGCAGTTTCATAAGACGGGCATATTCCATAAAACCTGTAGGCATTAAATACTAACACAATATTCTTTTAGGTTTATATGGGGCTTGGGTAGGATGATGCCCTAGCCAGACTATACCTATGTGGAGCGCTCGATGAGCCTGGATGTGAAACTTGCCGCAACCCAAGCCTTGCTGACGGATATTGCCGCCAAGCACCCGGATGCGGTGCTGGCCAACAGCTATGGCGCCGAAGACATGGTGCTGACCGATCTGATCGCCCGCCTGGCCCTGCCGCTGCAGGTGTTCAGCCTGGACACCGGACGCCTGCCGGTGGAAACCTATACCCTGATGCAGCAGGTCGCCGAGCACTATCCCGCCGTACCGGTCAAGGTGTACTTCCCGCAGACCGATGCGACTGAAGCCTACGTCAATACCCATGGCATCAATGGTTTCTATCAGAGTGTGGAACTGCGTAAATCCTGTTGCCAGATTCGCAAGATCGAGCCGCTGAAACGTGCGCTGGCGGGCAAGTCAGCCTGGATTACCGGCCTGCGTCGCGAACAGTCGCCGACGCGCCAGGACCTGGGCAATCAGGAATTCGATGCCGACAATGGCCTGATGAAATTCAATCCGCTGATCGAGTGGACCGAGGCCGAAGTATGGGAATACATCCGCAGTAACGATGTTCCTTATAACGCCCTGCACGATCAGCGTTACCCCTCCATTGGCTGTGCACCCTGTACCCGTTCGATCACGGTCGGTGAGGACGTGCGTGCTGGCCGCTGGTGGTGGGAAAACCCGGAATCCAAGGAGTGTGGCCTGCACATCAAGGCAAGCCCGCTCAAGCGCCCAGCATAAGGCTGGCCGGCCAGCACAGGCCAACCTTACCCAAGGACATCCAACCATGTACCGTTATGATGAAGTCGACCACCGCATTGTGCGCGAGCGTGTCGAGCAGTTTCGTGATCAGACTCAGCGCTTTCTGGCGGGTCAGTTGTCCGAAGATGAATTCCGCCCGCTGCGGCTGATGAATGGCCTTTATGTACAGCGCCACGCCCCCATGCTGCGGGTGGCCATTCCCTATGGACATCTGGCGAGCCGCCAATTGCGCAAGCTGGCGCACATTGCCCGCCAGTACGACAAAAGCTATGCCCACCTGACCACGCGGCAGAACATCCAGTTCAACTGGCCGGAACTGGCGCAGGTACCGGATATTCTGGCCGAACTGGCCGAAGTGGAAATGCATGCCATCCAGACCTCCGGCAACTGCGTGCGCAATACCACCACCGATGCCTTCGCCGGCGTGGCTCAGGACGAATTGCTCGATCCGCGTGCCTATTGCGAAATCATCCGCCAGTGGAGCACCTTGCATCCGGAATTCGCTTTCCTGCCACGCAAGTTCAAGATTGCCGTTTCTGGCAGCGAGGAAGACCGTGCGGCCACCCAGGTGCACGATATCGGCCTGCATGTCGTGCGCAACGAGGCTGGCGAAGTCGGCTTCAAAGTGATTGTCGGCGGTGGTCTGGGGCGTACGCCGATAGTCGGCGAAGTGGTCAAGTCCTTCCTGCCCACCCGCCACTTGCTGACCTATCTGGATGCCGTGCTGCGCGTGTACAACCGCTTTGGCCGGCGCGACAACAAATACAAGGCGCGCATCAAAATCCTGGTCAAGGCCATGACCGTCGAAGCTTTTGCTGCCAAGGTGGAAGATGAGTGGCTCCACCTCAAAGATGGCCCATCGACCCTGCGTGACAGTGATGTTGCGCACTACGCCAGCTTTTTCATCGATCCTGCTTATGAGCAACTGCAAGCCAATCCGCCCGAGTTCAGCAGCAAGCTAGCCGCAGAGCCGGCCTTTGCCCGCTGGGTTGAGCGCAATACGCGCCTGCACAAGCGTGCCGGTTATCGCTCGGTGGTACTGTCACTGAAAAAAACCGGCGTGCCTCCGGGTGATATCAGTGCCGAGCAAATGGACGCCGCCGCCGACTGGGCAGACCGCTTCGCTTATGGCGAACTGCGCGTGGCACATGAACAAAACCTGATTCTGCCGGATGTGCGTGAGCGCGATCTGTACGAAGTCTGGCAACTGGCCAAGAGCCAGGGATTTGCCACACCGAACATCGGCCTTCTTACCGATATCATCTGCTGCCCCGGTGGTGACTTCTGCAGCCTGGCCAATGCACGCTCCATTCCCGTCGCGGAAGCCATCCAGACACGTTTCGAGGACCTGGATTACCTGTTCGATCTGGGTGAAATCGACTGCAACTTCTCCGGTTGCATGAATGCCTGTGGTCATCATCACATTGGCAATATCGGCATTCTGGGCGTCGACAAGAACGGCGAGGAGTGGTACCAGATCACCCTCGGCGGCAGCCAGGGTAGTCACACCACCATCGGTAAGGTGATTGGCCCTTCGTTTGCCCAGGCGGATGTGCCCTTGGCCTTCGAAAAAATCATGACCGTGTATCTGGAGCAGCGCGCAGTCGGCGAGCGCTTTATCGAAACCGTACGCCGCATTGGCCTCGACCCCTTCAAGGAACGCGTTTATGCAAAGCATCATTAAAGACGGCCAGATTGTTCAGGATGGCTGGCAAATCCTGCGAGCGGATGCCGAAGGGCAGTACCCGGCAGTGGCAGCCGACGTCGACGTGATTGTTCCACTATCGCAATGGCTGGCTGACAAGGCTGTCTGGCAAGCTCGTCCAGGTAAAACTGCTGTCTGGCTGGCTCCGGCGGATGATCCGCAGCTGCTGGCTGCGGACTTGGCTGCATTGCCGCTGGTAGCGGTGGATTTCCCGGCATTTACCGATGGTCGCGGATACAGTCTGGGACGACTGTTGCGCGAACGATACAGCTATGCCGGTGAGTTAAGAGCTCTGGGCGACGTGTGGGTGGATTTGCTGCACTATCTCTGGCAGGTTGGCTTCAATGCCTTTGAAATCAAGGATGGCAAAGCGATTGATACTGCACTGTCCGGATATGACACCTTCACGGAACGCTACCAGTCTACCCATCGAGAACCGGTTCCCTTGTTTCGTCGTCGTGTAACATCGTTGTGATAGTGTCGTGTGAATGATACAGAAGTGCTGAGCTCGGCCTGAATTCTGATGCTTTTTTGCAACATTTTGGCAGTGACAGCCGTCGCGCTGTGTTGACACCGGGTGGACGCATTTCTATAGTGCCCGTTAACTGCATAAACACAGTTTGGCGCTTACCCTGTTGTTTGCAGTAGAATTGTCCGCGTGGTGTTTGCGTCAACCGCATCAATACCGATTCATAGATAAAAGAGGGAATAATATGACTAAACAGCTGAAACTGAGCGCCCTGGTTGCTGCTCTGCTGGTTTCTGCTAGCGCGTTCGCAGCTAAGCCGGGCTACACCGTAGATCAAACCACTGATGCCGTTTCCCGTAACAACTACGGCGAATGCTGGCACACCACCTACTTCGACAAGGCCAAGGATGGCCTGGTTGAGTGTGGCGATCGCGAAGCTGCTAAGCCGGCTGCCCCGGTAGCGCAAGCTCCGAAGGCTGCTCCGGTTTCCGTGAAGGAACATGTAACCCTGTCCGCCAAGGTTCTGTTCAACTTCGACAAGGCTACCCTGCGTGCTGATGCCAAGAACGAACTGGATCCGCTGGTTGCCAAGCTGAAGGCTCACGCTGGTCAAGGCGTTCTGAACGGTGTTGAAATTGACGGCTACACCGACTTCATGGGTAGCGACAAGTACAACAACGCTCTGTCCCAGAAGCGTGCTGATGCTGTTAAGGAATACTTCGTAAATGCCGGCGTACCGGCTGAGAAGGTTGCTGCAGTTGGCAAGGGCAAAGCTGATGCCAAGATGAGCGACGAGTGCAAGTCCAAGTTCCCGAAGTATGCCAAGAACAAGAAGCAAAATGCTGAAATCAAGGCCTGCATCGAGCCGGATCGTCGTGTTGACGTAGTCATCGACGCTGTTAAGGTTACCACCCAGCAGTAATCTGCTCCGGTAGACCTGAAAAGCCCCACAGACGTGGGGCTTTTTTGTTTTGCTCGTCTTTTGCACTTGGCTGGACGCTGCGCGGTGCCCACGGCTACAATCGTAGGTTTTCAGGACTAGGCAGCACATGCAGGTATTTCTAGGAGACCCGCGACGCTTTGGGCTCGCTGGCTGCGCATTGACCATCGGTAATTTCGATGGTGTGCATCTGGGCCACCAGCACATGCTGCAGCGACTCAAGGAAGAGGCCAAGGCCCGTTCCTTGCCCACTGCGCTACTGACGTTCGAACCACACCCGCGCGAGTTTTTCACCCGTAGCAATCCGCCGGCCAGGCTGTCCACCTTGCGCGACAAGTTTGCCTTTCTGCGCGAACTGGGCTTGCTGGATTATGTGTTTGTCTTTCGTTTCAACCAGCGTTTTTCCGGGATGAGCGCAGACGCTTTCATCCGTGATGTGCTGGTGCGCGATCTGAAAACCCGCTATTTGCTGATCGGTGATGATTTCCAGTTTGGTGCTGCCCGCAAGGGTAATTTCGACTTGCTATCTGCCTGTCCGGATTTTGTTACCGAGGCCATGCCGTCGGTACTGGTCCAGGGAGAGCGCGCCTCCAGCACGCTGGTGCGGGAGCGGCTGGCACTGGGTGACCTGGATGCAGCCAATGCCTTGTTGGGACGTTGCTATCAGATATCCGGCAAGGTGATGCATGGGAAGAAACTGGGGAGAACTATCGGTTTTCCCACCATCAATGTCCATCTTCCACATTTGAAGCCGGCCTTGCAGGGCGTGTTTGTGGTAGAAGTAGAGACTCCCCTTGGTCGCAAGGGTGGTGTGGCCAGTCTGGGGCTGAACCCCACGGTCAGCACCAGTAGCGACTACAAGCTGGAAGCACATCTGTTTGATTTCTCTGGCGATCTGTATGGCCAGCGCGTCACGGTGCGCTTCCTGAAGAAACTGCGCGATGAAGAGCGCTATGACAATTTGCCGGCATTGGTGGCGCAGATCGAACGCGATGCTGCCAGTGCCCATACCTATTTGACCAGTTTGCAGCGAGAGCAGGCATGAGCATCGATTACCGTAAAACCGTCAACCTGCTGGATACCCCGTTCGCTATGCGAGGGGATCTGGCCAAGCGCGAACCTGCCTGGGTCAAGCGCTGGCAGGAACAGAAGCGCTACGACAAGGTACGCAAACTGTCAGCTGGCCGTCCCAAATTCATTCTGCACGATGGCCCGCCCTATGCTAACGGCGACATCCATATCGGCCATGCCGTCAACAAGGTGCTGAAGGATATTATCGTCCGCTCCAAGACGCTGGCCGGCTTTGATGCCCCCTATGTGCCGGGCTGGGATTGTCATGGCCTGCCCATCGAGCTGATGGTGGAAAAGCTGCATGGCAAAGCGATTCCGGCGGCAAAATTCCGCGAACTGTGTCGCGAGTATGCCAAGGAGCAGATTGCCCGCCAGAAAAAGGACTTCATCCGTCTGGGCGTGCTGGGTGATTGGGATAATCCCTATCTCACCATGGACTTCAAGACCGAGGCCGACATCGTGCGCACGCTGGGTACGATCTGCAGCAATGGCTATCTGTTCAAGGGCGAGAAGCCGGTGCACTGGTGTATCGAGTGCGGCTCGGCACTGGCCGAGGCTGAAGTCGAATACGAAGACAAGAATTCTCCGGCCATTGATGTTGGTTTCAAGGTACTGGACAGCGACAAGCTGGCAGTAGCGTTTGGCTTGACCGAAGAGCAGGTGAGCGATGCCCAAGCGGTTATCTGGACCACCACGCCATGGACCCTGCCGGCCAACCAGGCGGTGGCGGTGAGTGCCACGCTGACTTACCAGTTGATCGCCACCCCCAAGGGCAAGCTGATCCTGGTCAAGGAGCTGGCAGAGTCGGCCCTGCAGCGCTACGGCTTCTCCGAAACCGTCGTCTTGGGCGAAACCACCGGTGCGCAACTGGACATGATTCAGTTGCAACACCCGTTCTATGCACGCAGCGTGCCGCTGATTTGTGGCGACCACGTCACTACTGATGCCGGTACCGGTCTGGTGCATACCGCGCCGGCGCACGGTCTGGAAGACTTCCAGGTGGGGCAGCAGTATGGCTTGCCGATCGACAACCCGGTTGCCGACGATGGCCGCTACAAGTCCACCACCGAACTGTTTGCCGGCCTGACGGTCTGGGAAGCCAACCCCAAGGTCATCGAAACCCTGGAGCAACATGGCACCCTGATTCATCAGGCGCGCCTGCTGCATAGCTACCCGCACTGCTGGCGTCACAAGACCCCCATCATTTTCCGTGCGACAGCCCAATGGTTCATCGGCATGGACAAGGCTGGCGAGGATGGTGTGGCACTGCGTGAGCGTGCCAAGAGCGCCGTCGATGCCACCGAATTCTTCCCGGCCTGGGGGCGTGCCCGTCTGGAAGCCATGATTGGCAATCGTCCTGACTGGTGCGTATCGCGCCAGCGTAACTGGGGCGTGCCGATGACCTTCTTCGTGCACAAGGAAAGCGGTGAGCTGCATCCGCGTTCGCTGGCTTTGCTGGAAGAAGTGGCGCTGCGCATCGAACAGCAGGGTATTGAAGCCTGGTTCAGCCTGGATGCGCGCGAACTGCTGGGCGACGAGGCCGAGGAATACCGCAAGCTTTCCGACACGCTGGACGTATGGTTTGATTCCGGCTCTACCCACTTTGCCGTGCTCAAGCAGCGTGCCGAGCTGGCGTGGCCGGCCGACCTGTACCTGGAAGGCAGCGACCAGCATCGCGGCTGGTTCCAGTCCTCCTTGCTCACCGGCTGCGCCACCATTGGCCGCGCGCCCTACAAGCAATTGCTGACCCACGGCTTCGTGGTGGATGGCAAGGGCCTGAAGATGTCCAAGTCCAAGGGCAATGTGGTGGCACCGCAAAAGGTGAACGACAGCCTGGGTGCTGACATCCTGCGCCTGTGGGTGGCTTCTACCGATTATTCCGGTGAGCTGGCGATTTCCGATGAAATCCTCAAGCGGGTGACCGAGAGCTACCGCCGCCTGCGCAATACCCTGCGTTTCCTGCTGGCCAATCTGTCGGATTTCGATCCGCTGGACAATGCCGTGCCGTTTGGCGAAATGCTGGAGCTGGATCAGTACGCCTTGCTGATGGCGCGCCAGGTGCAAGAGCGCGTAGCGGGCGAGCTGTACACCCGTTATGCCTTCCATCATGCGATGCAGGACGTGGTGAACTATTGCTCGGAGGATCTGGGCGCGTTCTACCTCGACATCATCAAGGATCGTCTTTACACCACCCAGGCCGACAGCCGTGCCCGCCGCAGCGCCCAGACTGCCTTGTACCATCTCAGCCGCAGCCTGCTGCTGCTGATCGCGCCGGTGCTGTGCTTTACCGCTGACGAAGCGTGGGAAGTGCTGACCAAGAGCGAGGAAGAGTCCACGCTCTTCCATACCTGGCACGAGTTCCCGGCCCTGAGCAGCGCCAGCGAGCAAGCCTTGCAGCAGAAGTGGGATGCCATTCGCAGCCTGCGCGCCCAGGCCAACAAGCAGATTGAAGAGTTGCGCAGTGCTGATCAACTGGGCTCTTCGCTGCAGGCCGAGCTGGATATCGAAGCCGCGGGCGATCTGTATCAGCAACTGGCCAGCCTTGGCGATGATCTGAAGTTTGTGCTGATCGTGTCGGCCGCACGGGTCAAGGAAGCGGATGAAACCCGCATTACGGTTACGCCGTCCACTTATCAGAAATGTGAGCGCTGCTGGCACTATCGTGCCGATGTCGGGTCACATGCTGGTCATGGCGCGGTGTGTGGACGCTGCGTGGACAATATCGATGGCAAGGGCGAAAGCCGGGCTCACGCCTGACCTCGCCTGAGTGAGCTCCCGGGTCTGGGCCCGGGAGCGTCCTAGCGGCAAGGGATGTAATGCAATGGAATCCGTAATGAGTGCGCCTCACGCCAAAAGCTGGCCCAAGTGGATGGGGCTGGCGCTGCTGGTCATCGTGCTGGACCAGTTGTCCAAGATCTATTTCAACAGTCAGTACCAGTTTGGTGAAATGCGGGATGTCATTCCCGGCTATTTCAGCTTTACCCTGATCTACAATCCGGGAGCCGCCTTCAGCTTTCTGCGAGATGCTGGCGGTTGGCAGAAATATCTGTTCACTCTGCTGGCGCTGGGCGTGTCCGGCTATCTGGGCTGGAACATCATCAAGGGGCGTTTTACCAGCCTGATGAATGTCGCCGCCAGCTTTATCATCGGTGGTGCCATCGGCAATGTGATCGACCGCCTGGCTTATGGCCATGTGGTGGATTTCATCCTGGTGCATTACCACAACAGCTGGTACTACCCGGCCTTCAATCTGGCTGACTCTTTCATCTGTGTCGGTGCCGTCTTGATGGTGCTGGACAGCATGAAACAGCCCAAATCTGCCTGATACCTGTTTTCGCACCGTCGCCGTTGGCGGCGGTCTTTCTGTAAGGATTGCTGATGACGAAGACCATCATGCTGGCCAATCCCCGTGGCTTTTGTGCCGGGGTAGACCGGGCCATCGCCATCGTCGAGCGTGCCATCGAGAAGTTTGGGGCTCCCATTTATGTGCGCCACGAGGTGGTGCACAACCGCTTCGTGGTGGAAAACCTGCGTGCCAAGGGCGCGGTGTTCATTGAAGAGCTGAAAGATGTACCGGCAGGCAGCACCCTGGTCTATTCGGCACATGGTGTGCCCTTGTCGGTGCGGGCCGAGGCCGAAGCGCTGGGGCTGCAAGTATTCGATGCCACCTGTCCGCTGGTGACCAAGGTGCATGTCGAGGTGAAGCGCATGCACCAGGCGGCGATGGAAATCGTGATGATTGGTCATGCCGGTCATCCTGAGGTCGAGGGCACCATGGGGCAGGTGGAGGGAGGCATGTATCTGGTGGAGAACGTTGCCGATGTCGCCAACTTGCAGGTGCGCAATCCGCAAGCACTGTCCTATGTCAGCCAGACCACGCTGTCAGTGGATGAAACCCGCGACATCATTGTCGCCCTGAAAGCGCGTTTCCCTGGCATTACCAGTCCGAAGAAGGACGATATCTGCTATGCCACGCAGAATCGTCAGGATGCGGTCAAGGTGCTGGCCAACGAGTGCGATATTGTGATTGTGGTGGGGTCGCCCAACAGCTCCAACTCCAATCGCCTGCGTGAAGTCGCCGCGCTGAAGGGGGTTGAGGCGTATATGGTCGATAATGCCAGCCTGCTGCAGGAAGCCTGGTTTGCTGGCAAGCAGCGTGTGGGCGTGACTGCCGGGGCCAGTGCGCCGGAAGTGCTGGTGCAGGCTGTCATCGATCAGATCCGCCAGTATGGTGCAGGAGAGATTACTGAACTGGATGGCGTGGAAGAGTCGACCGTGTTCGCCCTGCCGGCGGGGCTGCGCGACAAATAACGGTTGTGGCAATATCAGAAAAAAGCTCTGCAATTGATTGCAGAGCTTTTTTTATTGCTGGCCGGCGGAGTTCAGCTGCTTTTTCTGGGTTTGCCACCATAGCGCTGGGTGATTTCGCTGGCCGCCTGCATGATCAGCGATCCCAGGTGGGTGATGCGCTCGTCCGGGATGCGCGATTTGGGGCCGGATACCGAGATGGCGGCGAATGCCTGACCGCTTTCGTCGTAGATGCAGCTGGCTACGCAACGCAGCCCAAGTGCATGTTCGCCATCGTCAAAAGCGAAGCCCTGTTGCTGAACCCGCAGTAGCTGTTCTTTTAGCAGGGCGGGGGTGGTGATGGTGTGCTCGGTGTAATGCGGCAAGCCGGTTTTTTGCAAGATACGGTTCAGGTGTTCTGCATCCTGGGCGGCCAGAAAAGCCTTGCCAGCAGCAGAGGCGTGTAGCGGCAGACGGCCGCCAATCGGGGCCAGCATGCGCATCAGTTCGCGGCATTGCACTTGGCCGACCACCACGCTTTGCCAGGCATCGGTATCGAATACCACCAGATTGCTGGTTTCACCTGCAGCCTCCATGGTTCGGCGCAATACCGGCATGGCGAGGGTGGACAGATCGCGGCTACCCAGAAAGCCGCTGCCTACGGTAAAGGCGCGCACGCCTATGCTCCACAGTCCCAGATCGCCGGTTTGTTGTACAAAACCCATTTGCTGCATGGTGCTGAGCAAGCGATGGGTGGTGGAGTTGGGCAGGCCCACTTGCATGGAGAGGTCAGTCAGCATGATGCCGGCAGGCGCTTCGGCAATCCGCTCCAGCAATACCAAGCCCCGGGTCAGTGACTGAACCTGGCCTGTGCTAGCGCTTCCGCCTTCTGCGCGTTTACGGGTGGGAGTACGCGGGGTGCTGTCGGCTTTGGCCATATATCCTCTTGGCGTGGGCGGATGGGGAAGTTGGCTGCGATTTTACGCCTTAGGTACAGTTGGGTGTAGCAATTACTGACGACGTGGCGATTTTTTTGATTTTTTGGTATTTGTTTTCTTTATTTTAATTTTAGTAATTGCATGATTTTAATGAGTAAAATATAAAAAATAAAAATAATGGAAACGATTTCCATTATTTGTTGACTATGTTTCCGTGCTGCGGGATAGTTGAAGCCATGCCGGGCCATGACCAAGGTGGTAAGGCCTGCCTAATTCAGGAGCAATCCATGGCCAAAATGCGAGCAATCGAAGCAGCCGTACATATCTTGATCAAGGAGGGGGTGGACACGGCCTTTGGCGTGCCGGGAGCCGCCATCAATCCGCTGTATGCCGCCATGAAAAAAATCGGCGGTATCCGGCATTTGCTGGCGCGTCATGTGGAAGGTGCATCGCACATGGCCGAGGGCTATACCCGTGCCCGTGCCGGCAATATTGGTGTCTGTATCGGCACGTCCGGTCCGGCGGGCACCGATATGATTACTGGCCTGTATTCTGCTGCGGCCGACTCCATTCCCATCCTGTGCATCACCGGTCAGGCACCGCGTTCGCGCTTGCATAAGGAAGATTTCCAGGCAGTCGACATCAAGGAGATCGCGCGCCCGGTCGCCAAATGGGCGACAACCGTGATGGAGCCTGCCCAACTGCCGGGTGCCTTGCAGCAGGCATTTCATCTGATGCGTTCCGGACGCCCCGGCCCGGTGTTGCTTGATCTGCCTTTCGATGTGCAGATGGCCGAGATCGATTTTGATCCGGATACCTATCAGCCGCTGGGAGTGTTTAAGCCTGCCGCCAGTCGCGCCCAGCTGGAAAAGGCATTGGCCATGCTGGTCGAATCGGAGCGCCCGCTGATCGTGGCCGGAGGCGGCATCATCAATGCCAATGCTGCGGCACTACTGACCACCTTTGCTGAGATCGTGCAGGTGCCGGTGATTCCCACCTTGATGGGCTGGGGCTGCATACCGGACGACCATTCGCTGATGGCCGGGATGGCTGGTCTGCAAACCGCCCACCGCTACGGCAACGCCACCCTGCTGGCGGCGGATTTTGTCTTGGGTATCGGCAATCGCTGGGCCAATCGCCATACCGGTTCGGTCGATGTCTATACCGCCGGACGCAAGTTCGTACATATCGATATCGAACCCACCCAGATTGGCCGGGTGTTTGCGCCCGATTTCGGCATTGTGTCCGATGCCGCCAGCGCGCTGGCGTTGCTGATCGACATTGCCCGCGAATGGCAGGAACAAGGGCGCTTGCCGACGCGCCCGCAGTGGCTGGATGACTGCCAGCGCCGCAAGAGCAGCATGCTGCGACGCAGTAACCATACGGATAGGCCGATCAA
The DNA here is from genome assembly GCF_003852595.1 of Aquitalea sp. FJL05. Taxonomy (NCBI): domain Bacteria; kingdom Pseudomonadati; phylum Pseudomonadota; class Betaproteobacteria; order Neisseriales; family Chromobacteriaceae; genus Aquitalea; species Aquitalea sp. FJL05. The sequence goes on from NZ_QAJS01000016.1 coordinate 142,573, forward strand.
GCCGATGCGGGTGTATGAAGAAATGAACCGCTTTTTTGGCAAGAACACCCGCTATGTCAGCACCATCGGCCTGTCGCAAATTGCGGCTGCGCAATTCCTGCATGTCTATCACCCGCGCAACTGGATCAATTGCGGCCAGGCCGGCCCGCTGGGCTGGACCATTCCGGCCGCCATTGGTGCCAAGGTGGCGGATCCATCCACCGCGGTGGTAGCCATTTCCGGCGACTACGATTTCCAGTTCATGCTGGAGGAACTGGCCGTTGGCGCACAGTTCCGCGTCCCTTACATCCATGTTTTGGTGAACAACAGCTACCTGGGTTTGATCCGTCAGGCACAGCGCCAGTTTGATATCGACTACTGCGTACAGCTGAGTTTTGAAAACATCAATGCCCCAGAGCTGGGCAGCTATGGTGTCGATCACGTTCGTGTGGTTGAAGGGCTGGGCTGCAAGGCCGTGCGTGTCCGTGATCCCGAGCAACTGGCGGCGGGCTTGGCCGAGGCGCAGCGACTGATGGAGCAGCATGCGGTGCCGGTCGTGGTGGAGGTGATTCTGGAACGAGTAACCAATATCGCCATGGGGGCAGAAATCAATGCCATCAACGAGTTCGAAGACATCATCGACCTGCCGGTCTGATGTGAGCGCCATCTTTATCCGGAGAGTCTTATGCCAAGATTTGCTGCCAATCTGACGATGTTGTTTGGCGAGGTCGATTTCCTGTCGCGCTTTCAGGCGGCAGCCCATGCCGGCTTTGGTGGCGTGGAGTACCTGTTTCCCTATGCCTACGACAAGCAGCAGTTGGCCGAACTGCTGGACAAACATCAACTGGTACAGGTGCTGCATAACCTTCCTGCCGGAAATTGGGAGGCAGGAGAGCGCGGCATTGCCTGCCTGCCTGATCGTGTCGGCGAGTTTCAGGATGGCGTGGGCGAGGCTATCGCTTATGCCAAGGCTTTGGGATGTCGCCAACTGAATGTTCTGGCGGGCATTCGTCCGGCAGGGGTTGATGCCGACATGGTGGAGGAGACCCAACACAACAATTTGCGGTTTGCTGCCAGTGCGTTGCGCGCTGAGGGTATCAAATTGCTGGTTGAGGCCATCAATACCTTTGATATCCCGGGATTTGCGCTATCCCGTACTCGCCAGGTTCTGGACCTGATACGGGATATTGGTAGCGATAATCTGTTTGTCCAGTACGACATCTATCACATGCAGCGCATGGAAGGAGAGCTGGCGCAAACCTTGCAGTCGCAGCTGGCGCATATTGCTCATATCCAACTGGCGGACAACCCGGGGCGGCACGAACCCGGAACTGGCGAAATAAACTATCCCTACCTGTTCAGCTTGCTGGATGAAATCGGCTATCAGGGTTGGGTTGGCTGCGAGTACAAACCGCGCAATGGCACCCAGGCCGGTCTTGCCTGGGCCGAGCAGTATCTTTCCTGAACAGAGAGAAGGAGATGGCAATGAAGATAGGATTCATCGGACTGGGCATCATGGGCGCACCCATGGTTGGGCATCTGGTACAAGCCGGCCATGCCTTGTTTGTCAGTTCGCGCAGCGGCCTGCCGTCGTCCCTGGCGGCCCAGCCCCTGACCTTGTGTGAAACTGCCAGGCAGGTGGCCCAGCAGGCAGAAGTCATCATCTTGATGTTGCCGGACACCCCGGATGTCGGCGAGGTATTGTTTGGCGCCGGCGGTGTGGCAGAGGCCGAGCTGACCGGCAAGGTTATCGTGGATATGTCTTCGATTTCTCCATTGGACACCAAGCAGTACGCCCGCCGTATCGAACAATTGGGTGGCCACTATCTGGACGCACCGGTATCCGGTGGCGAGGTGGGAGCCAAGGCGGCAACCCTGTCCATCATGGTGGGTGGGCCACAGGCCGTGTTCGAGCAGTTGCTGCCTGTGCTGCAATTGATGGGCAAGAACATCACCCGTGTCGGTGAAAATGGTGATGGCCAGACAGCCAAGGTAGCCAATCAGATGATTGTGGCGCTCACGATAGAGGCTGTGGGCGAGGCCCTGCTGTTTGCGGCACGTGCCGGTGCTGATCCGGCCAGAGTGCGCCAGGCATTGCTGGGTGGCTTTGCTTCGTCCAGGATTCTCGAAGTGCATGGCGAGCGCATGGTCAAACGGGCTTTTGATCCTGGCTTCCGGATATCCCTGCATCAGAAGGACTTGAATCTGGCCTTGTCCAGTGCCCAGAAAATGGCACTGGCTTTGCCGGCAACGGCGCTGGCGCAGCAACTATTCAATAGTTGTGTGGCACAAGGGGGGGCTGCATGGGATCACAGCGCCATGGTCAGGGCACTGGAACAATTGTCGGACTTTGCCATCCCTGCCCAGTAACGGGGTAGTGGCAAACCATCAGGCAGAGCAGATGTAGAAAAGGGGCGGAGAAATCCGCCCCTTTTTCTTGCTGACAAGGCTGCTTATCACGTTAGGCAGGATTACACCGCTTCATTCAGCTAATCTGCCCGACAGCTTGTTGCCTGTGGGTTTTATGGCTGCCACTGGGCAATCAGCTGGCGCTCCTCATCGCTCATCTTGGTGGTATTGGCGAGCGGCATGTATTTACTGGCGACAGCCTGTTTGATCTTGAGGTAATGCAAGCGGATGTCGCGCTCATTATCCAGCCTGATACCCGCCGGCGGCGCGGCAAAGCCAGGCTGGGTTGGCTTGGCGGCATGGCAGGCGATACAGCGTTCTTGCAGCACACCGGCAACGTTTTGCATCCCGCTGTCCTTGCCCTTGTCGCTCGCCGTCGTGCTGGCAGAAGGGGCCGTATTGCTCCTGGCCGTGACCGGGTTGGAATTAGCGCTGTCGCTCGGTGTGCTGGAAGGTGCGGCAATCATGCCAACGACCAGCAGCATGATGGCACTGGCTGCCGGCAGGGTCAGTACGTTCTGACCGCGATGACGCAACACAAAATATTGTCTGATCAAGGCTCCGGCCAAAATGAACAACACCATGATGAACCAGGCCGTGTCATTGCTATAGGCAAAGGCATAGTGGTTGCTGATCATCAGGAACACTACCGGCAGGGTGAAGTAGGTGTTATGCACCGATCTTTGCTTGCCTCGCTTGCCGTCCAGCGGGTTGGGTGCTTCCCCGGCCTGTAGTGCGGCCACCATGCGGCGCTGCCCAGGGATGATCCAGAACAGCACATTGGCCGACATGCAGGTGGCCATGACCGCACCGGTCAGCAGAAAAGCAGCGCGTCCCTGAAATACATGGGAGCTGAAGTAGGCCACGCCGGCCATCATGAGGGCAACCGCCACGCTCAGCAGGCCATCACGCTGCATTTCCGGGCTGATGCGCCGGCATAGTTCGTCGTAAACCAGCCAGCCGACAATGAGCAGGGCAATGGCCGCAACGTTTACCTCCGCTGGCGTGAGTACCGCTGCCCAGGCCCAGGGGCTGGACGGGTTGGCCAGATAAACTGCCGGGTTGCTCAGATACAGCAGACTGAACAAGGCGAATCCGGATAGCCAGGTGGTATAGGACTTCCAGAATGACCAGTGCAATTTGTTGTCGAGCGGGAAGGGCGGGCGGGTCAGATATTTCTGGTTATGGTAAAAGCCGCCGCCGTGTACTGACGACATCTCACCCAGCAGGTCATAGCGCGGGTCTTGCTCTCCTTTGGGTGTACTGAGGCTGTTGTCCAGCATGACGAAGTAGATGGACTCGCCAATCCAGGCAATGGCGGCGATCACGTGCAACCAGCGTAGCAGCAGGTTGCCGAACTCGAGGAGGTAGCTTTCCATGAGTGAAGTTCCTGATAGAAAGTAGGGGTCAACTACCGCGATAGGTCGAGTAGGTCCAGGGCGTGACGACAAGCGGGACATGATAGTTTTCAGCCGGGTTGGCAATGCCGAAGCGCAGCACCACCTGATCGACAAAGCAGGGTTTTGCCAAATGCACTCCCTGGCTTGCAAAGTAGTCGCCTGCATGAAAAACCAGTTCGTATACCCCGGCCTGCATCGTGTCACCGGACAGCAGCGGCTCGTTGCTGCGGCCATCCTCATTGGTGTCGAAATGGCGCAGTAGCGTGCGCCCATCTCCTTGTATCCGGTACAGCTCGCACCGCACCTGGGCAGCCGGGCGGCCATGCATGGTGTCCAGCACGTGTGTGGAAAGTTTTCCCATCTGTTTGTCTCCTGTGTACCAGCCCTGCGCAGTTTTTGAATGGCGGGCTGTTGTTGTTGTGCAAAGCATGGGCGATTGGAGTTGACGATATTGTTTTATCCTGTCGATAATTGTCAACAATATTTTGGAAGTGATTACCGTATTGTGGAAATTGAAAAAATGAACAATCATCAACGACCTGTACCGGAGAGTGAGGGGGAGATTTCTGCTCCGCCGGCTTCCAGCCTGCGGGACGAAAATCAGTCCCCAGGCGAAGTAGAGCGGCTGTATCTGGAAATATTCGATGCGGTGATCGACCAGCGTTTGCGGCCAGGCGTCAAGCTGACCGAGGCCGTGTTGTGTGATGTTTTTGCCTGTTCGCGTGGCACGGTACGTGCCGCATTGGCCCAGTTGCAACATGACAAGATTGTCGAGCTGCAGCCTAATCGCGGCGCATTTGTGGCCCAGCCGGATATCAAGGAAACCCGCGATGTGTTTGAGGCCAGACGCATGGTGGAAGCAGCCATTCTGGATAAATTGCTGAGCCTGCCCGATTTGCCAGAGCGTCTGCAGCAGTTGTGGCAAATGGTGCGACAGGAGCGGGCTGCATTCGAACGGCAGGACCGGGTCAGCTGGATACGTCTGTCCAATGCCTTTCATGTGCAGATGGTTCGGCTGGCGGAAAACGAGGTACTGACCGAATTGATGAACAGCTTGTGTTCGCGCACCTCGCTCATCATTGCCCTGTACGACAAGCCGGGATGCAGTGCCTGCTCATTCGATGAGCATGAGCAGATTCTGCAGCGGCTGTCGCAGGGAGACCGGCAAGGCGCGCAGCAAGCCATGCGGCAGCATTTGCAGGATTGTGAGCAGCGCATGCATTTTGCCGACAGAAATATACCTGACCCATGGACGATGTTTCATCGCCAGCTTTAGGTGCCCAAGACCAAGGAGTTGAACGCATGCAACAGGCGTATCCGCGAGACATGATCGGCTATGGCCGCCAGCGGCCCAAGGTGAACTGGCCAGGCCAGGCCAGGGTGGCCGTGCAGTTTGTCCTCAACTACGAGGAAGGAGGGGAAAGCAATGTGCTGCACGGCGATGCGCTATCCGAACAGTTTCTCTCCGAAATCGTTGGCGCAGCGGCCTACCCTGCACGGCACATGTCGATGGAAAGCCTGTATGAGTACGGCTCGCGGGTGGGGGTATGGCGCATTTTGCGTGAGTTCGAAAAGCGTGAGCTGCCGCTGACAGTGTTTGCCGTGGGCATGGCGCTGGAACGCAATCCGGAAGCGGCGGCCGCCTTCGTGGAGCTGGGGCATGAGCTGGCCTGTCATGGCTATCGTTGGCTGCATTATCAAAATGCCGATGTCAGCCTGGAGCGCGAGCACATGCAGCGCTGCGTGGAAATCGTCAGCCGGCTGACCGGATCGCATCCGGCTGGCTGGTACACCGGACGCGACAGCCCGAATACCCGACGGCTGGTGGTGGAGGAGGGCGGATTTCTCTACGACGCAGACCACTATGGCGACGAGCTGCCCTTCTGGACTGAAGTGCACTTGGCCAATGGCCAGCGCAAGCCTCACCTGGTGGTGCCCTATACCCTGGATGCCAACGATATGCGCTTTGCCTCAGCGCAGGGCTTCAACACCGGTGAGCACTTTTTCCAGTATCTGAAGGATAGCTTCGACGTGCTGTATGCCGAGGGCGAAACCACCCCGGCCATGCTGTCCATCGGCCTGCACTGCCGGCTGATTGGTCGCCCTGGGCGTTTTGCCGCATTACAGCGTTTTCTTGATTATGTGCAGCAGCATGAATGGGTATGGGTATGCCGTCGTGTCGATATCGCCCATCACTGGCTGCGTCATCATCCCCACCCCGACCTGGAGTCCTGCCGATGAGCCAGCCTCTCACCCTGTCATTGTTGAACCAGCTGCCATTTGATGCTTTTGTCGCTGTTCTGGGCGGTATCTTTGAACACTCGCCATGGGTGGCGGAGCGTACGGCTGCCTTGCGTCCTTTCCATTCGGTGGCGGAGCTGGCCGCCGTCATGGCCGGCGAAGTGGAAAAAGCCGGCTATGGTGCGCAGATGACGCTGATCCGGGCTCACCCGGAGCTGGCCGGCAAGGCGGCGATACGCGGCGAACTGACTGTAGAGTCGACCACCGAGCAAGCGGGGGCCGGGCTTGATCAATGCAGTCCGGAGGAGTTTGCCCACCTGACCGAACTGAACCGTGCCTACCACAGCAAGTTCGGGTTTCCTTTCATCCTGGCGGTACGGGGGTATGACCGGGCGGGCATCATCCGCGAATTCGAACGCCGTTTGCAACTGGGTGTGGAGGAGGAACGGCGCGAGTGCCTGGAGCAGATCTATCGTATCGGGCGTTTGCGTCTGGAAGCATTGCTGCCGGAAAGCGTCTGCGTATGAGTCCGGAAACTCTGGGCTTCTATCTATTGGCCATCGCGGTGGTCATCGCCGTCCCTGGACCATTGTCGCTATTCATGGTGGGCAACGCCCTGCAGTTTGGCGTCTGGAAAAGCTGGCCCGGTTTTGTTGGTGGCGTACTGGCTTCGGTCAGCCTACTGCTACTGTCGGCGCTGGGTATCGGCTCATTGTTGCTGGCATCGCCGCGCAGCTTCCTGCTGCTGCAAGCCATCGGTGCCTGCTATCTGTTTTATCTGGGCATCCGTACCTGGCAGGGGCGTGGTGTTGCGGCGAGTGCGGCTGATAGTCGCCAGGGCCGGGCCCACCTTTTTTCCAAAGCCTTTCTGCTGGGTATCAGCAATCCCAAGGACATCGCCTTTTTTCTGGCTTTGCTGCCGCAATTCATGACGCCATCCAGGCCCTTGTTGCCACAGCTGCTGTGGATGGTGCTGGGCTGGATGGTGGTTGATCTGTTGTGCAAGCTCGCTTATGGCCTGCTGGCCAGCCGATTGTTGGCCAGTATGGCCACGTTGCGTCGCTTGTTCCTGATGGCTTCGGCAATCTGTTTTGTGGTGATGGGCGGCGTGCTGCTGGGGCAGACCTTGGCCAGCGTTGTCTTGTGAAGGAGTAGTCAGTAGCAAATCTTGTTGGTGGTAAAGCAAAAATAAAGGAGAGACATCATGAATATTGCATTGCATCCCACGGCGACTGTTTTACCTGCGGCGCCGGTTGAATTACCGGAGTTTGCCCGTCGCCATGCCAATCTGGCCGATCCTGATTTCGGCGCTTGTGTGCTGTCCTGCTCGGATGAGTGGTTTGCGCCGGCAGAGCGCATGCTGCAGTCATCGTCACCGGTATTCGTGGTGGGCAAGTTTGACGATCACGGCAAATGGATGGATGGCTGGGAGACGCGCCGTCGCCGCAATGGCGGGCATGATCATGCGGTCATCCAGTTGGGCCTGCCTGGCGTGATCAGGGGGCTGGATATCGATACCAGCCATTTTACCGGCAATTTCCCGCCGGCTGCTTCGGTGGAAGCTTGCCATCTCGCGGGTTCACCTGATGAGCACACGGTATGGACCGAAATCCTGCCGGCAGCAGCGTTGGGTAGCAGCGCGCATCACTTTTTTGCCATTGATGACGCACGGGTGTGGACGCATCTGCGGCTGCACATCTATCCGGATGGCGGCGTGGCGCGCTTGCGGGTGTATGGCCAACCCGCCAGCGACTGGGAGGGCAAGGACCGCTCAGCCCTGCATGAAGTGTCTGCGCTGCAGCATGGCGGTCGTATTGTTGCCTATAACGATGCTCATTTCGGCGTGCCCTTTCGCCTGATCATGCCCGGTCGTGGCATCAATATGGGGGATGGCTGGGAAACCCGCCGCCGGCGCGAACCGGGCAACGACTGGTGCATCGTCCAACTGGGGCGGATGGCCATTGTCGAGCGTATCGAGGTGGATACCGCTCACTTCAAGGGCAATTATCCGGACAGCGTTTCCATTCAGGCTGCGCTGGTGACACAGGGTACCGATCAGTCCATTGTGACCCAGGCCATGTTCTGGGACACCTTGTTGCCCGAGCAGAAAACCGCCATGGACAAGCAGCACTTTTATGACCGGGAACAGATCCGCCCGCTGGGGCCGGTCAATCACGTGCGGCTGAACATTTTCCCTGACGGTGGCGTGAGCCGCTTGCGCATCTGGGGCCGTCTGCTTGATTAGCAGCCATAGGACAACCCGATTCTACAGAGGAGAAACACCATGGCCCTGCTTGTCCTGGAAGCGCTTAGCAAAGAAGCGTTCGCCCCTTTTGGTGATGTCATTGAGATTGAAGGCAGCGACTGGTTTCCCATCAATAACGGCAGCACCCAGCGCTATCACAAGCTGGGCATGGTGGAGGTGCTCGGCGAGGGCGGACTTCCCGCCATCAGCATGGCACGTGGTGCCGCCTTTGATTTCCCTTTGAGCATCAGCATGCTCGAGCGCCACCCGCTGGGCAGCCAATCCTTCATCCCCTGCAACGGTGTGCCTTTCATCGTGGTGGTGGCTCCCAGCCTGCCGGATGGCCTGCCGGATGAAAGCGGGCTACGAGCCTTTCATGCCTATTCGGATCAGGGGGTCAACTATCGCCGTGGTTGCTGGCATCACCCCTTGATCAGCCTGGGGCGGGAAGGTGATTTCATCGTGGTCGACCGTGTTGGTAGCGGGCACAACTGCGATGAGGTGGCCTTGTCCACAAGCTATCGCATTGAGGCAGTCAGCTAGCCTTAAGCCCTGATGGTTCCTGCTGTAGTCCTTGTTGTTGATGCAACAGGGTGGCCCCGTCACGCCTGTCGCCTGGCGAGCCACCCGCCCGTGCAGCGTCTTTTGCGCTGGCGGAAGACTCATGCGAAGGAGAGACTCGATGAGCTCGACGCAAAATGTTCATCCGGTGGACGAAAAGCTGCCGCTGGTGCAGCTGTTCACGCTGGGCTTGCAACACGTGCTGGTGATGTATGCCGGGGCGGTCGCAGTGCCACTGATTGTCGGTGGTGCGGTTGGCTTGCCCAAGGAGCAAATTGCCTTTCTGGTCAGTGCCGACCTGTTCTGCTGCGGTCTGGTCACGCTGTTGCAATGCCTGGGCTGCAAGGGTTTTGGTATCCGTATGCCGGTCATCATGGCGGTGACTTTTGCCACGGTGGGGCCGATGATCGCCATCGGCCAGAATCCGGCTCTGGGACTACCCGGCATCTTTGGTGCCACCATGGCCTCCGGGCTGCTGTCTTTGCTGCTGGTGCCGCTGATCGGCCGCTTGATCCGCTTTTTCCCACCGCTGGTTACGGGGGTGGTGATTACCTCCATCGGCTTGTCCATCATCGGTGTCGGTATCAATTGGTCGGCTGGCGGGCTGGGCTCGCCTGATTATGGCAGCCCGCTCTATCTGGGCATCTCGCTCAGCGTGTTGATCTTCATTTTGCTGATCATCCGTTTTGCCCGTGGTTTCCTGGCCAATATCTCCATCTTGCTGGGGCTGGTGCTGGGTTTCTGCATTGCACTGCTGTTGGGGAAAGTGGATTTCAACGGTTTGCAGGATGCCAGTTGGTTTGCCCTGATTACCCCCTTCAAGTTTGGTGCGCCGCGTTTCGAGCTGTGGTCCATCGTTACCCTCACCGTGGTGATGCTGATCGTGTTCATCGAGTCGATGGGCATGTTCCTGGCGCTGGGCGAAATCATCGATCGTCCGGTCAAGCGGGATGATCTGGTCCGCGGCCTACGAGTGGATGCGCTGGGGACGATGGTGGGCGGCATGTTCAATACCTTCCCGCATACCTCATTCTCGCAAAACATCGGCTTGGTCAGCATTACCGGGGTCAGCAGCCGCTGGGTGTGCGTGATGGCAGGTTTTATCCTGATCGCCTTCGGCCTGGTACCCAAGATGTCCATCGTGGTGGCCTCCATTCCCCCCTTCGTGCTGGGCGGGGCCGGTATCGTGATGTTCGGCATGGTGCTGGCTACTGGTATCAAGGTGTTGTCGCGGGTGGATTTCCATAACCGCTACAACTTGTACATCGTCGCCATCAGCCTGGGCATGGGCATGATTCCCACCGTCGCCAAAGACTTTTTTGGCCAGATGCCGGCGGGCATGGCTCCGCTATTGCACAGCGGCATTCTGCTAGCCAGTCTGACTGCGGTGGTGCTGAATGCCTTTTTTAATGGCTTGAGTAAGGAGGATCTGTCCGAGGCGAGTGCAACCGAAGTGATGTCGATGCCGGGACACTGAACCGTCGGGATACTGAACCAACCGACCCGCCTGCCAGCGGGTCCATTACCTGCTTGACGGGCCGCCATGAAAAGGAAGGGGCGATGCTGCTCGATGGCGATTGGCTGACCGTATTACGGCGGCAACTGCCGCAACAAGGCCAGGCCATGCTGGTGACCGTGGTGCGTAGCCAGGGGCAGGTGCCGCGTGAAACCGGTGCCCGGCTGGCGCTGGCTGACGACTGGCAGGCCGACTCGCTGGGCGGGGGCTGGCTGGAGCAGCAGGCGAGCATGCATGCCCGTCGCCTGCTGGCTGAGCCACAAGCGGTACGGCATTGCGAGTGTTTTCATCTGGGGCCGGCTGGTGATTATTGTTGCGCCGGTCAGGTGTGGTTGTTGTTTGAAAAACTGGGCAAGCAGGATGAGGGCTGGCTGGAGCTAGCCTGGCAGGCCAGAAGCCAGGGCCGGGTATTGCGGCGCACGCTGCGGCTGGATTCTGCTTTGCCCATCAGCTGCAGCTGGCCTGCCGGTAAAGGTGAAGGCGTGCGCTGGCTGGCCGAGCCGATGCTGTTGCAGGACGATCTGGCCGCTCCCGAGCTGACTGTGGTGCTGTGCGGTGCCGGCCATGTCGGACGCGCGGTGAGCCGCCTGCTGGGCGAGCTGCCCGTCCGGCTGCTCTGGCTGGATAGCCGGCCGGCTATGTTTCCTGCGGATTGCCCGGACCATATCACGACACTGCAGGGCGGCGTGGAACTGATCAGCCGCTTGCCGGCAGATGCCTGCTGGCTGGTGATGACGCACAGCGATGTGCTGGATTTTTGCTGGGTCGAACAGATACTGCAGCGTGGTGACGCGCGCTTTGTCGGTTTGCTGGGCAGCCACAGCAAGCTGGCCAGCTTTAATCTGCGCCTGATGGGCAGTTCGCCACTGGGGCAGATTGCTTCGATACGCTGTCCACTTGGCATCGCCGGTATCGACAGCCGCCAACCTGCGGCTGTCGCCATTGCCGTGGTGGCACAACTGCTGCAGCTGCCCGGCAGTGCCCCGCCGCGACCGCATTCTGGGTAAGGGTATTGAAATCGGTCAGCACTGCCCCTATCTGTCAGCTCACCATTACCCAACTACTGATGAATAGAGACCATGAGCGCACAGAAAGAAACCCTGGGCTTTCAGACCGAAGTCAAGCAACTCCTTCACCTGATGATCCACTCCTTGTATTCCAACAAGGAGATCTTCCTGCGAGAACTCATCTCCAATGCATCGGATGCTGCCGACAAATTGCGTTTTGAAGGTCTGGCCAAGCCCGAGTTGTTCGAGAATGATGCCGAGCTGAAAATCACGGTCAGCTTCGACAAGGAAGCCCGCACCATCACCATCTCCGACAACGGCATCGGCATGAGCCGTGACGAGGTGATCGCCAATATCGGCACTATTGCCAAATCCGGTACCAAGGCCTTCTTCGAGCAGCTGTCCGGTGACTCCAAGAAAGATGCCAACCTGATCGGCCAGTTCGGCGTTGGTTTTTACTCGGCCTTTATCGTGGCTGACAAGGTCAGCCTCACCACCCGTCGTGCCGGCAGCAATACGGCTGAAGGCATCCGCTGGGAATCGCAAGGCGAGGGTGAATACACGCTGGAACAGGTGGAAAAAGCCGGTCGAGGTACCGACATCGTGCTGCACCTGAAGGAAGGCGAAGACGAACTGCTGGCCGACTGGGCGCTCAAGCGCATCGTACGTACCTATTCCGACCATATCTCCATCCCCATTCTGATGAAGAAGGGCAGCAGCTACGGCGAAAACGGCGAGGTGATCGAAAGCGACGAGCTGGAAGCCGTCAATGCGGCCTCTGCGCTGTGGACTCGTAGCAAGAACGAGATCAGCGACGAGCAGTACACCGAATTCTACAAGCACGTGGCGCATGACTTCACCGATCCGCTGGCCTGGAGCCACGCCCGTGTCGAAGGCCGTCAGGAATACACCGAGCTGCTGTACATCCCGGCGCGTGCGCCGTTCGATATGTGGGACCGCGAACGCAAGCAGGGTATCAAGCTGTATGTACGCCGCGTGTTCATCATGGAAGACAGCGACAAGCTGATGCCGCAATACCTGCGTTTTGTGCGCGGGGTGATCGACAGCAACGATCTGCCGCTGAATGTTTCGCGGGAAATCCTGCAGGAAAGCAAGGATATCGATGCCATTCGCGCCGGTTGCGTGAAAAAAGTGCTGGGTCTGCTGGAAGATCTGGCGGCCAATCAGACCGAGAAATATGCCGCTTTCTGGAAAGAGTTCGGCCAGGTTCTGAAAGAGGGCGTGGGTGAAGATCACGCCAACAAGGAACGCATTGCCAAGCTGCTGCGCTTTGCCTCCACCGCAGTGGACGGCGATGAACCGGCAGTCAGCCTGAACGACTATATCGGCCGCATGAAGGAAGGTCAGGACAAGATCTACTTCATTACCGCCGATACCCTGGCCGCTGCCCGCAATAGCCCGCACCTGGAAGTATTCAAGAAGAAGGGCGTGGAAGTGTTGTTGCTGACCGACCGCGTGGATGAGTGGGTGGTGGGTTCGCTGTTCGAGTTTGATGGCAAGTCGCTGCAGTCGGTGGCCAAGGGCACACTGGACCTAGGCGCGCTGGAAGACGAAGCCGACAAACAAGCGCAAAAGCAGGCTGAAGAAGCTGCCAAGCCGCTGGTGGAAAAAGTGCAGAGCGCGCTGGGTGACAAGGTGAAGGAAGTGCGCGCTACCGTGCGCCTGACCGATAGCCCGGCCTGCCTGGTTGCCGGTGAGCACGATATGAGTGCGCATCTGGAACGTATGCTGAAAGCAGCCGGCCAGAAGGTGGAAGTCAGCAAGCCTACGCTGGAAATCAATCCGGAGCATGTACTGGTGAAGCGTCTGGCTGAAGAATCCGATGCCGGCCGTGCGGCTGATCTGGCCCAGGTGCTGTACGACCAGGCCCTGCTGGCAGAAGGCGGCAAGCTGGAAGACCCGGCCACCTTCGTCAAGCGCATCAATAAGCTGCTGCTGGAGCTGTCGGCCTAAGCTCGCGACCAGCTGTACACCGAAACCGCCCCAGATCACCGGCTTGCCGCGTGTCTGGGGCGGTTTTCATTTATCCCGTGGCAAAGGAGTGGCCATGAGTAAACCTTGGCGCAACCTGGGGCCGGCATCACGGCGGATGCTGGCCGATGTCGGCATTGTCACGTTCGCACAGCTGGCCCAGTACGGTGTGGTAGCCAGCTACCGTTTGGTGAAACAACGCCATCCTCAGGCAAGCCTCAACTTGTTGTGGGCGCTGCAAGGCGCGCTGGATGACCAGCCGTGGCAACAGGTGGCGCGTGAGCAGCGGCTGTCGCTGCTATTGCAACTGGAACAGCAAGAGCCGCCCGGAGAATAGCCTACTCAAAGGGTGTGGCTACAAAGGCGGGCAGGGCTTCGGCTTGCGTGCTCCATTGCTGTAGTTGCGGGAAATCTACCCAGTTCAGTTGCTGTGGCAGGAGCTCACGGCTGAAGCGCCAGGCGACCGCGATGCTGATACCAGCCTGATCCAGTGCTGTGATGTCCAGCGCTTGCCGGGTCAATTCCTGCTCCAGCAGGGTGTAGGCCGCTAGCAGTTGGGCAGACACCCGCTCTTGCCATGGCTGGTGACGCCGGTCTTCCGGACGGAGTTGCAGTTCGTAAATCAGCTGCACGCTTTTTTCCATGGCAGCCAGCGCCAGTCCCAGCAAGCGCAGCGCACGCTGGCGTTGTGGCAGGGCTTGCGGCATCAGGCTGCGTTGTGGCTGGCAGGCATCCAGATAGTCCAGGATCAGGGTGGAATCCATCAGCGTGCTGCCATCGTCCAGAATCAGGGTTGGCGCCTTCACCACCGGATTGATAGCCTGAAACTCGGCCAGATGGCGGAATACCGATACCGCGCGGTGACTGAAGGGAATGTCCATCAGTCGCAGGCTGATGGCGACACGGCGTACATAAGGAGAGTCCAGCATGCCTATCAGTTGCATGATTGTCCTTTGCTGATCAAACGGTTTGGTAGTGGCTGCCCAGCCTGAACCAGGCATGTTGCGTTTCGGCCTGGTTGGCGCAGAGCCGTACTTCCAGTTGGCCACGGCCTTCCAGCAATAACTTGCCAGCGGGCAGATCGGCAGATTCTCCATCGCGCAGGCAAATGTCCCGGCCATCAATCGTCAGCCAGTGCGAACCGCTGCGGGCAAACAGCTGGCAGCGCCGGGAAAGCTGTATCACCAGTAGCTCGCCATCTGCCAGTTCCAGCCTTAATGAATGGGGCATGGTCATCTCCTTTCGTGGGGGTGACTTCACTATAAGCGGCAGCCTGGCTGCTGAAAATTGATATTTATTCGGGATTAATGTTAGTTTTATTTACATGAGACCCTTGCCACCGCTATCTGCCCTGCGCAGTTTTGAAGCACTGGCCCGCCTGGGCAGCGTGACCCAGGCCGCCAGCGAACTGCATGTGACCCATTCCGCCATCAGTCAGCAAATCAAGCTGCTGGAAGAGCTGCTGGGCGTGGTGCTGTTCCTGCGTGAAGGACGGGGTTTACGGCTGACTGAAGATGGCCGGCTCTATGCGCTGCAGGTGAGAATAGGCCTGGCAGAATTAACCGAAGCTACACGATTGGTACAGGCGCGGCCGCGTGACGGCGAGCTGGTGCTGGCGGTGTTGCCATCGTTTGGCGCGCACTGGCTGCTGCCGCGCCTGCCACGCTTTCAGGCCCGCTTCCCGCAATACCGCATCAGTCTGCGTGCCAGCCTGGATATCCAGGATTTGCGTCAGGGTCTGGTGGACATTGGTATCCGCATGGGGCAGGGCGATTGGGAGGGGCTGCAACAGCAGCATCTGTTTGACGACGAACTGGTGGTGGTCGCTGCGCCGACCTTCCGTCAAGGACAGTTGCCGCGCACGCCTGCCGCGATTGTGGCAGGGCCGGTGGTACGCACGTTGGAGAGCTGGATGGGCTGGTGTCAGGCTGCCGGTGTGGCCGAACCGGCCCAGGCCGGTTTGTGGATCAATGATTCCAATCTGGTATTGCAGGCGGTGCAGCAGGGGCTGGGGGTGGCGCTGGAGCGGCGCAGCCTGGTGCAGGCGGCCTTGCAGGCCGGCACGCTGGTGCAGGTGAGTGATATTGTGGTGCCTTATCCCTACCCGCACTGGCTGGTGTGGCCAGCACGTGAAAGCTCGCAGCGCAAACAGCGTGACTTCGCCGGCTGGATGGCCGAAGAGGTCGCAGTGTATCAGCAGGAATTGGCGCAGGCTGCTGGCTGATCTTGCCGCATTGCAGCTAAATGGATTTAAAGGGAAACCGCGGTGGCATTGTTGAAGTTATTGCTTTTGTTTGGCCTGACAGCGCTGGCAGAGATTACCGGCTGCTATCTACCCTGGTTGTGGCTGAAGCAGCAGGGCTCTATCTGGCTGCTGCTACCGGCTGCCTTTTCGCTACTGCTGTTTGTCTGGTTGCTGACCCTGCATCCGGCAGCCGCAGGGCGTGTCTATGCCGCTTATGGCGGTGTTTACGTGGTGGCGGCCTTGCTGTGGTTATGGCTGGTCGATGGTGTAAGGCCGGGGATGTGGGACTTGCTAGGGGCCTTGCTGGCACTGCTGGGGATGGGCGTGATCATGCTGGCACCGCGGCAGTCATGAGCGTGGTGCGGACTGAAACAAAAAACCGGGACGGGCCCGGTTTTTTTATGTGCTTTGCTCAGCCTGCTGGTGGCTGGGTGTCAATGAAGGATTGGCGGGTAGACAATCGCTCCAGCAGGGTGGCGAGGTTGGGGTAGTCTGTGCGCCAGTCGATGGCGGGGAAGCGGAAGCCCAGGTAGGCCAGACAGCAGCCGACAGCGATATCCGCCAGGCTGTAGCTCTCGCCATTGCACCACTGGCGCTCTCCCAGATCGGCCGACAGGGCGGCCAAGCCGCGGTCCACTTTTTCCTGCTGGCGGGCGATCCATTCCGGCATCTGCTTGTCCGCCGGGCGGCGCTGTTCCAGTACGATGGCCACAGCAGCATCGGTGATGCCATCGGCCAGTGCTTCCCAGCGGCGGGTATTGATCAGGCGGCGGTTTTCCTGTGGCAGCAGGCGGGCCACCGGCGAGATATTGTCCAGGTATTCCACGATGACCCGCGAGTCGAACAGGGTGCTGCCGTCATCCAATTCCAGTACAGGGACCTTGCCCAGCGGATTGTAATGCGGGACCTGGCTGTCCGGATTCCATGGCATGTCCTCTTCCAGCGGGCAATCAATCTTCTTGTCGGCCAGCACAATGCGTACCTTGCGGGCATACGGGCTGGTGAGGGAGGCAATCAGTTTCATGGTGGTAGGGTGCTCGGCGGGTCATAAAAGCGGGCTGATGAACTCAGCCCGTTATGTGCTTACTTTAGCGCATGGCTGCCCATGCATAAAGCCCTAGTTGAGTTCGATCTTGCCGGTAATCTGCAGTTGCAGCTGGCTTTGTCCCGGCTGCCAGTCTGGCTGGGCGACGTCCATCTCCTTGGCCATGGGGGCCGCTGCAGCGCGCATCATCATGGGCGGGCGATAGGAGGGGGCGGCATTGCCGAATTCCAGTTCCTTGATGGTGAAGCGGCTTTTTCCCAGTGTTTTGGCGGTGATGTCGGCTTGTTCCTGCATCTCTGCCAGCGCGACCGGAATCATGGCTTTTTCTGCTGCGCGGCGTGCGCTGTCGGAAACACTAAACTGTACACCCTCCAGCAACATGGTTTTCTGCAGTTGGGCCACCAGTTCTGCCGCCTGCGTCATGTTGCGGCTTTTCAGACGGATTTCCGCCCGGCCTTGCCAGCCTATGATCTTGCCGCTCTTGTCATAGCTGGGCCAGCTATTGTAGCTGCCGCTGCTCAGCTCTACCTGCGGGTAGGACTTGCCGTTTGCCATGCCACGGGAGATGCCTTTGTTGAGGCGGTCTGCCAGCACGGCAGGCTGATCACTCTTGTCCTGCAGATAGAGCGTGGCCTGAATCTGGTCATTGGCCACTTCTTGCTGGGCAGAGCCGGACAGCCGCAGTTCGATGCCGTCAGCTGCCACGGCAAAGGTGGAAACGCTTAACAAACCAGCCCAAACCAGGACGGGAATCCGAATATTTTCCATGCAATCTCCCTGCGTATGTTTTTCAAACAAACTTTTGAACATGAACGAGGCAGAAGGTTCGCATACAAAATGGAGAAATGGCAGCGAGCATGGTCGCGGGGCATCTGGCATCTGACCGGCTGCCACAGCTGATGGCGGCCGGTCAGGTGGTGCAGCTACTGTTTGCATTAGCGCCGTTAACAAAACCCCTGCTGCTGCGTTGCGCCTCCTGGCCGTACCCTTGTACTGTCTGTGTCGGCGCGCCTTGCGTCAGGGACGCGATGCTATTTTGTTAGCTGCTCTTAACCTAGCAGCAGGGCGTCGTCGTCCAGCTTTTCGCCACGCGTCTGCTCGAACATGGCGAGCAGGTCAGGAACATCCATGCGGCTGCGTTTCTCGCCGCTGACATCCAGCACCACGCGGCCTTGGTGCAGCATGACGGTGCGGTGGCCATGGTCCAGTGCCTGGCGCATGGAGTGGGTCACCATCAGCGCGGTCAGCTTGTTTTCGCTGACGATGCGGTCGGTCAGTTCCAGTACGAAGGCGGCGGTTTTGGGGTCCAGCGCGGCAGTGTGTTCATCCAGCAGCAACAGGCGTGAAGGCTGCAAGGATGCCATCAGCAGGCTCACGGCCTGGCGCTGGCCACCGGACAGCAGACCCATGCGGTCACCCAGCCGGTTTTCCAGCCCCAGTTGCAGGGTGGCCAGCTTGGCGCGGAACTGCTCGCGATAGCTGGCTTTGACTGCCCGCGACAGGCCGCGGCCCTGGCCACGCTGCATGGCCAGGGCCAGGTTTTCCTCGATGGACAGGCCTTCGCAGGTACCGGCCAGTGGATCCTGGAAAACCCGGGCCACCAGGCCGGCGCGCTGCCAGGCTGTCTGGCGTGTCACATCCTGGCCATCGATGCTGAGGCTGCCGCTATCCGGGCTGATGTCGCCGCTGATGGCATTCAGAAAGGTGGATTTGCCGGCCCCGTTACTACCGATCACGGTGACAAACTGGCCGGACTCGATGGTGAGCGACAGGCCGCGCAGCACCGGGTTTTCCAGTGGCGTACCGGGGTTGAAGGTCTTGAACAGATTGTCGGCGCGCATCATGCGGTGCGTCCTCCTTGCTTGTTGCGCAGTTTGGCCTTGATCTTGGGTAGTACCAGTGCCAGGCCCACCAATACGGCGGTAATGAGGTTCAGGTCCTGCGCTTGCAGGCCGATGAAGTCGGCGTTAAGCGCCAGTGCAATCAGCAGGCGATACAACAGGGCTCCCAGCACGGTGGCCAGCGTCACCAGCCACAGGCTGCGCGGTGGCAGCAGGGTTTCGCCAATGATCACGGCAGCCAAGCCCACAACGATGGTGCCGATACCCATGGAAATGTCCGCTCCACCCTGGGTTTGCACATAGAGTGCGCCAGCCAGGGCAATCAGCGCATTGGACAGCGCCATGCCGGCCAGCGTCATGCGGTCGGTGGAGATGCCTTGGGCGCGAGCCATGCGCGGATTGGCTCCGGTGGCGCGTAGCGCCAGCCCGGCTTCGGAGGCAAAAAAGGCATCCAGCAGCAGCTTGGCCAGTACCACGATGACGGCCAGTACGGCAGGCTGGATCAGCCAGGCATTGTCATTGACGGTGCTGATGAAGGGGGTGAATACGGTGGGCAGGCCGATCAGGGCAATATTGGGCGCGCCCATGATGCGCAGGTTGATGGAGTACAGCGCAATCATCACCAGAATGCTGGCCAGCAATTGCAGGATGCCCAGGCGCACGTTCAGCCAGGCGGTCAGCCAGCCGGCTGCGGCACCGGCGATGGCCGCCAGGCCACAGGCCAGCCAGGGATCATGGCCGCCGGCAATCAGTACGGCGGCGACGGCGCCGCCCAGCGGGAAACTGCCGTCGGCGGTCAGATCGGGGAAGTTGAGCAGGCGAAAGGAAATCAGCACACCCAGTGCGACCAGCGCAAAGATCAGGCCGATTTCCAGCGCGCCCATCAGTGAAATCAGGGACATGAAAACCTCTACGACAAACCGGCTGCCCGGGTAGGGGGAGCCGGCAGACCCTGCCTTGGCAGGCAGGGCGATGGTGACGGACAAAGCCCCGACGGCCGCGAGGCCATCAGGGCAGCGCTGCGCAGGTCTTGCTTACTTGACGGTGTTCTGGGCTTCCTTGAGCAGGGTGGCCGACAGCGGGGCACCTTGCTTGATGGCAGCTGCCGGGTTAACGGTCAGGCTCAGCTTGCTGCCCACTTCCGGCGCGATGGCACCGGCTTTTTCACCCTTGAGCAGACGTACCACGATCTTGCCGGTCTGGCGGCCCATATCGTAGTAGTTCATGCCCAACGCAGCGATGGCACCGCGCTTGACCGAGTCGGTGTCCGAGGCGATCAGCGGCAGCTTGGCCTGGTTGGCCACGGCAACCAGCGATTCGTAAGTGGACACCACATTGTTGTCGGTGCTGGTATAGATGGCATCAACCTTGCCGATCAGGCTTTTGGCTGCCGGGGCCACGTCTACGGTACGCGCGGCCGGTGCTTCCACCAGGGTCATGCCGCGCTTGGCCAGCTCGGCTTTCAGCTCTTTGGCCACGATGGTGGAGTTCACTTCACCCGGGCTGTAGACCATGCCGATACGCTTGGCCGTCGGTTTCACTTTCAGGATCAGATCAACCTGCGGGCC
The DNA here is from genome assembly GCF_003852595.1 of Aquitalea sp. FJL05. Lineage (NCBI taxonomy): Bacteria > Pseudomonadati > Pseudomonadota > Betaproteobacteria > Neisseriales > Chromobacteriaceae > Aquitalea > Aquitalea sp. FJL05. The sequence continues at coordinate 162,622 of NZ_QAJS01000016.1, forward strand.
CAGCGGCAGCATGTCGGATACGCCGGTCACATTGGTGCCGCTGGCTTTCCAGTTGCTGACCAGCTTGGCGGCAACCGGGTCGGTCACGGCGGTGAACACGATGGGCAGGGTCTTGCTGGCGGCGACCAGCGCCTGGGCCGACGGGGTGGCGATGGCTACCGCGACAGTCGGCTTGTCACCCACGAATTTGCGGGCGATCTGGCCGGCGGTGGCCGGGTTGCCCTGGGCGCTCTGGTACTGCACCTTGACCTTGTCCTCACCGTAGCCGGCGGCTTTCAGTTCATCGGTCACACCCTTGCGTGCGGCATCCAGTGCCGGGTGATCGACGATGGCGGTAATGGCGACCGATTGCATTTCTGCAGCGGCGGCAGACAGGGAGAGCACGGCGGCGGCAGCGGCCAGCAGTTGGCGATGGCGTAGGGACATGGCGATTCCTTGTGAGTCAGGATAGATTTTTTTGGAAAATGTTTATTTCGCGCAATTTTATTCCAATGCCAAAGATTTTTCTTGTTGCGATGCGCAATAAAATGGCTGAAATTGGATATTGGAGACAGGAAGTTGCCCATTCGGGTGGCAGGCATAAAAAAAGCGGCCCGGATCACGGGCCGCATGAGTGTAAGCTGGCAAATTGCCAGCTATAGGGTCGATCGTTTAATCGATGTAGTCGTAGCCTGGCAGGGTCAGGAACTCGACAAAGTCGTCCGAGGTGGTCAGCAGGTCGAACATGCCGGCCGCGTCTTCGTATTGCTTGCTCCAGCGGCTGCCGTATTCAGCCTTCAGCTTGGCGACTTCAGCCGCTTGCAGTTCGCGGAACAGTTCTACCGTGACCTTGCGGCCATCATCCAGCACACCCTTGGGGCTGCGAATCCACTGCCAGATCTGCGAGCGGGAGATTTCTGCGGTTGCGGCATCTTCCATCAGATTGTGGATCGGCACGCAGCCGTTGCCGGAAATCCAGGAACCCAGGTACTGGATGCCCACATTGATGTTCATCGACAGGCCGGCCTCGGTGATCGGTGCTTCCGGCTGGAAATTCAGCAGATCGGCCGCGCTCACATTCACATCCGGGCGCTGCTTGGCAATCTGGTTGGGCGCATCGCCCAGTACTCGGGTGAAGGCTTCGTTGGCAATCGGTACCAGGCCCGGGTGAGCTACCCAGCCGCCGTCGTAGCCGTCGGTGGCATCGCGGTCCTTGTCGGCTTTCACACCGCCCAGCGCTTTTTCATTGGCCACCGGATCGTTCTTGATCGGAATCAGTGCCGCCATGCCGCCGATGGCCGGGGCGTTGCGCTGGTGGCAGGTCTTGAGCAGCAGCAGGGCATAGGCACGCATGAAGGGGACAGTCATGGTGATCTGTGCGCGGTTGGCCAGGCAGAAGTCGCGATTCTGCTTGAACTTCTTGATGCAGCTGAAGATGTAGTCCCAGCGGCCGGCATTCAGGCCGGAGCTGTGTTCGCGCAGTTCGTAGAGGATTTCGTCCATTTCGAAAGCCGCGAGAATGGTTTCGATCAGCACGGTGGCCTTGATGCTGCCTTGTGCGATGCCCAGTTCCGTTTGCGCAAACACGAATACATCGTTCCACAGCCGTGCTTCCAGGTGGCCTTCCATCTTGGGCAGGTAGTAATAGGTGGCACTGCCTACGCTTTGCAGATAGGCGATGTTGTGGAAGAAGGACAGGGCAAAGTCGAACAGCGAGCCGGAGACAATCTCGCCATCTACGGTGACATGCTTTTCCATCAGGTGCCAGCCGCGCGGACGCAGGATCAGCGTGGCCACGCTGTCGTTCAGGCGGTATTGCTTGCCGTCCGGATTGGCAAAGGAAATGGTCTTGCGATAGGCATCGCGCACATTGATCTGGCCGCTGATCTGGTTTTCCCAGCTCGGACAGTTGGAGTCCTCGAAGTCAGCCATGAAGCTCTTGGCACCGGAATTCAGCGCGTTGATCATCATCTTGCGGTCAACCGGCCCGGTGATTTCCACACGGCGGTCCAGCAGATCCTGCGGCAGCGGGGCAATTTTCCAGTCGCCGGCACGGATGGCGGCGGTTTCCGGCAGGAAGTCGGGCAGCTTGCCAGCATCCAGTTCGGCCTGGCGTACCACGCGGGCGGCGATCAGTTCGCGGCGGCGTGCTTCAAACTGGCGGTGCAGCTTGGCGACAAAGGCCAGCGCCTCGGTGGTGAGGATTTCTTCAAACGCCGGGGTCAGCGGGGCGAGGATTTCCACGCCTTGCGGAAGGGTGATAGCCATGTGCTTGCTCCTGATTGAATTGCCGTGGGCGGCGAACTTGCCGTCCTGATTGATCAAAATGCTGCATTGCGATGACAGCCAGTGTATCTAGCCAAACAGTAAAAAAAAATGCATAAATAGGCATAACATCTTTTACTTTTAAGTGTGCAATGAGTGAATTCAAGCAGCTGGAAACCTTTGTTGCGGTGGTGAATCATGGCAGCCTGTCGGCAGCCGCGCGCCAGCAGGGTGTGGTGCCGGCCATGATAGGGCGCAGGCTGGATGCGCTGGAGGAGCGGCTGGGGGTGAAATTGCTGGTGCGCACCACCCGCAGCGTAACCCTGACGCAGGAGGGCGCGGCGTTTTTTGAAGATTGTTTGCGCATCCTGTCCGAGCTGTCCGAGGCCGAGGCCGCGGTTGCCTCTGGCAGTGGCCGGGCGCGCGGCCATTTGCGGGTGTCGGCTCCGGCCGGCTTTGGCCGGCGTCATGTGGCACCGCATATTGCGGCCTTCCAGCTGGCACAGCCGGATATCCGGGTCACGCTGGATTTGTCCGACCGCCTGATCGATTTGCAGCGCGAACGCATCGACTGCGCCATTCGTATTTCCGATCTGGCCGACTCCTCGCTGGTGGCGATGCGGCTGGCAGAAAACCGCCGGGTGGTGGTGGCCTCGCCCGCCTATCTGTCGCGTCATGGCATTCCGCGCACGCTGGAAGAGCTGGCCAGCCACAACTGTCTGTCCTTGGGCGAAAGCCAGAGTCGCGGCTGGAGCTTCGAGCGCGATGGCGAGCTGATCAATCTGCGCGTAGCCGGGCGGCAGGAGTGCAATGACGGCGCAGTGTTGCATGACTGGGCCTTGCAGGGTCTGGGCCTGGCCTGGCGCTCGTTGTGGGAGGTGAAGGACGATGTGTCGGAAGGGCGGCTGGTCACGGTGCTCGACCAGTTTGCCGCACCAGACTACCCGGTGTATGCCGTGGTGCCGCAGCGGCGCTTCCTGCCGGCGCGGGTACGGCATTTCATCGAGCATTTACGGCAGATTTACACCGCACCGGGCTATTGGGATTAATGAGCCAGCGCGACGCTGCCCACGGTGTGCAATCGCCCTTGTTTCGCCGGTAATGGTCGCGCTTGCTCGGCCATGACGATAGTCCCGACCTGCCGGTCATTCAGACCGATGTCATGGTGCCTTGTCGCATTTTGTTAAATAGTGGAGAGCCAGGCTTGCAGTGGGGCAAACTGCTGTCAAATAGGCATGGCATTGCGTTTTTATGGCAATTTCTACCGGATTGTTGGCTGTCTAGCGCTATTAACTGCCTTGTCTTGCAGGCTTATGACGGCTTTGAGGCAAATCCTGCTGCCAGAATGGTCGCGGAATGGATAATGGATACACTTTGTCCGATTTTATGGCTTGAACTGTTCCCCCCTTCCTGTAAGATCGCGCGTTTTCCGCTGCAGTGCCCTGCGTGGAGGTGTCGGTCACGAACCGGCAACAGACGGGGCAGCCGCGGAAGGGCTGAGTATGATCATCAACGCTGGCTACCCCGTCGCCCAAACATGGCAAGGGGAAGCGGTGCACACAGGATAGTCTGAACATGAGTTTGATGCGCAAGAAGAGCGTTCAGGGCATGCTGGAATTTGCCCAGACCGCCAAAGGGCTTCGCAAGGAGCTGACGGCTTTCGACCTGACCATGCTGGGGATCGGCGCCATCATCGGCACCGGTATTTTCGTGCTGACCGGTACCGGCGCCACCGTCGCCGGCCCGGGTCTGGTCTTGTCCTTCATCATCGGTGCCATGGCCTGCGGTTTTGCCGCGCTGTGCTATGCCGAATTTGCCGCCATGCTGCCGATTTCCGGCTCCACCTACACGTATGCCTATGCCACGCTGGGCGAACTGGTCGCCTGGATCATCGGCTGGGATCTGATGCTGGAATACCTGTTGGCCTCCTCGGCGGTATCCGTCGGCTGGTCCGGTTACTTCCAGAGCCTGCTGGGCGGTTTCGGCATTCATCTGCCGGTGGCGCTGACGGCTGCTGCCGGAGCGGTGCCGGGCAAGGAGACGCTGTTCAATCTGCCGGCCTTTACCATCGCCATGCTGATTACTGCCTTGCTGGCCTTTGGCATCAAGGAGTCCAAGCGCGTCAACAATATCGTGGTACTGATCAAGGTGGCCGTGGTACTGGTGTTCATCGCCATTGGCATCTGGCACGTCAAGCCGGTCAACTGGAGCCCGGCCCTGCCTTATGGCATGAACGGCGTGTTCCACGGCGCGGCCATCGTGTTCTTCAGCTTCCTGGGTTTTGACGCAGTGACCTGCGCGGCCGAAGAAGTGAAAGACCCGGCGCGTGACATTCCCAAGGGCGTGATCTGGTCGCTGGCCATCTGTTCCATCCTGTATGTCATCGTGTCGGCCATCATGACCGGCATCGTGCCTTATGCCCAATTTGCTGGTATCGATCATCCGGTATCGCTGGCATTGCAAGTGGCCAAGCTGGACTGGTTTGCCGGCTTTGTCGATCTGGGTGCCATTCTGGGCATGCTGACGGTGATTCTGGTGATGACCTACGGTCAGACCCGCATCCTGTTCGCCATGAGCCGCGACGGCCTGCTGCCGAAGATTTTCTCCGAGGTGAACCCGAAATACGGCACGCCGTACAAGGCCACCTGGCTGATCGGTACCATCATCGCGCTGATTGCCGGCTTCATTCCGCTGCACACCCTGGCCGAGCTGGTGAACATCGGTACCCTGGCTGCCTTCTCGCTGATTGCCATCGCCATCATCAAGCTGCGCAAGACCGAACCCAACCTGCCGCGCAAGTTCCTGTGCCCGGGCGTGCCCTATGTGCCGGCGCTGGCGGTGATCTTCTGTGTCTTCCTGATGACCCAGCTGTCCGCACTCACCTGGCTGTGCTTCGTGGTATGGCTGGTGATTGGTCTGGTGGTGTACTTCGGTTATTCGCGCAAGAATTCACACCTGCACAAGCAAGCCTGACCTGCGCTTGCCAAAGAAAAAGCCACCTTGCAAGGTGGCTTTTTTTGCATCTGCAGCGAGCTGAATCAGCCGCGCAGCTTGGCGGCGATGGCGGCTACGCGTGCACCGTATTGTTTGGCGGTGTCCAGATCGCCTTGCGGGATTTCATCCACGCTGGCATCCGACGGGGACTGCACCAGCAGGCCGACCGAGCCGCCCAGATTGTTGACATCGGTACGGGCGGCTGCCTTGCTGTTGCTGGGCAGCAGGCCCAGGCTGACCCAGATGCCACCGTGTTGCGAGGCCAGGGTTTGCAGGTTGATCAGCGCAACCTGCTTGTCGCCGTTCAGGCTGGCGCTATTGGTGAAGCCGCCAAACACCTTGTCCTGCCAGGCACGGGTAAACCAGGCCTTGGAGCTGGCATCGGCAAATTTCTTGAACTGCCAGCTCGGGCTGCCCATATAGGTGGGGGAGCCAAAGATGATGGCGTCAGCCGCCGCCAGGGTATCCCAGGCGCTGTCCGGCACATTGCCTTCGGCATCAATGGCGATGAGTTCTGCATTGGCACCTGCTGCCACTTGCTGGGCAACACGTTGGGTATGGCCGTAGCCGGAGTGATAGACAACGACAACCTTGGTCATGGGGAATACCTTTGCTGGAGATGAATCGGGAAGGGCGTGCCGTGAATGGCGCGCCGGAAGCAATAGCAGCGTCCAGTATAGTGATTGTTCGTGTCAGGACCAGTCATTCTGGATGAATTGATTGTTTAGCCAGATTTAATAAACAGCGGCCAAAATGCAAAACGCCCGCAGGCAGGGTGCCGGCGGGCGTGCTAACAAGGGCTGCCAGGCAGCCCTCGTTGGTGCTTAGTGGAACTGCTCTTCTTCGGTGGAGCCGGTCAGCGCGGTCACGCTGGACTGGCCGCCCTGGATCACGGTGGTGACATCGTCGAAGTAGCCGGTGCCCACTTCCTGCTGGTGCGATACGAAGGTGTAGCCACGGTCGCGTGCTGCGAATTCCGGCTCTTGTACCTTCTCGACGTAGGCCGACATGCCGCGTGCAACATAGTCTTGTGCCAGGTCGTACATGTTGTACCACATGCTGTGGATACCAGCCAAAGTGATGAACTGGTATTTGTAGCCCATGGCACCCAGTTCGCGCTGGAACTTGGCGATGGTGGCATCGTCCAGGTTCTTTTTCCAGTTGAAGGACGGCGAGCAGTTGTAGGCCAGCAGCTTGCCCGGATGCTTGGCGTGTACCGCTTCGGCAAACTTGCGCGCAAATTCCAGATCCGGCGTGCCGGTTTCGCACCATACCAGGTCGGCGTAGTCAGCGTAGGCGACGGCGCGGCTGATGGCTTGTTCCAGACCCTTCTTGGTCTTGTAGAAGCCTTCGGCAGTGCGCTCGCCGGTCAGGAAGGGCTTGTCGTTGGCATCGTAGTCGCTGGTGATCAGATCAGCAGCTTCAGCATCGGTACGGGCAATCACCAGGGTGGGCACGCCGTAAACGTCGGCAGCCATACGGGCAGCGATCAGCTTCTGGATGGCTTCCTGGGTCGGTACCAGTACCTTGCCGCCCATGTGGCCACATTTCTTCACCGAGGCCAGTTGGTCTTCAAAGTGAACGCCACCCGCGCCAGCGCGGATCATGGCCTTCATCAGTTCGTAGGCGTTCAGTACGCCACCGAAACCGGCTTCGGCGTCGGCCACGATGGGAGCGTAGTAGTCAACAAAACCGGCGGCACCCTTTTCAACACCCTTGGAGTGCTGGATTTCGTCGGCGCGGCTGAACGCGTTGTTGATGCGCTCTACCACCTTCGGCACCGAGTCCACCGGATACAAGGACTGGTCCGGGTACATGGCGGAGTATTCGTTGTTGTCAGCAGCGACCTGCCAGCCCGACAGATAGATGGCCTTGATACCAGCCTTGACCTGCTGCATGGCCTGACCACCGGTCAGTGCGCCCAGACAGTTGATGTAGGGTTCGTTGTTGACCAGGTTCCACAGTTTCTCGGCGCCTTGGCGGGCCAGGGTGTGTTCCACTTGCACCGAACCACGCAGACGCTCTACGTCGGCGGCGGTGTAACCACGCTTGATACCCTTCCAGCGCGGGTTGGTGTCCCAGTCATGTTGAATGGCGGCGATACGTTGTTCGCGAGTAGTCATGTTCAAACCCTTCTCGAATAGTTTTCTCTGCAGACCGGTGAATTCCGGCAATCCTCTGGCCAAATGACATTCCGGTTTTTCCGGAGTGATTTTGTTGACAACGGTTTTTGCCTGTTGCCCGTTCTGACCACCAAAAGCCCGCGGATAACGGCTTTGCTTGGTGGGTCATTCAGCGTGTGTGGCCCATTATAAGCACAAAAAAAATAGCTTGTGTGCGGTGCAACACCGAAAAAACCACGATGTTCAGAAGGTAACAATTGTGGCGAAAAATGAATAATTGATCGCCCAGTTTTTGTTGCAGTTGCGAAAAGAAAAGTCAGAAAACGCACCGCGAGGTGAGCGCTGGTCACAGCGGTTGTGAACCCTTGGCAAGACCTGGGACTTGAATTCCCGTAGAGAGACCTTATCTGGCATCAGGACATCGTTAAAAGCTGATTCACTTGAGGTCTTGCCATGCAGGAAAACCAGAACAACGCGACCAACGAAGCCGCGGTCGACGAAACCATCAACGCTGCAGCCAGCGAACAGACTGTCGAGCAAACCGCCGAACAGCGCATCGCCGCACTGGAGGCACAGGTTGCCGAACTGCAGGATCAGTTGCTGCGCAGTCGTGCAGATCAGGAAAACCAGCGTCGTCGCAATGCTGAAGAGCTGCTTAACACCCAGAAGTACGCCATCAACAAGTTTGCCCAGGAGCTGGTACCGGTAAAGGACTACCTGGAAATGGCCCTGCTGGACAAGAGCGGTCAGATCGACACCCTGAAAATGGGTGTGGACATGACGCTGAAACAACTGGTGGCCGCCTTTGACAAGGCGCAGATCAAGGAAATTTCCCCGGCTGTGGGCGACAAGCTTGACCCGCACCAGCATCAGGCCATGAGCGCGGAAGAGTCCGATGCCGAAGCCAATACGGTGTTACGGGTGCTACAGAAAGGTTATCAGCTGGCTGAGCGCACGCTGCGTCCGGCCATGGTGATCGTGGCCAAGGCGCGTGCCTGACCCGAAAATCATAAAAAGGTTCTTGGCAGCCACTTGAAAAAGACAGCATAGCCAATACCTATGAAGACAACAGGCCACGGCTATCAGCTTTCGGCCGCAGTCGCAACGAATTGAGATAAAGGAATACTGAATATGGGCAAAATCATTGGTATCGACCTGGGCACCACTAACTCCTGCGTAGCCGTCGTTGAGGGTGGTAACCCCAAGGTGATTGAAAACGCCGAAGGCGCACGCACCACCCCGTCCATCATTGCTTATATGGAAGATGGCGAAATCCTGGTTGGCGCACCGGCCAAGCGTCAGGCTGTGACCAACCCGAAAAACACCCTCTACGCAGCCAAGCGCCTGATTGGCCGCCGCTTCGAAGACAAGGAAGTACAAAAAGACATCGACCTGATGCCTTTCCAGATCATGAAGGCTCCCAATGGCGATGCCTGGGTCAAGGTACGCGACCAGGAACTGGCTCCGCCGCAAATCTCCGCAGAAGTGCTGCGCAAGATGAAAAAGGCTGCCGAAGACTACCTGGGCGAAGAAGTGACCGAAGCGGTGATTACCGTTCCGGCCTACTTTAACGACAGCCAGCGTCAGGCTACCAAGGATGCCGGCCGCATTGCTGGTCTGGAAGTGAAGCGCATCATCAATGAACCGACAGCTGCCGCCCTGGCGTTTGGCCTGGCCAAGCAGGAAGGCGACCGCAAGATTGCCGTTTATGACCTGGGTGGTGGTACTTTCGACGTCTCCATCATTGAAATCGCCGACGTAGACGGCGAGCACCAGTTCGAAGTGCTGTCCACCAACGGTGACACCTTCCTGGGCGGTGAAGACTTCGACCAGCGCATCATCGATTACATCGTGACCGAGTTCCAGCGCGAACAGGGCGTGAACCTGAAGAACGACGTAATGGCCCTGCAACGTCTGAAGGAAGCTGCTGAAAAGGCCAAGATCGAGTTGTCCAGCGCTACCCAGACCGAAGTGAACCTGCCGTACATCACCATGGATGCTACCGGTCCGAAGCACCTGGCGATGAAGATTACCCGCGCCAAGTTCGAAAGCCTGGTTGACGACCTGATCACCCGTTCCATCGAGCCGTGCCGTGTTGCCCTGAAGGACGCCGGTGTATCGCTGTCCGACATCACCGACGTGATCCTGGTCGGCGGTCAGTCCCGCATGCCCAAGGTACAGGAAGCGGTGAAGGAATTCTTCGGCAAGGAACCGCGCAAGGACGTGAACCCGGACGAAGCCGTGGCTGTAGGTGCTGCGATTCAGGGTTCGGTACTGTCCGGCGAGCGTAAAGACGTGCTGCTGCTGGACGTAACCCCGCTGTCGCTGGGTATCGAAACCCTGGGCGGTGTGATGACCAAGCTGATCCAGAAGAACACCACCATCCCGACCAAGGCTTCGCAAACCTTCTCGACGGCTGATGACAACCAGACTGCGGTGACCATCCACGTACTGCAAGGCGAGCGTGAAAAGGCGGCCGCCAACAAGAGCCTGGGTCAGTTCAATCTGGGTGATATTCCGCCTGCACCGCGTGGCATTCCGCAGATCGAAGTGGAATTCAACATCGATGCCAACGGTATCCTGCATGTGTCCGCCAAGGACAAGGCCAGCGGCAAGCAGGCCAACATCACCATCCAGGCGTCTTCCGGTCTGTCGGAAGATGAAATCCAGCGCATGGTGAAGGATGCCGAAGCCAATGCCGAGGAAGACAAGAAGCTGCACGAGCTGGTGACTGCCCGTAACCAGGCCGAAGGTCTGATCCACAGCGTGAAGAAGTCGCTGGCTGAGCATGGCGACAAGATCGATGCCGCCGAAAAGGCCAAGATCGAAGACGCCGTCAAGGCCGCTGAAGAAGTGGTGAAGAGCGAAGACAAGGCGGTCATCGAAGCCAAGACCGAAGAATTGGCCAAGGCCAGCCAGAAGCTGGGCGAAATCATGTATGCCCAGGCGCAGCAGGCTGAAGCAGGTCAGGGTGCGGCCGATGCCGGCAAGGCCAAGGACGAAGGCGATGTGGTGGATGCCGAGTTCGAAGAAGTGAAAGACAAGAAGTAAGCATCCGCTTGCTGACTGAACGAGGCACAGGGAATGGCGGAGGGCTCTCCACCGGCCTCTGTGCCTTTGCCGTATCAAGAAGATCATTGCCTGCCGGACCGGCTGGTCGCGGCCAGAGAGTGAAACACCATGTCCAAAAGAGATTTTTATGATGTGCTCGGCATCAATCGCGATGCTTCCGAGGACGACATCAAAAAGGCATACCGCAAGCTGGCGATGAAATATCACCCGGACCGTAATCCGGACAGCAAGGAAGCCGAAGAAAAATTCAAGGAAGTCAAAGAGGCCTATGAAATCCTCTCTGACAGCCAGAAGCGCAGTGCCTACGACCAGTTCGGCCATGCCGGGGTAGACCCGCAAGCCGGTGGCGGCGGCGGTGGTGCCGGTTTTGGTGGCTTTGGCGATTTCGCCGACATCTTCAGCGACATCTTCGGCGGTGGCCGGGGCGGTGCTGGCGGTGGTGGTCGTTCCAATGTCTATCGCGGTGCCGACCTGCGCTACAACCTGGATATTGCACTGGAAGAAGCGGCGCGTGGCTGCGAAAAGCAGATTCGCATTCCCTCGCATGAAGATTGCGATGTCTGCCATGGCACCGGTGCCAAGCCAGGCACCCAGCCCAAGACCTGCTCCACCTGCGGTGGCCATGGTCAGGTGCGCATGAGCCAGGGCTTCTTCTCCATCCAGCAAACCTGCCCGACCTGCCACGGTACCGGCAAGCAGATCAGCGATCCTTGCACCAGCTGCCATGGTGCCGGTCAGAAAAAGACCAACAAGACGCTGAACGTGAAGATTCCGGCCGGGGTGGACGAGGGCGACCGCATCCGCCTGTCCGGCGAAGGTGAGCCAGGGCAGAATGGCGGCCCATCCGGCGACCTGTATGTGGTGACCCATATCAAGCAGCACGCGGTGTTCCAGCGTGACGGCATGGACCTGCATTGCGAAATGCCGATTTCCTTTGCCACGGCTGCGCTGGGCGGCGAGGTGGAAATTCCCACGCTGGACGGCATGGCCAAGGTGAAGATCGCCGCAGAAACCCAGAGCGGCCGGGTGTATCGCCTGCGCGGCAAGGGCGTGAAGGCAGTGCGCGGCACCGACTATGGCGATCTGCATTGTCATGTAGTGGTGGAAACTCCGGTCAAGCTGACCGAGCGTCAGCGCGAGCTGCTGCGTGAATTCGAAGCCATCAGCCAGGGCGACGTTGCCATGCATAATCCGCGTTCCAAGTCCTTCATGGACAAGCTGCGCGATTTCTTCGAATAAGCCGCAATACAGGGCTTGTGCCTGCTTGCAGGTCGTCGATCAACCCCCGGTCCGCCGGGGGTTTTGTTTTTCACGCGTGTTGATGGCGGCAGAATGAAAAAAGCCACCGCGGCAAGGCGGTGGCAAATGACTTTTTCAAAGGAACCAGCCAGGCAGCCGGCTTAGAAGTTGTGCTTCAGCATCACCCAGGTAATGGATGCCTTGTCCTGTGCCCAACCCAGTGCAGCCTGTGCACCCTTGTCTTCCTTCACTTGGCCGTAGCCGGCTTGCAGCATGGTGCGCTTGCTCAGGCTGTAGTCCACTGCGGCGGCCCATTGCGTGGCACCCCAGTCTTGCGACTGACCGTCAACCTTCACGCTGCTGCGCTTGGAGTAGACGATGGACGGCTTGAATGCGCCAATGGTGTAGGCAGCATTGATGGCCCAGGAGCGGCTGCTCAGCTTGTTGGCGCCAGTATTGGCAACGGTAGTGCCAGCAATACCGGAAACGGCATAGCTGCCATCGGTGTTCTTGGCCCAGGCATCGCCCCACAGGGTGGCTTTCTGCAAGGTGGCAGCCAGGTAGAGGTTGTTGGCGTCGTAACCGAATTCAACACGATGTACACCGCTGTTGTGATCGGCGACGGTATTGTACTTGGCCATGTAGGCGTAGGCACCGAAGAAGCCGGCGTTGGAGTAGGCCAGACGGGTACCCAGGGTGTTGCCGGTTTTCTTGCCGCCAGCAGCCTGTGCTTCACCGGAACCCAGGTGAACCATGGCATTGAAGCCGTTCAGGTCCGGGCTGTCGTAGCGTACGCCATTCTTGACGCGGCTATCGCCGTAGGCACCAAATACGTCGCTGCCTTCATACAGCGGGAATGCCATGCCAGTGTTGTCGCGACGCGGGCCATACAGGTTGTCGGTGGACTCGGTTTCGCCCAGTACATCATCGAGGTAACCCAGACGAACCTTACCGAAGTTGCCTTCTACGCCGACAAAGCTGGTACGGTTGGCGAAGGTGCCTGCACCGGTGCCGCTGGTGGTTACGCCATCCACGTTCATACCGGTTTCCACTTGCCAGATGGCTTTCAGGCCATTGCCCAGATCTTCGCTACCCTTGAAGCCGATACGGCTGGCAAAGTCGTCAACACCGGTGTTCGATTTGAAGTTGGTGTCGCTGCTTTTCATGCTGTCGAGGCCAGCACGGATGGAGCCGTAGATGGTGACGTCGGCTTGGGCCAGCACCGGCATGGCTGCTGCGATGGCAGCAACGAGTACGAGTTTTTTCATTCCTCTAAATCCTTTAGTAGTTTTTTCTAGGCCTGCCTGATCTGTTGGCAGGCTGGGCGCGGTGTAAAGCAAGCCATGTAAAAACTTGATTTCACCAACCGGGCTGAGTGTGCGAAACACGTTTGTAACCGTCAATGAACATTTATTAACAAATTGCCATGGGAAAAAGCTTTTTCCAGGTATGAGTGTCGATGATTTTTTTGTAATTAATTCGATATATTTATTTAAAAACAAAAAGTTATGGTTTTTGTAAAGTTCAATCCCCATGTGCTGAATATTGTTTTTTATTGTAGTTTTTCCGTGTAAACGATCGTTTTTCTAAGTATTTCAACTGTTGCATTTTGGTAAATTAGACGTTTTGTCTGATAAAAATGCTGTTTTTACACAACACTTATCGTCAATTGCTATGAGCTGCAAGAATGCTAGGTATGATTTTTACTGATGCATTGGCGTGGTGTTGCCGCCGGCTGCAGCCGCTCGCACGCGCTTGTTGCAGGGCATGCTGCCGCTCGCCGGCCAGCAAGGGGAATGACACTGCCAGCCGGCAGCAACAGGCGTACAATTCCCAGCATTGCTATTGTCACCTGTGATGGAAACCCCATGATTTTTGCCAACCGCTATTTCCCTGCCACGCGCATGCGCCGCATGCGCAAGGATGATTTTTCCCGCCGCCTGATGCGCGAGAACGTATTGACCACCAATGACCTGATCTATCCGGTGTTTGTGCTGGAAGGTGAGAATCGCGAGCAGGAAGTCGCCTCCATGCCGGGCGTGGTGCGCCAGAGCCTGGACAAATTGCTGTATACCGCCGAACAAGCCCTGGAGCTGGGTATTCCCATGCTGTCGCTGTTTCCGGTGATTGAAACCGGCAAGGACAATGCCGCGCAGGAAGCCTATAACCCGGACGGTCTGGTGCCTACCGTGGTGCGTGCACTCAAGCAGCGCTTTCCCGAACTGGGCGTGATGACCGATGGCGCACTGGACCCGTATACCGTGCATGGCCAGGACGGCCTGATCGATGACAGCGGCTATGTGCTGAATGACGAAACCACCGAAGTGCTGATTCGCCAGGGTCTGTGCCATGCCGAAGCCGGCGTGGATGTGTTCGGCCCGTCCGACATGATGGATGGCCGTATCGGTGCGCTGCGCGATGCTTTCGAAGAGGCGGGCTTCATTCATACCAAGATTCTGGCTTATTCGGCCAAGTACGCTTCTGCCTTTTATGGCCCCTTCCGTGATGCGGTTGGTTCGGCCGGCAATCTGGGCAAGGCTGACAAATACAACTATCAGATGGACCCGGCCAATCTGGATGAAGCCATCCAGGAAGTGGCAATGGATCTGGAAGAGGGCGCCGACATGGTCATGATCAAGCCGGGCATGCCTTATCTGGATGTGATTCGCCGGATGAAAGACACCTTCCGCGTGCCGACCTATGCCTATCAGGTGTCCGGTGAGTACGCCATGCTCAAGGCCGCCTTCCAGAATGGCTGGCTGAACGAAGAAAAGTGCATGATGGAAAGCCTGATGGCCTTCAAGCGCGCCGGTGCCGACGGCATCCTGACCTACTTTGCGCTGGATGCGGCGCGCCTGCTGCGTCGCGGCTGATGACCCGCACTGCGCCGCCTTGCAATCCTGGGCGGCGCATTGTCCTGAAAGAGGAGTAGGCCATGGATTTTCTGCACTCCACCTGGTTCTGGCTGTTTGTCATCGTCGCGCTGGTGATGTCCACCATCGGTTCGCTGGCCAGACTGTCCAAGGCCCCGCCACCAGTCGACCTGCCCGGCGTCAAGCCGCAGCCCTATGCGGCTGATGATGATGACGACGAAGATGGGCCAGACAGCCCGGCCGGCCATACCCCGGCCAGTTTGCGCAAGCCAAAATAAGTTGTTTCATGCTTTGCGATGGCGGTGCTGGCGAGCATTACGCCAGCCCGCCGTGCCGGAAATATTGCTGGATGAATTCCACACAGACACGCAGTTTGGCCGAATTGGCCAGCTTTTCCGGATACACCGCCCAGATATCTGCCGGCAGGTAGTAGTCTGGCAGAACCTGTACCAGTTCCCCTTTCTCCAGTTCGCGCGCCACATCCCATAGCGAACGCAGCATGATGCCATGGCCCTGCAAGGCCCACTGGTGCACCACCTCGCCATGGTTGGCGGCCAGCGCCCCCTGCACCCGGATGCTGCACTCTCCCTGGGGGCCGGCCAGACGCCACACCCCGAAAGGGTGATCTCTTTCCTTGATGACCAGGCAATTGTGCTGGCTGAGGGCATTGAGCGTGGCAGGAGAACCATGTTGTGCCAGATAGGCCGGTGAGGCGCACAGGATGCGCCGGTTATCTGCCAGCTTGCGCGCCAGCAGCTGTGGGGCAATCTCGTTTCCCACCCGGATATCCAGGTCGATTCCCTCTTGTGCCAGGTCAACCAGACAGTCGGCTACCTCGAAGCGGATGCTCAGTTCCGGGTAATGCTGTGCCAGTTTGCCCAGTACCGGTGCCAGATGCACCCTGCCAAAGCCAAAGCTGCTGCTGATGCGGATGATGCCGCGTGCTTGTTCGCGTGCGGTACCGATCTCCACGCTCATTTGTTCCACATCCTGCAGTATTTTTCCTGCCCAGGCGTAGATGCGCTCTCCGCGCTCGGTCATGGCAATGCGCCGGGTGGTGCGGTCCAGCAGGCGACAGCCCAGGTATTGCTCCAGTACACGAATACGTTTGCTGACATAGGCCGGGGATGCCGCCATGGCTTCGGCGGCCACGGCAAATCCTCCCTTGCGGACGACCAGGCAAAATACCCGCAAATCTTCGAGCTGCAGCAGATCCTTCATGTTTCGTGTCTTCTGTATGCACGGACCAGCCCATTATCCGGGCTTTGTTTTCCGCCATGCTAGGCCTCGAAGTACAAGGTCATTATGACGAAAGAACAGAGGAGGGCAGGATGCGGGCTTACAGGATTGCGGCCATCGCGGGCGATGGCATCGGGCAGGAAGTGCTACCGGAAGGCTTGCGGGTGCTGGAGGCGGCTGCCAGGCGCTTTGATATCGATTTGTCGGTTACCCGGTTTGACTGGGCCAGCTGTGACTACTACCTGCAGCACGGCCAGATGATGCCGGACAACTGGTTCGACACCCTGCAGGGTTTTGATGCCATCTATTTCGGGGCTGTCGGCATGCCGGACAAAGTGGCCGATCATGTGTCGCTGTGGGGCTCGCTGTTGAAGTTCCGCCGCGAGTTCGACCAATACGTCAATCTGCGGCCCGTGCGTTTGCTGCCTGGCGTTTCCTGCCCGCTGGCCAATCGCCAGCCGGGTGATATCGATTTTCTGGTGGTGCGGGAGAATACCGAGGGTGAGTACTCGGCTGTTGGTGGCCGCATGTTCGAAGGGACAGAGCGCGAGCTGGTGCTGCAGCAATCGATCTTTACCCGCCATGGTGTCGATCGCATCCTGCATCACGCTTTTACCCTGGCACAAAGCCGGCCACGCAAAAAGCTGACTGCTGCGACCAAGTCCAATGGAATCGCCGTGAGCATGCCGTATTGGGATGAGCGCGTGGCCGCGGTGGCACAGCACTACCCGGACGTGCAATGGGAACGGCAGCATGTGGATATTCTGGCGGCACGCTTTGTATTGCAGCCGGACCGTTTCGATGTGGTGGTGGCGTCCAATCTGTTTGGCGACATCCTTTCCGACCTGGGCCCGGCTTGCACCGGCACCATTGGCCTGGCGGCGTCGGCCAATCTCAACCCCGAGCGTCGTTTCCCCTCCCTGTTTGAACCGGTGCATGGTTCCGCCCCGGACATTTTCGGCAAAAACATCGCCAACCCCATTGCCATGATCTGGTCTGGCGCACTGATGCTGGATTTTCTTGGCCACAGCCAGGGGCCTTGTCGCGCTGCGCACGATGCCATCATGCAGGCCATCGAGTCTGTACTGCTTACCGGGCCGCTGACCGCCGATCTTGGCGGCAAGGCCACGACCACCGAGCTGGGCCAAGCCATTGCGGCGGTGGTCGCACATGCGCCGTTGGCGGTGACGGCTTAGTCCAGAGACTGCTGGCAGACCGGTCCGCTACATTGCGGCGGCTGCCAGCAGCTATTCCCCGGCAGCTGCTGGGCCAAGGATACAAGGAGAAAACATGCAAACCTCCAAGCAAGGCCGGCGTGATATTCCGCTGGCAGTGGTCAGCCTGTTGATTGTGTTTGCGCTGGTCTTTGTCATGATCGCGATGCCCAAGGCATCGGTCGCGATGGCCAACCAGCTGATGTACTGGTGTACCACAGTATTTGCCTCGCCCATTTTGTTGTTTGCCTTTTTTGCCGTGTTGTTTGTCATCTGGCTGGGCCTGAGCAAGTACGGTCAGATTCGGCTGGGGGAGGGCGGGCCGGACTACTCAACGTCAACATGGATTTTCATGTTCATCATGTCCGGGCTGGGCTCGTCCACGCTGTATTGGGGTTTTCTGGACTGGGCGTATTACTACCAGACGCCAGGTCTCAATTTGCCGCCATCCTCGCCGCAGGCACTGAAATACAGTGTGGCCTACTCGTTCTTTCATTCCGGCCTGAGCGCCTGGGCCATGTATGCGCTGGGGGCGGTGGCCATGTGCTATCACTTTCACGTACGCAAGAACAAGGGTCTGAGTCTGGCGGCGATTATCGGTGCCATCACCGGCCGCAAGCCTGATGGAGCCTTGGGGCGATTGGTGGATCTGCTGTTCATGCTGTGCATGTTCGGGGCACTGACTATCTCGCTGGTGCTTACGGCCATTACCTTTGCCCGATTGCTGTCGATCCTGACAGGCATTCCCGATAGCTTCACCACGCAGCTGATCATCATTCTGGCGGTATCCGTGCTGTTTACCTTGTCTTCCTGGGTGGGCATGGATGGCGGCATGAAGCGTCTGAGCCAGATGGTGTGCTGGGGTGTGGTGGTGCTGGCTGGCTACATCTATTTGCTGGGCCCCACGCAGTTTATTACCAGCAATGCGCTATCCAGCCTGGGACTGATGTTGAGCAGCTTTGTCGACATGAGTCTGTTCACCGATCCGATGGGCGATGGCAAGTTCACTCGCGAATGGACGGTGTTCTACTGGCTATGGTGGATTTCCTATGCCCCAGGGGTGGCACTGTTTGTCACCCGTATTTCGCGTGGCCGCACCATCCGTGAAGTGCTGGTGGCCATGGTGGTAGGAGGCTGTGCCGGCATCTGGTGTGTCTACGGCGTACTGGAAAGCTACAGCGTGCACAGTTTTATCAGCGGTCTGATCAATGTGCCGCAAGTGCTGAGCGAGCAGGGCGGTGAGGTGGCGATTGGCCAGTTGCTGGATTTGCTGCCGGCCGGGCGTTGGGTCATCGCATTTTTCCTGGCGGTCATGGCGATATTTCTGGCCGCTCACATGGATGCCGTGGGCTATGCGGTATCGGCTACCTGCACCCGCAATCTGGCCGAAGGTGAAGACCCCTCTCCTGCCGATCGCCTGTTCTGGTGCGTGATGCTGACGCTGGTGCCGCTGGCGATGATTTTTGCCAAGGCACCACTCAATACCATGAAGACCACGGTGATTGTGACGGCCATTCCCTTTGCCCTGATCACCCTGGTCATGGTGTACGGCCTGCTCAAGTGGCTGCGTGAAGATTATGGCGATGTTCCTGCACATCAGGTTGGCGAGCAGCCGCCCGCGGTGGTGACCAGCAACCAGTCCAGCTCATGAGTTCGGCCATGGCGAGTGCTTATCAGCTTTCTGCGGAAATGCAGTCTTTTGTCAATCAGAGCGCCTTGTTTCTACCCGCTGATGACAGCCTGTCCGAAATGCGTGTGGCCTACGATGCCCTGTGTCGTTACTTCACCCCGCCGCTGCCGGATGGGCTGCAGCTTGAGGACCATGTTCTGCCGGTGGCCGGACGACATATCCCGCTGCGCTTGTACCGCCCAGCTGCGGCCATGCCGCCAGCCGGTTGGCCCTGTGTACTGTATTTGCATGGTGGCGGCTGGATGCTGGGTGGTCTGGATTCACATGCCTTTATCGCGGCACCGCTGGCGCAGGAATGTGCTGCAGCCGTACTGGTGGTCGATTACCGCCTGGCTCCGGAGCATGTCTTTCCTGCCGCTTTCGAGGATTGCCTGGCGGTGTGGGACATGCTGCGCATGGCTGGCCTGACACTGGGTATCAACCCCGCCCGTGTCGTGGTCGCCGGTGACAGCGCGGGTGGCAATCTGGCTGCCGCACTCTGCCTGGCTGCACGTGGCAAGCCAGGCCCACCTTTGTGCGGGCAGGCGCTGATCTACCCCGCACTGGCGGCAGTACCGACAGAGCCAGCGGCCAGCGAACATGCCGATGCCCCGCTGCTCAGTCGCAAGGACATGGCCTATTACCTTGCGCAGTACGCGCCGGATCCGGCCATGCATGCCGATGAGCGCCTGGCACCGTTGGTGGCGGCCAATCTGCAAGGTTTGCCGCCGGCCTTTGTCGCAGTGGCGGAGTACGACCCGCTTCGTGACGATGGCCTGTGCTATGCCCAGCGCCTGCAGGCGAATGGCGTTGCAGCTGAATGCCATGTCGGTCGTGGGTTGCTGCATGGATGCCTGCGCTTTTGGCCGCAGGGCATGGAGACAGCCCGCATGTACCGTGCGCTGGTCGCGGCCATTTGTCGCATGTTGGCTGGCCAGACATGACATCTGTTGCGCACCGGCATGGTATGTGGCGCTGCGCGATTTTCCCCCGGCCTTGCCATCCTTATTCGTCAGGCATGACCGAACAAGAAAAGGGCAGGCATTCGCAGCCCTGTGACGACCCCAAGCAGAGGAGAACCCCATGAATGACTACACCAGATTGAGCCCGGATTTCTGTGCCGATCACGAGCGTGCCTGGACCTTGCCGGCCGAGTATTACACCTCGGATAGGGTCTATCAGTTTGAGAAGGAGAAGATTTTCGCCCATAGCTGGATTTGCGTAGCGCATGGCAGTGAACTGGCCGAATCCAACGACTACATCACGCGTGATGTTGCCGGTGAAAGCATCATTGTGGTGCGTGGCCGGGATGGCGTATTGCGCAGCTTTTACAATGTCTGCCCCCATCGTGGTCACCAGCTGCTGCAAGGCAGTGGTCGCGCCAAGAACGTGATTACCTGTCCCTACCATGCCTGGACCTTCAAGCTGGACGGCCAGCTGGGGCATGCCCGCAATTGTGAAAACGTGGTCGATTTCGACCCGGACAAGGCAAGCCTGTCGGCGCTCAAGGTGGAGGAGTATGCCGGCTTTGTGTTCATCAATATGAATCTGGCTGCCGGCCCGGTGGAGGCGCAACTACCCGGTCTGGCCGAGAGCTTGCGCGCGGCATGTCCGGTGATCGACCAGCTGCATCTGGCTGCACGCTTTGTGACTGCCACGCCAGCCAACTGGAAAATCATCGTCGACAACTATCTGGAGTGTTACCACTGTGCGCCAGCCCACCCGGGCTTTGCCGACTCGGTACAGGTAGACAAATACACGCATACCCTGCAGGGCAACTGGACACTGCAGTTTGGTCTTGCCAGATCCTCCGAAAAATCTTTCAAGATCGACCCCTCGGTCAAGGACCCCAGCTTCAGCGGCTACTGGGCCTGGCCTTGCACCGTGTTCAACGTACCGCCCGGTGCCGACTTCATGACGGTTATCTATGAATACCCGGTGGATGCCGAGACCACCTTGCAGCACTACGACATCTATTTCCGCAACAAGGAACTGACTGCTGAGCAGCAGGCACTGGTGGAGTGGTATCGCACCGTGTTCCGGCCGGAAGACCTGCGGCTGGTGGAAAGCGTGCAGTGCGGACTGAAGTCCCGTGGTTACCGTGGTCAGGGCCGCATCATGACAGACCGCCAGCGCAGCGGCATCAGTGAGCACGGCATTGCCCATTTCCACCAGTTGGTGGCACGCCAGCACCAGGACTGATTCCACCTGCGGCGCTGCCGGTTACCGGTAGCTGCCGCTTTTGCGGAGTATCCGATGAAATTGCAAGACCCCCTGCTGTTCCGACAGCAAGCGTATATCAATGGCCAGTGGTGCAGGGCGGACTCTGCCGCCACGCTGACTGTGCTCGACCCCGCAAGCAATATTGCCATCGCCACGGTGCCGCTGATGGCCGAGCAGGAAACCATCCGTGCCATTGAGGCTGCCAATGCGGCCCTGCCGGCCTGGCGCGACCTGACCGCAAAAGAACGTGCCCGGCTGCTGCGCCAGTGGTTTTTCCTGCTGGAGCAGCACGAGGAAGACCTGGCCCGGCTGATGACCTGGGAGCAGGGCAAACCGTTGGCGGAGTCGCGGGGTGAAATCCGCTACGCCGCTTCATTTGTCGAATGGTTTGCCGAAGAAGCCAAGCGCTTGTATGGCGACGTGATTCCCTCGCCCCGCAAGGACCAGGAACTACTGGTGATGCGCGAGCCGATCGGCGTATGCGCTGCCATCACACCGTGGAATTTCCCCGCCGCCATGATTACCCGCAAGGCGGCGCCAGCCTTGGCTGCCGGCTGTACCATCGTCATCAAACCGGCCAATGAAACCCCGTTGTCGGCACTGGCGCTGGCGGAACTGGCCGACCGCGCCGGTATTCCGCCCGGTGTGTTCAATATCGTTACCGGGGATGCCCAGGCCATCGGCTGGCAACTCAGCACTCACCCGCTGGTGCGCAAGCTCAGTTTCACCGGCTCCACGCCGATAGGCAGGCTGCTGATGGAGCAGTGTGCCGGCACCATCAAGAAAGTCTCGCTGGAGCTGGGTGGCAATGCGCCGTTCATCGTGTTTGACGATGCCGATCTGGATGCTGCGGTGGAAGGGGCCATCCAGGCCAAATACCGCAACGCAGGCCAGACCTGTGTCTGCGTCAACCGCTTTTATGTTCACCAGTCCGTGTATGCCAGCTTTCTGGAGCGCTTCTGCGCCCGCGTCGCCGAGTTACGGGTAGGGAATGGTTTTGCCGAGGCAACCGAGGTCGGCCCATTGATTTCTGCCCGAGCCGTCAGCAAGGTGCAATCCCTGCTGGACGACGCGCTACAGGGTGGAGCCCGCTTGCTGACCGGCGGGCGCAGCCTGGCTGCCGGTCCGCAGTATTTTCCTCCTACCGTCATTGCCGATGTAAAGCCGGGCATGCGTCTGCTCGAGGAGGAAATTTTCGGTCCGCTGGCACCGGTCATGCCGTTTGCTAGCGACGAGGAGGTCGTCGCGCTGGCCAATGCCACCATCTATGGCCTGGCCGCCTACTTCTACAGCCGGGATATTGCCAGGGTGTGGCGCGTGGCGCGGCAGCTGGAGTACGGCATTGTCGGCATCAATACCGGCATGGTGTCCAATGAGGTGGCCCCCTTTGGCGGCATCAAACAGTCCGGCCTGGGGCGTGAGGGCTCCCGCTACGGCATTGATGACTATCTTGAGTCCAAATATCTGTGCATGGCGTGCTGAGCGCCGCTGCCTGTTTCTCCAGTCAACCTCGAGCATGAAGCGACATGAGCCTACAGACCCCGAATATTGCCGTCCGCGTGGTGCGGATCGAGCAAGCCAGCCCCTTGATCAAACGCTTCACCTTGCAGGCGCAGGATGGCGGTCAACTGCCGTCCTTTAGTGGTGGCAGCCACATCATTGTACGAATGCCCACCGCCAGCGGCCTTATCCATAATGCCTATTCGCTGCTCAGCTCGCCTTTTCAGCTGCAGCAGTACCAGATTGCCGTGCGGCGGGAAGAGGCCTCGCGTGGCGGCTCGGCTTTCATGCACGAGCATGTGGCGGTGGGGGACATCTTGCAGATATCTCCGCCCAACAATTTATTCCCGCTGCATGCCATATCGGGGCGTCACATCCTGATTGCCGGCGGCATCGGCATTACGCCCTTCATGTCGCAGATGGAGGAACTGCAGACCAGCGGCGCTGCATTTGAACTGCATTACGCTTTTCGTAGTCGCGAGCAAGCGGCCTTTGTCGATGAACTGGCGGCGCGTTACGGCGCTCACTGTCATTTCCATGATGCTGCCCGAGGCGAGCAGTGCAATGTCGCCAGCTTGCTGGCACAACTGGCCGAGCAGGATCATATCTATGTCTGCGGACCGGTATCGCTGATTGAGGCCGTGAAGGCGGCAGGAGCAGCGCAGGGCATAGCGCCAGCTCGCCTGCATTGGGAGCAGTTTGCCGCCAGTACGCAAAGCGGAGAGGCATTTACCGTGGTGCTGGCCCGCTCCGGGCGGGAAATCCGGGTGGAGGCAGCGCAAACCATTCTGCAAGCCATTGAGCAGGATGGTTCGGCCGCCGTGGATTGCCTGTGCCGCGAGGGCGTGTGCGGCACCTGTGAAGTGGCCATTGTGCAAGGTGAGGCCGAGCACCGCGACCAATACCTGAGTGAAGAAGAAAAGGCCGCCCAGCAAAGCCTGCTGATCTGTGTATCGCGCGCCCGCGGCGAGCGCATTGTGCTGGATTTGTGATGCCAGTCAGGCCAGATGCAGTCCGCCATCTGGCCTGCGCCACTTAGGAGTGGCTGCTGCGTGGTGTGGCAGGCATGTCCTCTTGTCGTGGCACCAGATGCAACCGTTCTGCACGGCTGAGTAGGCTGGCCAGCATCAGCAGCACTAGCAGCAGTCCATAGGCCAGGGTGGAACTGTTCAGCGCCCAGTACAGGCCGAAGCGACTGTAAGCAAAAGATGACACGGAGGAGAACAGCAGGGTTCCCATCGTGCCTATGGTCAGCAAGGCCGAGGTCAGGGTGGGCGGCGAGTTCTTGACTTGCAGGCTGCCATAGCTCATCAGGCCGGAGAACAAGCCTGAATTGCAGAAGCCGAACAGGCCGGCACACAGCAGAATCAGCCCAGGGCTCTGGCTATTGCAGGCGATGCCCAGGCTGATCATGCCACCCAAGGTCGAGAGCAGCAGATAAGTACGCAATTGCACAAAGCGTACGGTGAACTGGTTAATGAACAGGCCAATGGATTTCACCGTCCAGTAGGTGGTGATGTAATACGCTGCGTTCAATTCACCCAGGGCAAACTGCTGCTTGAGCCAACTGGGCAGCCACATGGTGAAAATGGGCTCGGCCAATAAAAAGGCGAACAGCGCACAGCAGAGCAGCCATGCTGCAGCGCCCCAGCGCGGATTTTCTGCGGTGCTTGCTAGCGGTGCGTCCTGCTTGGGCATGCTGGGAAAGGGCTGCCCCAGGCAGAGCAGAATCATCAGCATGGCCAGCATGCCCATGATGGCGTACATGGTCAGCCAGTTGGCGCCCAGGCGGAACAGATAGCCCAGTACCACTGACAGCGTGACGCCAGCCAGGGCGAAGAACAGGTCGGTAAAAATGAGGTTGGCCGAGCGTAGCTTGGGGTCTTCGTTGATACGCACGACCAGATAGCTGCCGATGGCCATCATGATGCCGGCGGTGGCGCCGATCATGGTGACGCCAATGCTGAACATCAGCAGTGTCGGTTGCAGAAAGAGGGCGGCACAGGTGAGCAAGGTGATGATGGAGCCGGCAATGAGCAGTCGGCCCAGCCCAAAACGGCGCATCAGTATGCCACTGAGCAGAATGGGCAGAAACAGCCCCAGATTCATCAGGGTAAAAATCTGGCCGATAAAGCCTGGGTCCTTGCCAAATGCCGTCGACACCGGACCAATGACCAGCCCCAGGGTGGACACCAGGGCACCGGTAAAGAAATAACTGAGCCAGGCCACCATATTCATACGCAAACGCTTGGTGTTTTTTTCCATTGCAGACTCCTTGGCGCAAAAAGTGTCAGGTCGCATCGCCAGCCAGATCGGCACAGAAGGCGTGTAACAGGCGGATGAAGTCGCGTGAAGCCTGCGCCGCGCAACGCAGTGTTTGCTCGTGTGACAGCGGCGTGTCGGACAAGCCTTCTGCATGATTGGTGATGGCGGACACTGCCAGCACCTTCAAACCGCAGTGGCGGGCGGCGATCACTTCAGGCACCACCGACATGCCCACTACATCGCAGCCCAGCAGCTGCATCATGCGGATTTCGGCCGGTGTCTCGAAGTTGGGGCCGGTATACGCGGCAAACACACCTTCGGCCAACGGAATCTCGCAGCGTGCAGCGATTTGTTGCAGCCGTTGGCGCAAATCCTGATCGTAAGCATTGGCCAGACTGAAAAAACGCGGGCCAAAGGCTTCGTCATTACGGCCAACCAAGGGTGATTGCGGCATGAAGTTGATATGGTCGCTCAAGGCGACCAATTGTCCCGGCCCTACCTCGCGTCGCATGGAGCCGGCGGCATTGGTGACCAGCAGCAGTTCACAGCCCAGCAAGCGACAGCAGCGGACGGCGTCGCGCATCACCTCCATGCCCTGTCCCTCATAGAAGTGTCCCCGTCCTTTCAGACAGAGCACTGGCAAGCCATCCAGCCAACCGGCAATCAATTCACCGGCATGTCCGGATACGCTGCTGACGGGAAAACCAGGTAGCTCGGCGTAGGAAAAACACTGGCCATCAGTGATGGCATCTGCCAGCCCACCCAGCCCGGAGCCCAGTATCAGGGCGGCTCTGGGCTGAAAATCCGGACAGCGCTGGCGTATCAGTCGGGCGCTGACAGCAGGCTTGGCGTGGAGGTCGGAGTCGGTCATGGCAATGTCCTGTTTTGGGGTGTGGGTCCATGCTGTCCGAGCCACCCGACAGGGTCCAATACTGTTGGACATTGCGATTGATAGCGGCTGTGTATAAATGGTGCTCTGTCTCTGCGGGGGAGTCGTCTGATGACATCTGTTCAGCGCGTGGCCCAGTTGGGTCTGTTGCATTGCCGCCTGCTGCATTATTTCCTGGCTGTTGCCGAGGAATTGAGCTTTAGCAAGGCGGCGCAACGGCTGCATATGTCACAGCCACC
Organism: Aquitalea sp. FJL05; assembly: GCF_003852595.1. NCBI lineage: Bacteria > Pseudomonadati > Pseudomonadota > Betaproteobacteria > Neisseriales > Chromobacteriaceae > Aquitalea > Aquitalea sp. FJL05. Next base: position 188,405 of record NZ_QAJS01000016.1, read on the forward strand.
GCTCAGTCTGCATATCAAGGAACTGGAAGATCGCCTGGGCATCCGCCTGCTGCAACGCTCCACTCGCTCTGTGCAACTGACGGCGGCCGGCCATGAGCTACTGGCCGAAGTGCGAGCCATGGAAGGGCAGTTGCTGTCGACTGTGCAGCAGATTCAGCAAATGGGCAGAGGGCAGGCCGGGCAGCTGCAACTGGGGGTGGTCGGCACCGCACTATGGGGTGGGCTGCTGGATGCGCTGTCGCGTTATGCCGCTGTGTGTCCGGCAGTGACGTGGGGCATGCTGGAGCTGGCACCCGCCGCGCAGCAACTGGCACTGCAGCAGCAACGCATCGATCTGGCCTTCTGGCGCGAAGCACCCGCCCATCCCTTGCCGGGTTTGCATTACACCTTGTTTGAACATGAAAACATCGTGCTGGCGGTGCCGGATAAGCATGCGCTGGCGGCCCGGCAGGCTGTCGAATGGGCAGAACTGGCCGCCGAGGATTTTGTCTTGCTGACACAGGTGGATGGTGGCCTGGGACGCTATCTCTATGCAGCCTGTTGTCGTCATGGTTTTGTGCCGCGTTTACGGCTGCAATTGGCCGAACCACAGTCGATACTGGCCGTGGTGGCACAGGCTTATGGTGTCAGCCTGTTACCTGCGTGTTATGCCCGTATTGCTTGGCCGGGCGTCTGCTTTGTTGAGCTGGCCAGCCCCTTGTCTGCTGATCTGTATGCCGTTTACCGCAGGGACAAGCTGTCGCCGGTGGCTCAGGCTTTTTTGCAGTGGCGGCAAGGTGAAATGAATGGTGACAGTCATGTCACTGCTTGATCATTGGTGGTGACAGCTGCCGTGCGAAATCCTTGACAACTGTCACTGATAAAGCCGGATACGCTGGGCTAGAATGGATGACAGTTTCCAGGCGCGCGGTGATCCCGCAGCTGCTCGAACCCCGGCGCCCCACGATTGGCCTATAAGGACATCCCTGCCATGAACCATACCTATCTTGCCCACCTTGAAGCGACACTGGCACAAATCCGCGCCGATGGTTTTGAAAAGCCGGAACGGGTGATTGCCACGCCGCAGCGCTCCGACATCGCCCTGGCTGATGGTGCACACGTGCTCAACTTCTGTGCCAACAACTACCTGGGCCTGGCCGATGATGCCCGCCTGATCGAAGCGGCCAAGCGCGGGCTGGATGACTATGGCTATGGCTGCGCCTCGGTGCGCTTCATCTGTGGCACCCAGCAGGTGCACAAGGATCTGGAGCAGGCCATTTCCGGCTTCCTCGGCACCAACGACACCATTCTGTATTCCAGCTGTTTCGACGCCAACGGCGGGGTATTCGAAACCCTGCTGGGTGAAGAAGACGCGGTGATTTCCGACGAACTGAACCATGCCTCCATCATCGACGGTGTGCGCCTGTGCAAGGCCAAGCGCTTCCGCTACAAAAACAACGACATGGCCGATCTGGAGGCCCAGCTGCTTGCCGCCGAAGCGGCCGGTGCGCGCTTCAAGCTGATCGTGACCGATGGCGTGTTCTCCATGGACGGCATCATTGCCGACCTGAAAACCCTGTGCGAAGTGGCGGGCCGCCATGGCGCGCTGGTGATGGTGGATGACTCGCACGCGGTCGGTTTCATCGGCGAAAACGGTGCCGGTACGCCAGAGCTGTGCGGTGTGGCCGACAAGGTGGACATCTACACCGGCACGCTGGGCAAGGCGCTGGGCGGCGCTTCCGGCGGTTATGTATCGGCGCGCCAGCCTATTGTTGACCTGCTGCGCCAGCGTTCGCGCCCCTATCTGTTCTCCAACAGCCTGGCCCCGGCGATTACTGCGGCCAGCCTGGAAGTGTTGAAACTGATCAAGAGTGAAGGCCAGCAGCTGCGCGCCCAGCTCAAGCGCAATGCCGAGCTGTTCCGCAATGAAATGTCCGCTGCCGGCTTCACCCTGGTGCCGGGCCAGCATCCCATCATCCCGGTGATGCTGGGCGATGCCCGTCTGGCCGGTGAAATGGCCGCCCGCCTGTTGCAGGAAGGGGTGTACGTGGTCGGCTTCTCCTTCCCGGTGGTGCCCAAAGGCAAGGCACGCATCCGTACCCAGATGTCCGCCGGCCACACGGTGGAGCAGGTTCAGCGTGCGGTAGCCGCCTTCATCAAGGTGGGCCGCGAGCTGAAAGTGATCGACTGAGCGGCATCCAGACTTCTGCCCGTGGGCCAGGTGGCCGACGGGCGCGCAACTTACAGGCAGGCAAACAGCATGAAAGCATTATCCAAACTCAAGTCAGCACCCGGTTTGTGGATGAACGATGTGGCCCAGCCGGAAATCGGCCATAACGACCTGCTGATCAAGATCAGCAAAACCGCCATCTGCGGCACCGACATCCATATCTGGAACTGGGATGAATGGGCGCAGAAAACCATTCCGGTGCCGATGCATGTAGGCCATGAATACGTTGGTGTGGTCGCCGCCATGGGCTCCGAAGTGCGTGGCTTTGAAATCGGCCAGCGCGTGTCCGGCGAAGGCCACATCACTTGCGGCCACTGCCGCAACTGTCGTGCCGGCCGTCGCCACCTGTGCCGCAACACCGTGGGCGTGGGCGTCAACCGTGAAGGCGCGTTTGCCGAATATCTGGTGATTCCGGCTTTCAATGCCTTCCCGATTCCGGACGACATCTCCGATGATCTGGCCGCCATCTTCGACCCCTTCGGCAATGCGGTGCATACTGCGCTGTCCTTCAATCTGGTGGGTGAAGACGTGCTGATCACCGGTGCCGGCCCCATCGGCATCATGGCGGTGGCCATCGCCAAGCATGTGGGCGCGCGCCATATCGTCATTACCGATGTCAACGACTACCGCCTGGATCTGGCGCGCCAGATGGGTGCCAGCCGCGCGGTGAACGTGGCCCGCGAAGACCTGAAGCAGGTGATGAGCGAGCTGCACATGTGCGAAGGCTTCGACGTGGGGCTGGAAATGTCCGGCAACCCGCAGGCATTCCGCCAGATGCTGGAAACCATGAACCATGGTGGCAAGGTAGCCCTGCTGGGTATTCCGCCGTCCAATACCGCTATCGACTGGAACCAGGTCATCTTCAAGGGCCTGGAAATCAAGGGCATCTATGGTCGGGAAATGTTCGAAACCTGGTACAAGATGGTGGCGCTGATCCAGTCTGGTCTGGACATCCGCCCCATCATCACCCACCACTTCAAGGTGGATGATTTCGAGCAGGGTTTTGCCACCATGCTGTCCGGCCAGAGCGGCAAGGTGATTCTGGACTGGAGCTGATAGCCCACGTCCCTCAGCGCAAGGCTACGGCCAGGACGCAACGCGGCAGCAGATTATTTGTTAGTAGCTCAAAACCCGGCGCAAGCCGGGTTTTGCTTTGGCACTGCCGTTGATGGGGGTCAAGCCTCAGCGGCGCTGGCTGCGGCACACTGGGGCCATGAAAAATTTCGTGGCGTGCTTGTGATGATCGCCGTCATCGGTGCCGGCGTATCCGGCTTGTCCTGTGCCTGGTGGCTGCGTGAGCAGGGTATGGCGGTACGGGTATTCGAAGCGGGTGAGCGGGTGGGTGGCAAGGTGTGCAGCCAGCACACCGGGCTGGCACAGATCGAGGGCGGCCCCAATACCCTGTATGCCGATGCCGCCTTGCTGGACTGGCTGCGGCAACTGGGTCTGACGCCGCTGTTGCCGGCGGCAATCGGTCGCCAGCGCCATGTGCTGTGGCAGGGCCGTTATCACCCGTTGCCGGCGGGTCCGCTGGATTTGTTGTGCGGCGATTTCTTTAGCCGGCAGGCCAAATGGCGATTGCTGGGCGATGTCTGGCGACGTAATGCGCCACCACCCGCCGGCGAAACCGTGGCAGCCTTTTTCCGTCGCTGTCTGGGCGAGGAAGTGCTGGCCAAGGCCGTGGCGCCGTTTATTGGTGGGGTGTTTGCCGGCGATGCCGAAGAATTGCTGATGTGCGAGACCCTGCCGCAACTGGCCCGGCTGGAGGCTGCGGCTGGCTCGATCAGCCGTGGTGTGCTGTCGCAGCTGCTGCGCGGCAAGGTGGCACGCAAGCAGGCAGTCTCGCTGGAAGGGGGCCTGGCCAGCCTGCCGCAGCGGCTGGCGCAGGATGTCGAGGTCAGGCTCAATTGCCCGGTGCAGGCCATTCGGCGTCAGAGTGATGGCTGGTTGCTGGAAACCGCCAGCGGCCCCTGCATGGCGCGGCAGCTGGTGCTGGCCTTGCCGGCAGCGCAGGCGGCCAGCTTGTTGCAAGACTGCGATGCAACGGCGGCGCAGGCCTTGCGGCAGATTGTACATGTGCCGATGACAGTGGTGGCCAGCGTGCTGGATGCCGCCACAGTGCGCCGGCCATTGCATGGCTTTGGCGGGCTGCATGCGCCCGGCGAGCAGGCTTTTGCTGCCGGCCATCTGATGAGCAGCCTGCTGTACCCGCAGCGCTGTGCGCCCGGCCAGCTGCTGATCACCAGCTTTGTCGGGGGCCGCCATTACCAGCAGCAGGCCGCCCTGGCCGATGCGCCCTTGCTGCAGGGTCTGAACCGGGAACTACAGCAGTTGTTTGGCCTGGAATCTGCCCCCTTGCAACAAACCATCATCCGCTGGCCGCAAGCCCTGCCGCAGGGCACGGCAGCCATCGAGCCGGCCCGCAAGGCCATGCAGCGGCTGCAGGGGCAGGGGCTGCATGTCTGTGCCAACTGGCTGGATGGCGTATCGCTGCCGGATTGTCTGGCCAAGGGACGGCGGCTGGCGCGCCAACTGGCGGAACAGGGCGAACGCTAGGGCGGAAACGGCCATTCTTTCGTGCAATGCACAACGCGGCGTGCGTTCTGGCCGTCGCCTTGCTTTTCGCCGGGGGCGCTAGGCGGTAGAATCGTCCTTTGACTTTTCACTAGCTACCCCACGTCTATGCTTACCTTCCAGGAAATCATCCTTACCCTCCAGAATTATTGGAACGAGCAAGGGTGCGTCATCATGCAACCCTTCGACATGGAGGTGGGCGCCGGTACCTCGCATCCGGCCACCTGTCTGCGTGCCATCGGCCCGGAGCCGTGGAATGCAGCCTATGTGCAGCCCTCGCGTCGTCCCAAGGACGGCCGCTACGGTGAAAACCCGAACCGTCTGCAGCATTACTACCAGTTTCAGGTAGCCCTGAAGCCGTCGCCGGCCAATATTCAGGAACTGTACCTGGGTTCGCTCAAGGTGCTGGGCATCGACCCCACCGTGCACGACATCCGTTTTGTGGAAGATGACTGGGAAAACCCGACACTGGGTGCCTGGGGTCTGGGCTGGGAAGTGTGGCTGAACGGCATGGAAGTGACCCAGTTCACTTACTTCCAGCAAGTGGGCGGCCTGGACTGCAAGCCGGTGCTGGGTGAAATCACCTACGGCATCGAGCGTCTGGCCATGTATCTGCAAGGTGTGGAAAACGTCTACGACCTGCTGTGGACCGTCTACCCCAACGGTCAGCGCGTCACCTACGGCGATGTGTACCACCAGAACGAAGTGGAACAGTCCACCTACAACTTCGAACACGCCAATGTGCCCAAGCTGTTCGAACTGTTCAGCTACTACGAATCCGAAGCCAAGCGCCTGCTGGAGATTCCGCTGGCGCTGCCGGCCTACGAAATGGTGCTCAAGGCTGGCCACAGCTTCAACCTGCTGGATGCGCGCGGTGCCATCTCGGTGACTGAACGTGCCACCTATATCGGCCGGGTACGCACCCTGTCGCGTGGCGTGGCGCAAGCCTATTACGCCTCGCGTGAGGCGCTGGGCTTTCCCATGTGTCCCAAGGCCTGATTGCCAATGAAACTCTGGATCAGTCTGTTGCTTGCCCTGGCCGCCGTGCCGGCGCTGGCCGAAACCGCCGATTGGGGCGTCTACCAGCAGGGCTCTGCCCTGGAACTGGCCATGGACCGCAATTCCATCTGGGTGGAGAAAGACGGGCTGGTCCATTTTGTGAATCAGGAACGGTTCAGCGAGCGTCAGTACGACAAGGCCACCGACATCCAGTATTACATTCGGCGCACCACGGGCTATGCCAATTGCGCCAAACAGCAATACGCGCTGATCGGGCTGGAATACGCTGGCAAGAACAATCGCCATCTGTATTCCAGTATGTTCCCGGTGCAGCGCTTTGCCTGGAACTGGCAGCCGGTGTACCAGAACTCGGTGGCCGACACCATGCTGCAAGTCGTGTGCTATCTCGCCAAAACCGCTCCGCACAAGAAATCTGAATAAACCATGAACGCCACCCTGCTTATCGAGTTGCTCACCGAAGAGCTGCCGCCCAAGGCGCTGGAAAAGCTGTCGCTCAGCTTTGCCCAGACCATTTCCGAAGAACTGAAGAAACTGCAATTCGTCGCTGCCGATGTCGAGGCCATTGCCTTCGCTTCGCCGCGCCGTCTGGCGGTGCAGGTGCCGGCCGTGCTGGCCGTGCAGCCCGATCAGAAAATCGTGCGCAAGGGCCCGGCCGTCGCTGCCGGCATGAAAGATGGCCAGCCCACTCCGGCGCTGGCTGGTTTTGCCCGTTCCTGCGGCGTGGAAGTCTCCGCCCTCAGCACCATGAGCGATGGCAAGCAGGACGTGTTTGCCTACGAGAGCACCAAGACTGGCGAAGCGCTGGCCGCCGTGCTCACCGATATCGTGGCGCTGGCGCTGAAAAAATTGCCCATTCCCAAGCTGATGCATTGGGGCGATCTGGACTACCAGTTTGTGCGTCCGGTGCATGGCCTGATCATGCTGTGGGGCGAAACCGTGATCGAAGGTGGCGTGCTGGGTCTGACCAGCCGCAATGCCACCCGTGGTCACCGCTTCCTGTCCTCGGGCGATATCATGGTGGAAAAGGCCGATGACTACGCTCGCGTGCTGTTCGAGCAAGGCAAGGTGCTGGCCAGCTTCAATGCCCGCCGCGAGCTGATCCGCAAGCGCCTGGCTGATGCCGCCGCCGTGCATGGCGCGACCATCGCTGCCGACGAGGCCCTGCTGGACGAAGTGAGCGCGCTGGTGGAATGGCCGGTGGTGCTGGAAGCCGGCTTTGAGGCCGAATTCCTCAAGGTGCCGCAGGAATGCCTGATTCTCACCATGCAGCAGAACCAGAAATACTTCCCGCTGCTGGATGGCAAGGGCAAGCTGATGAACCGCTTCCTGCTGGTCTCCAACCTGGAAACCGCCGACCCCAGCCACATCATCCAGGGTAATGAGCGCGTGCTGCGCGCCCGTCTGTCCGATGCCAAGTTCTTCTTCGAGCAAGACCAGAAAGCCCGGCTGGATACCCGTCTGGCCAAGCTGGCCGAGGTGGTTTACCACAACAAGATCGGCAGCCAGCTGGAGCGGGTAGAGCGCCTGCAGTCCATCGCCGGCCAGATCGCCGCGCAGCTGGGGGCCGAGCAGGCCGTGGCCGAGCGCGCAGCCTTCCTGGCCAAGGCTGACCTGGTCACCGACATGGTGGGTGAATTCCCCGAGCTGCAAGGCGTGATGGGCATGTACTACGCCCAGCACGACGGCGAGAGCGACGTGGTTGCCGCCGCCATCGAAGGCCACTACCACCCGCGCTTTGCCGGTGACAGCCTGCCGCAGGGTGACATCGCCACCGCCGTGGCGCTGGCCGACAAGCTGGAAGCCATTGTCGGTATCTGGGGCATCGGCCTGATCCCCACCGGCGACAAAGACCCGTACGCACTGCGCCGCGCCGCCCTCGGCGTGCTGCGCATGGTGCTGGAAGCCAAGCTGGACCTGAAGGCCCTGCTGGCGCTGGTGGCTGCCGCCTTCCCGGCCGGCAAGCTGTCCGCCACTACCGCAGACGAAGTGTTTGCCTTCATGATGGACCGCCTGAAAAACTATCTGGCAGCAGACTATCAGGGCGACGAAGTCGATGCCGTGCTGGCACTGGCACCTTCGGTCCTGAACGAAGTGCCGGCGGTGCTGGCTGCCGTGGCTGCCTTCAAGGCGCTGCCGGAAGCCACCACCCTGGCCGCCGCCAACAAGCGGGTGAAGAACATCCTGAAGAAAACCGAAGGCGAAGTGGGCGAGGTCAATCCGGCCCTGCTGAGCGAAGCCGCCGAGCAGGCGCTGTACGCCGCCGTGACCGAACTGGCCCCGCAGGTGGATGCCAAGTTTGCCGCGCACGACTTTGCCGGCGCACTGGCGCAGCTGTCCAGCCTGAAGGCACCGGTGGATGCCTTCTTTGATGGCGTGATGGTGATGGCCGATGATCTGGCCGTGCGTGCCAACCGCATTGCCCTGCTGGCCCGTCTGGCTGCCCTGTTCAACCGTGTGGCGGATATCTCGCTGCTGGCAGATTAACCCGGGAGGGGAGGGGAGAGAGGGGAGTCGGGAGTAGGCAACAAGCCGGGCTCCACTACTCACCACTCACCACTCCCCGTCCCCTACTCAGGAAGTGCTCTCTCAACATGAAACTCGTCATCCTGGATCGCGACGGCGTCATCAACGAAGACCGCGATGATTTCGTCAAGAACACCATGGAGTGGGTGCCGCTGCCGCACAGTCTGGAGGCCATCGCCAACCTGACCCAGGCCGGCTGGCATGTGGTGGTGGCTACCAATCAGTCCGGCCTGGCGCGCGGCCTGTTTGATGTGCACGCGCTCAATGCCATGCATGAAAAGATGCACCGGCTGGCAGGGCAGGCTGGTGGGCGCATTGATGCCATCGCTTACTGTCCGCATGGGCCGGATCATGGCTGCGAATGCCGCAAGCCGCTGCCGGGCATGGTGCTGGAGCTGGCCGAGCGCTTCAATGTCAAGCTGCAGGGCCTGCCCTTGATCGGCGACAGCCTGCGCGATCTGGAATCGGTGGCCGCCGTGGGTGGCCAGCCCATTCTGGTGCGTACTGGCAAGGGGCTGAAAACCCTGGAAAAGGGCGGCCTGCCCGAAGGCACGCTGGTGTTCGACGACCTGTTCGACGCCGCCGAGCACTTGATCAATCTGTGAACTGGCTAAGCCCAAGGCTGATATAACCCATGATCTGGATTCGTAATCTGATTTACTGGCTGTTGCTGCTGATCGTCACGCCGCTGTGCTTTCTGGGCCTGTTCATCGCCGCACCGCTGCCACGCCGTACCCGCCATGTGTTTGGCGAGAGCTGGGCCAAGATCATGCTGTGGCTGCTGGTGCATGTGGTCGGGCTGAAATACCGGGTGATCGGGGCGGAAAACATCCCGGACGAACCTTCCATCATCTGTTCCAAGCACCAGTCCGGCTGGGAAACCCTGGCCTTGCAGAAAATCTTTCCTTCACAGATTTATGTCGCCAAGCGCGAACTGCTGTGGCTGCCCTTCTTTGGCTGGGGCCTGGCCTTGATGAACCCTATTGCCATCAACCGTTCCGACCGCTCCCGTGCCAATGACCGCATGTTGCAGCAGGGGCTGGAGCGCAAGAAACACGGCTTCTGGATTACCGTGTTTCCCGAAGGCACCCGCACCAAGCCGGGCGTGGCCGGCAAGTACAAGCATGGCGCGGCGCGCATGGCGCGGCAGCTGGACATGCCGCTGGTGCCGGTGGCCCACAATGCCGGCGAATTCTGGCCGCGCAATGCCTTTCTGAAATATCCGGGTGAGATCACCGTGGTGATCGGCCCGGCCATCCGGCCGCAGGACGGGGTTGGCCCGGAGGCCATGACCCAGCAGGCACAGCAGTGGATCGAGGCGCGCCAGCGCGAGATCGGCGGCGTTGGCCCCTTTGCCCACCCTGATGACAAGCGCCGCCGCCTGGACCATCCTGCCGCTGCCTGAGGGCGCGGTAGAGGTGCACCTGGTACGGCGGGTGCGCAAAAGCATAGGCATCCGCATTGCCGATGGCAGGGTGGAGCTGATTGCCCATCCACGCATCAGCCAGGCCCGTTTGCGCGAGGTGTTGCTGGCGCGGCAGGACTGGATTGCCCGTCATGTGGTGTCGCAGCGGGAACAAAAGCAGCAACTGGCCGATCTGACGGTTTTGTCCTATCTGGGACGCGAGCTGCCCATCCAGCTGGCGGGTGGCCTGCGCCGCACGGCGCGGCTGGAGGGCGATGTGCTGCAGGTGTGCGGTATCGCCGCGGGCGACACGGCCGGCCTGCAGGCTGTGGTGACTGCCTGGCTCAAGCGTCAGGCCCAGTTATGCTTTGCCCAGCGGCTGGGCCGGTTTGCCGCACATTGCCCGCGTCAGCCGGGCAAGCTGGCGCTGTCATCGGCCCGCACCCGCTGGGGCAGCTGTACCGCCCGGGGCGATATCCGCCTCAACTGGCGGCTGATGCAGGCGCCGCTGCCCATCATCGATTATGTGCTGGCCCACGAGCTGGCCCATTTGCTGCACATGAACCATTCTTCCGCCTTCTGGGCGGAAACCGCCCGGCTGTTTCCCGACTGGAAAAATGCCCGACACTGGTTGAAACAACAGGGGAGTAGCCTGTTTCGTTTCGGCTAGTCGCCTGCCCGCTTTTGAGCGCAGGCGGTTTACCCGATACAGGAGTCATACCATGCAATTTCTGCACACCATGCTGCGCGTCGGCAATCTGGAACGTTCGCTGGCCTTTTATCAGGAAGTTCTGGGCATGCGCCTGCTGCGCCGCCAGGATTATCCGGAAGGCCGTTTTACCCTGGCTTTTGTCGGCTACGGCGACGAGGCCGACCATACCGTGCTGGAGCTGACGCACAACTGGGATACCGAAAGTTACGAACTGGGCAATGCCTATGGCCATATCGCCATTGGTGTGGCCGATGCCTATCAGGCTTGTGATGCCGTACGTGCCAAGGGTGGCAAGGTGGTACGCGAGGCTGGTCCGATGAAACATGGCACTACCGTGATCGCTTTCGTGGAGGACCCGGACGGCTATAAGATCGAGTTCATTCAGAAGGGCAGCCTGTAAGCGAGCCCGCGCACCGGCCCGCAGCAAGCGGCGGTGCAACACTGCAGAGGCTGGCAGCCAGACTGCCAGCCTTTTTTCATGCCGGCGTCGCCATCAGGCTGACGCCTTACCAGGAGAATCAATGCGCACCACACTGTGCAAGCTGGCGGCCATGCTCGGCTGTCTGTTCCTGCCTGCGCTGGCACAGGCGGCCGACCTGGACGGAGCAAGCCTGAGCCTGGCCTGGATCATTCCCTTTGCCGGCATCCTGCTGTCCATTGCCCTGTTTCCGATTTTTGCGCCGGCATTCTGGCATCATCATTTCGGCAAGATCACCGCGCTGTGGACGGTGCTGTTCCTGCTGCCGTTTACCTTCAGCTTCGGGGCTGGCAGCACGCTCAGCCTGATCGTGCACGCGCTGATTACCGAATACATCCCCTTCATCATGCTGCTGCTGGCGCTGTATACCGTGTCCGGCGGCATTCTGGTGGGGGGCAGCCTGCATGGCTCGCCCAAGGTCAATACCAGCATCCTGGCCATCGGCACGGCACTGGCCTCCATCATGGGCACCACCGGGGCGGCCATGCTGCTGATCCGGCCCTTGCTCAAGGCCAACGACAACCGCCAGCACCGGGTGCATGTGGTGGTGTTCTTCATCTTCCTGGTGGCCAATGTCGGCGGTGGCCTGACGCCGCTGGGTGACCCGCCGCTGTTTCTGGGCTTTCTCAAAGGGGTGACCTTCGGCTGGACCTTCCAGCACATGCTGCTGCCGGTGGCGCTGCTGGCAGCCTTGCTGCTGCTGGTGTTCTATGTGGTGGACAGCTATTTCTACCGCCGCGAGGACGAGGAATTGAAACCGCATCGCGATCAGCCCCTGCGCTTGTTCGGCAAGGTCAATTTCCTGCTGCTGGCCGGTGTGGTGGGTGCGGTATTGTTGTCCGGTTTCTGGCAGCCCGCTGTGCATTTCGAGCTGGCTGGCGTACACGCCGAATTGCAGAATCTGGTGCGCGACGGCCTGTTGCTGCTACTGACCATCGTCTCCCTGTGGATCACGCCCAAGCAGGTGCGGGCAGGCAATGAATTCAACTGGGGGCCGATTCTGGAAGTGGGCAAGCTGTTTGCCGGCATCTTTGTCACCATCGCGCCGGCCATTGCCATCTTGCGCGCGGGCCCCGCCGGCCAACTGGCTGCACTGGTGCATACGGTATCGGGTGCCGATGGCCAGCCGGTGAATGCCATGTATTTCTGGATGACCGGCCTGCTGTCCAGTTTTCTGGACAATGCGCCAACCTATCTGGTGTTTTTTAATCTGGCCGATGGCGATGCCAGCACGCTGATGGGGCCGTTGGCGCAGACACTGCTGGCCATTTCCATGGGTGCGGTATTCATGGGGGCCAATACCTATATCGGTAATGCACCCAACTTCATGGTGAAGGCCATTGCCGAGCAGCGTGGCGTGGCCATGCCCAGTTTCTTTGCCTATATGCTGTGGTCCATCAGTGTGCTGCTGCCCCTGTTTGCTTTGCTGACCTGGGTGTTCTTCTGATGCAAAAACGGCGCGCCTCCATTCCGGGCGCGCCGCTGCTGTCATGTTGCGTGGGTTTGCTTGCTTACTTGGGCTTGATGGCCGCCTGCTCCGGGCTGGCGCTCATGGCCTCGTCCCATACATGGCGGGGAATATGTGATTGCAGATATTCCAGCGCCTTCTCCAGCAAGTCTTCATGGATGTGGTGGCTGACAAAGGGTTCGATCTCGGCGGTGACATCGCTGCCCAGCGCGATCAGATGCTCGGCCGCCTGAATGCTGTGCTGGTAGGGAATCACCGGATCGGCCTTGCCGTGGAACAGGTGCACCGTGGTTTGTGCCAGTGGTGCTGATGGCAGGCTGGCAAAGCGCCCGCTGAAAGCCAGCACGCGGCCGGCCAGTTCCGGCTTGGCTGCTGCGGCTTCCAGCGCCATGATGGCACCCTGGCTGAAACCCACCAGTGCGGTGGCCGCATGGCCCAGGCCGCTGTCCTGTTGCCAGCGTGTTACCGCAGCGAAAAAGTCGGGCAGGGCTGCGGCTACCCGTTCCAGGCGATTTTCTTCGGTGATGCCCTGTACCGAAAACCATTGAAAACCCTGGCCCAGATCACTGGCGTGGCTGCCGGCCACGCTGACAATCAGCGCCTGCGGAAAGCCCTTGGCCAGATACTGGCCCACTTGCTGCATGCTGTCCGGGCTAGCGCCTACGCCATGAAACAACAGCATCAGTTGCTGTGGCTGGTCGGGGCGCTGGATGACGATATCGTGGGTCATGGTGATTCTCCTGATGGGGCAGCGCTAGCTGCTCACGGTGATTGAGTGCAGTGTGCCGCGGTGTCTGCCGCGTGCGAACAAGTGAATTATGCGGCCAAGGCGGCGTTATAATAGCCCCCTCGCGGTCAACACAGCATTTACTGTCATGCACATTCATATCCTGGGCATTTGCGGCACCTTCATGGGCGGCATTGCTGCCATTGCCAAGCAGGCCGGTCACACCGTTACCGGTTGTGATGCCAACGTCTATCCCCCGATGAGTACCCAGCTGGAGGCCATGGGCATTACCCTGACCCAGGGTTTTGGTGCCGAGCAGCTGGAGCTGGGGGCCGATGTGTATGTGATAGGCAATGTGGTGACCCGTGGCAAAGAATTGATGGAGGCCATCCTCAATCGCGGCCTGCCCTATATTTCCGGGCCGCAGTGGCTGGCCGAGAATGTATTGCAGGACAAGTGGGTGCTGGCAGTGGCTGGCACCCATGGCAAGACCACCACCAGCTCCATGCTGGCGTGGATTCTGGAAGACGCCGGCCTGGCGCCGGGTTTCCTGATTGGCGGCATTCCGCAGAACTTTGGCGTATCTGCCCGCCTGCCTGGCCGGCCGGTGCAGGACGCCGCCAGCATCAGTCCCTTCTTCGTGATCGAGGCCGATGAATACGACACGGCATTCTTCGACAAGCGTTCCAAGTTCGTCCATTACCGCCCGCGTACCGCCATCCTGAACAATCTGGAATACGACCACGCCGATATTTTCCCTGATCTGGCGGCCATCGAAACCCAGTTCCACCACCTGGTGCGCACCATTCCGGCGCAGGGGCTGATTGTCAGCAATGGCCGCGAAGCGAGCCTCACGCGGGTGCTGGAGCGTGGCTGCTGGACCCCGGTAGAGCCGTTTGGCGTCGCCAGTGGCTGGCAGGCTGGCGAACCGGATGCGGCCGGTCATTTCGATGTGCTGCTGAATGGCCAGTCGCAAGGTCGGGTGGAGTGGGCGCTGATGGGCGAGCACAACCGGCTCAATGCCGTGGCTGCCATTGCCGCCGCTCGCCATGCCGGCGTGGCGGTGCGTGATGCCATCGCTGCCCTGGCACGCTTTGACAACGTAAAACGCCGCATGGAAGTGCGCGGCAAGGTAGCAGGCGTCACCGTGTATGACGACTTTGCCCACCATCCCACCGCCATCGCCACCACGCTGGAGGGCTTGCGCCGCCATGTGGGCAGCGCGCGCATTCTGGCGGTACTGGAACCACGTTCCAACACCATGAAGCTGGGCACGATGAAAGACGCCTTGCCCGGCTCGCTGGCACTGGCTGATCGGGTGTTCTGCTCGGCGGCCGGCCTGAACTGGAGCCCGGCCGAGGCGCTACAGGGCATGGGCGACAAGGCCGTTACTTTCGATCAAATGGATGCGCTGATTGCTGCCATCCTGCAGGAAGCCCGCGCGGGTGACCATATTCTGGTGATGAGCAATGGCGGTTTCGGTGGCATCCATCAGAAACTGCTGGATGGGTTGGCTGCTGCTCAGGCAAACTGAAAGTCCGTTCACTCAGGAAAGTCCGCCATGCCACAGTCCCTACACTGGTTGACCTTTGCCCTGCTGGCGCTGGGCATGGTGCTGACACCAGGCCCTAATATGGCCTATCTGTTGTCGCGCTCCATCTGTCAGGGGCGGCGCGCCGGCCTGATTTCGCTGGCGGGTGTCGCTGCGGGTTTTCTCTGCTACATGCTGTGCGCCGCTTTGGGCATCAGCGCGCTGTTGCTGGCTGTACCGCTGGCTTACGATGCGCTGCGGCTGGCCGGGGCGGGCTATCTCATGTACCTGGCCTGGCAGGCGCTCAGGCCGGGTGGCCGCTCGCCTTTCGAAGTACGCCAGCTGGCTGCAGACAGCCCGCGCAAGCTGTTTGCCATGGGCATGCTGACCAATCTGCTGAACCCCAAGGTAGCGGTGATGTATCTGTCGCTGCTGCCGCAGTTCATCGATACTGCTCAGGGTAGCGTGCTGGGGCAGTCGCTGTGGCTGGGCTTTACCCAGATTGCCATCAGCCTGCTGGTCAATGCGGTGCTGGTGTTGCTGGCCGGCAGCATGGCGCGCTTTCTTGGCGGCCGTCCGCTGTTTTTGCGCTTGCAGCGCTGGCTGATGGGCGGCGTGCTGGCGGTGATGGCCGTGCATCTGGCTCGCCAGGGCCGTAGCTGAGCCTGTTCAGGCCTGGCGGTGGATCTGGTTGGCTCCGGCGATCCGCGCCAGGCTCAGTGCGCCCTGCAAGCGATCCAGCATGGCATTGGGTGAGTTTTCTTCCAGCCGCAGCGCACTGATGCCGATGCAGGCCTGGGCCTTTTCTTCCTGTCCCAGATGAATATAGGTGAGCTGCCCCAGCGAGTGCAGCAGCCGGCGGCCCAGTTCGTGGGCGCCTTCCAGACTGGTATTGGGCATCAGTACCAGAAAAACATCATCTTCCTGGCGTGCCACCAGATCGCTGTCGCGCGTGCTCTGCACGCACAGGCTGCCGGCCAGCCGTAGCAGATGGCGTCTGGCCGAGCCATTGTCCTGCTGCGGAATCAGCTGCGGGATATTGATCAGCTGCACGGCCATACCTGACAGGTCGCCGCCATAGCGGCGGATGCGCCCGGTTTCGGCATGCGCTCCGCTAAGCAGTTGCGGCATGCCCACCACGCCGGTGAGCTGGTCGTCATCGTGGCTGGTTTGCTGTTCGTGCTTCATGCTTTTCACCAGATTGAGCGAGCGTTCCACCAGTTGGTGTTCGAAATTGAGCAATTGGCTCATCAGCTGACTTTCGGTACGGTCACTGAAGCTGATCACCAGCGTGGAGCTGTCATCCAGCATCACTTCACGCAGCGATAGCTGCACCTCGAAATGCCGGCCGGTGGCGGTTTTCATTTGCAGTCGCCGGTTATAGACCATGCTGTTGCTGGCCAGCAGGGACTTGAGCTCGGCGGCATCGGCCGGGTGTTGCAGATACTGGACGAAATCGCGGCCCAGTAACTCGTCATGCGGGGTGGCCAGCAGGATGGCCGCCAGCTGATTGGCGCTGATGATGCGGCCGCTGGCAGGCTGTGCCAACAGCAGGGCACCTTGCACGGTGTCGATCAGCGACTGGAAAGAGGGGAAGCTGGCCATGGGGCATACCTGGGCTGAAAGGCAGTTGAATGCCTGATGTTTTCAGTCTAAGCCAGCGGGCGGAGGATTTCACCTGAAGACGGCAGCCGGGGCCGGCCGGGTATCAGCGCTCCAGGATGGCGCGGCGGTGGCGGCGGAAAACCCAGCGCTCCCACAGCGGGCCGGTTTGCTCGTCCGGCGGTGGTTGCAGGCGGGCGGTAATGGCATAGGCCTCGTCCGGCGTCGGGCACTGGGCTTCGATACGCGCGGCCATGAACAGCATCAGCGCCGAATCCGCATTGGGCGACAGCGCAATCTGCACCGTGTCGCCCACCCGCCACGGGTGGTCGGATAGCCAGGCAATGCTGTCCAGCCCCAGCCGGCAGCGGGTCAGCGGCGGGCGGTCCGGGTGATGCCCAAGCAGCGAGATTTCCAGCGCCAGATCCAGCTTGGCTTCCAGCCGTACCAGCATCGGATCGGGTTCTTCCGGTGTTTCGCTGGGGGCGGCCAGCACCCGCAGCGCCAGCCGGGTTTCGCGCTGGCGCGCCGGCGAGCACTGCTCTTCGCTGAGCAAGTGCACGCTCAGCGGCAACATGGCATCGAAACTGGCACTGTCCAGCTGTGGCAGCGGGCTCATGACGCTCTCCTCGGAATGGGCAATCAGGCGAACAGTCTGCTGACGCCGTCCAGCCCCATGACATTGATGGCGACATCGGCCTGGGCCTGTACCACCGGTTTGGCACGGTAGGCAATGCCGACGCCGGCTTCACCCAGCATCAGCAGGTCGTTGGCACCATCGCCCATGGCGATGACCTGGTCCGGGCGCAAGCCCAGTTGTTCGCGTTTTTCGATCAGCAGGCGCTGCTTGGCGGCGGCATCGACAATCTCGCCCACCACGCGGCCGGTCAGCTTGCCATCCACCACTTCCAGCTGGTTGGCATAGGCATAGTCCAGCCCCAGTTGCTGCTTGAGTCTTTCGGTAAAGAAGGTGAAACCGCCGGAAACCAGCATGAAGCGGATGCCATGCTGCTTGCAGCTGGCCAGCAGCTGCTCGGCGCCGGGGCTCAGTTGCAGGCGTTCTTGATAGACCTTTTCCAGCGCGCTTTCCGGCAGGCCTGCCAGCAGGCTCACCCGTTCGCGCAGCGAGGCGGAGAAGTCCAGCTCGCCGCGCATCGAGCGCTCGGTAATGGCTGCCACCTGTGGCTTGATGCCCTGCATGTCGGCGATTTCGTCGATGCACTCGATGGTGATCAGGGTGGAGTCCATATCGGACACCAACAGGCCAAAGTCAGCCAGTTGCAGCTTGCCGTCGACAAAGGCGAAGTCGTAGCCCAGTGCCTGGCAGCAGGCGCTGATGGCGTCACGGCTGGCCGGGTCGGCCTGTTCCATCCGGGCAGATTCCAGCGTGGGCTGGCTGACGCTGCTGGCACCGGCCAGTGCGGCCAGTTCCTGCAGTTCCTTGCTGTCGAGACGGGGGGACTGGATGACGAGGGTAAGAGACATGGGCGGGCGGATGTGGAGTTGGGCAATACGCCATTATGCCACTGCCGGGCAGTCTGTCGGAATGTCCGTGCGCCCGAGCCGGCCGGGGCGCTGTCTGCACAGCGTCGCCAATGTCGTCAGTTTTCAGGCCGTCAGTTTTCAGCCCAATTGGCGACCCTTGCCGCGCCAGCTTCGCCAGGCCGCATCCAGCGACAGGCAGCCGGGGCCGAAGGCGAACAGTGCCAGCAGCAACATGCCCCAGTAGTAGTGGAACTGGCGGGTGATGTCGGTGAGACCGGGGTAGCTGATGACGGCCATCAGGTTGACCACGAATAGCCCGGCGGCGGCAAAGCGGCCAAACAGGCCGGCGACCAGCAGGCTGGAGAACACCGTTTCGCCAAAAGTGCCCATCAGCGCCGCCAGTACCGGCGGCAGTAGCGGGACGTGGTATTCCTCGGTAAACAGCAAGACCGTGGTGTCCCAGTCGTCCAGCTTGGTGAGGCCGGACTTGAAAAATACATTTGCCACCCACAGCCGGAACAGCAGCAGCACCAGCGGGCGGGCAGAGTGACTGGCCTGGTCGAACAGCCGCTGCAGCGGCAGCAGTTTTTGTCTGAGAACTTGCATGGTCGGTCTCCCGTGAAGTGGGCAAGCCGCGCCCCTCCGCCGTGGTGGCGGATGGTGGACAAGCCTGGTCTTAGAGTTGGTAGTGGCTGAGCAGGCCGTCGGCGAATAACTGCGCCAAGCCGGCTTGCAGGTCGAAATCATCCTGTGCCGACAAGGCCTGCCCGGCAGCCTCGCCCAGTGACTGTCCATCCTGCAGGGCCAGTAGCAAGGCCGCCATGCCGGCTGTTTGCGCCTGTACGCTGACCTTGCCGGCGTGGCGGCTGACCAGTGCCTGCTCGCCGCCGGATGCCATGTCAACATTCAGTTGCTGGCCAGTCTGGTGTCCCTGCCAGATGGAGACCACCGGCCAGGGGGACGACAGCGCCCGGCTGCTGTCGCTCACGCCAAAGCGCAGCTGGCCGAATTGTTCCGGGTTGATGCCGCTCAGTGCCGATGCCACCAGCGGGGTCTGGTCGATAGCGTAATAGCTGCGGTGTACCGCCCATTCCAGCCGGGCGACATCGGCCAGGTAAGGCAGCGCCTGCGCCGGTGGGAAGTCTTGCAGGAAATCACCAAAGCTGCCGCCATAGCGGTGCAGATTGCCCGAGTGCGAGGCATAGCGCTTGCTGTATTCACGCGCCAGTCCGGTCATGAATTCTTCCCCGACGATCTGCCGGGTTACCGGGTAGATCAGATTCAGGGTTTCGATCAGGCCGACGCGGTAGTTGTTGCGGTAGACCGCCAGTCCGGCCGGGCTCAGGCCCAGTGCGGCATGCGGCTGCTGCTCGGTATCGGCAATCAGCTCCAGCAGCTCTGCCTGCCAGCGTGCTTCAGGCGTCATGGCGTGCTCCTTGCAGGATGGCATCGGCCTTGGCTGCTTCGGCCTGCAGCGTGTCCAGTGGCGGAATGTCCAGATCCCATTCGATCAGCGTCGGGCGTGGGCCAATGCTGGCGATGACCTGGGCGTATAGCTGCCACACGCCGGGATGGACCGGCTGGCTGTGGGTATCCACCAGCATGCCTTCGCCCTCGCTATAGCCGGCCAGATGGATTTCGCCAATCGCAGCGGCGGGCAATGCCGCCAGCACGGCCTGCACGTCCGTGCCCAGATTGATGCCGTTGACGTAGAGATTGTTGACGTCCAGCAGCAGGCCGCAGCCGGTGCGCGCCACCAGTTCGGCCAGAAACTCGCCTTCGTTCATCTCGTTGCCGGGAAACTCCACATAGCTGGACAGGTTTTCCAGCAGGATGCGCCGGCCCAGCGCCTGCTGGGTTTCCTCCACATGGCTGGCGATGACGGCCAGCGCGGCCATGGTATAGGGGATGGGCAGCAGGTCGTTCACATAGCGCTGGGCGCTGTGGTTGAACGACAGGTGCTCCGATACCGCTGGCGGGTTGATGGCATCCACCAGTCGCTTGAGAGCAGCCAGATGTTCTCCGTCCGGGCGCACCAGCGAGCCCAGCCCCAGTCCCACGCCGTGCAGCGACAGCGGATAGTGGCTGGCCACCCGCTGCAGCATGGCCAGTGGCATGCCGCCATCGAAAAAGTTTTCGCTGTGGATTTCCACCCAGCCTAGCGGCGGCAGGGTGTCCAGTACCTGACGATAGTGCGGCGCGCGCAGGCCGATGCCGGCGACAGCGGGAAGGGTGGATGGAGTCATGAGCAGGGATACCGGAAGGGACGTGGGGAGGTGGCTGCCGGCGGTGGCCGGCAACCCTGCCGGAGCGGATTACTTGGCCAGCATGCCGCCCATTTTTTCACAGCTGCCCTTGGCGACGTATTTCCAGTCGCCCGGGTCCTTGTCCTTGGTGGCCTGACCGGCGCAGGAGTGGCTGCCATTGGCGGCGGCGCAGTCGTTCTTGCCGGCCTGGGCGATGCCGAAGCATTTTTCCTTTTCTGCCGCAGCGGCCGGGGTGGCGCTGAGTGCGCCCATGGCAACAACGGCACCGAGGGCGGAGGCGAGCAGGGCTTTGGATGCATTCATGGTGATTCTCCTTGTGGGGGCAGGTTCAAGCAGGTGTGATGGTGAGCAATCTGCGCCGGATCGGGCTACCCGGCCGGCGTGATGTTAACGATAGACCGTTTATTGTTTCATTGGTGCCATGGTATTGCCACCCATCTGTTGGCAGCTACCCTTGGCCACCAGCTTCCAGTCGCCCGGGTCCTTGTCCATGGCGGCCTGGCCTTTACAGCCATGGGCACCGGTGGCGGAGGCGCAGTCGTTCATGCCGGCCATGGCCACGCCATAGCATTTTTCCTGTTCTGCGGCCTGGGCGGGCGCGGCGGTGAGGGCAGCCAGGCTAACTACAGCGCCGAGGGCGGAAGCAAGCAAAGTCTTGGAAGCATTCATGTCAATCTCCTGTCGGGGGTAAGCGGCAAGTGCCGGGTTTCAGGAGTCAGTCGCGTGGGCCGGGGCTTTCTTACAGCGCAGTGGAAAATATTTTGAAATTATTTGCATTTGGCTGCCATTGGCTGCTTTTGTAAATATTTCAATACTTTTCACTGACTTGCTGCGTGACTGTCTCTGCAGCATGAGTCGGCAACATGGATGGCTTCTTACAAAGACAGGCAAAAAAAATCGGGCGACTGTGCACCCGATTGTTCAGAGCGGCTCTTAGCGGATATTCACCACCTTGTGGGTTTGTACTGACAAGCGCCAGCGCGGGTGTGCCATGCAGTAGGCAATGGCGGCGCGGGTATTGGCGGCCAGTTCCGGGCCATCCATCGGCTGCAGATAGAAGGTATCGAACTGTAAATGGGCCACGGTTTCCGGCAGCTGGGTGGCTTGCGGGTAGACCAGCTTCAGTTCGTTGCCGCTGGTTTGCAGCAGGGGAGCGCCGGCCTTGGGGCTGACACAGATCCAGTCGATGCCGGCAGGGGCGGCGATGGTGCCATTGGTTTCCACCGCGATTTCAAAGCCCTCGGCATGCAGCGCGGCGATCAGCTCTGTATCCAGCTGCAATAGCGGCTCGCCGCCGGTGCACACCACATAGGGCGTGCCGCCGCTGCCTGCCGGCCACTGGCTGGCAATGCGCGCAGCCAGCGCGGCGGCCGTGGCGAATTTGCCGCCGTCCGGGCCGGTGCCGACAAAATCGGTATCGCAGAACTGGCAGACTGCCTTGCTGCGGTCTTCCTCGCGGCCCGACCACAGATTGCAGCCGGCAAAACGGCAGAACACCGCAGCACGGCCGGCCTGACGGCCTTCGCCCTGCAGGGTGTAGAAGATTTCCTTTACCGTATACATGCTCATTCTCCCTGCAGCAGTGGCCAGCGCATATCGTCATGGAACAGCAGCGACACACCGCTGTGCTCGTCGTCCATCAGGTCGATGCGCGCCAGCTCCGGCACCAGGGGCGACAGATGGGCGTGAATCCACTCGGCTACCGACTGGCTGTGGCCGTCGCGTACGCCGGCCAGCTTGTCCAGCGGATTGTGGTCCAGCTGGCGATACAGCGGTTTGAAGCGGTCCTTGACGTCGCCAAAGTCCAGCAGCCAGCCCATGGTGCGGTCCAGGCTGCCGGTGAGCATCAGCCGCACCAGATAGCTGTGGCCGCTGTAGTTGCCCGCCGCGTCGAACGGCACGGCGCTTTCAAAGCGCTGCTCTTTCCAGATGCGGAAACGCTTGCCGTCGAACTGGCTGCCGGCGGTATGGGTTTCGCGCACTTCCACCCAGGCCAGCCCCTGCAGGCCGGCGGCTTGCAGTTCGCCATACAGCCAGGCGGCAATCACCTCGCTGGTGGGGTTTTCCAGCCCCGGAATATCGTTCAGATAGCGTTGGTGCAGCCGCAAAAACAGCGGTGCCCAGGCGGCTTCCAGCTGGCGCTGGCTGCAGTGCTGCGCATTGGCCACGATGCGTACGCCAAAGCCATGGCCATGCAGGCGGCCGCATTTGTGGCCGGCCGGAACATGCGGCAGATGGTGGGCTGCTTCGAAACGGGCAGCAATCCAGTACAGGGCGGTGCCGTTTTCCAGCATCACCCCGCGCTGCGGCGTGCTTTGCAGCAGCAGCGCTGCCGGGCAGGGCAGGGCGTCCTTGATGTGCTGTGCCAGGCTCAGGTCGTCGCACTGTGCCAGCTGCTGGTTGAGATCGGCATAGTCGAGCGGTGCCAGTACCCGGTCCAGTGCGGCGTGGAGTTCGTTTTGTTCGATGTGGGTGAGATCGGCACGGGCCAGGGCGCGAAAACTGTGGCCGTGCAGGCCGTTCAGGCGATCTTCATCTCCGGGGACGCGGCGGGCCGCTTCGAAACGGCCACCGGCCAGCAGGCAGGATGCATGCATGTCAGGCCTCCTTGGCGCAGCGTTCGACCAGCGGGTCGGCCACGCCGGCTTCGGCAAAGCCCTTGGCGCGCAGCTCGCACGAGGCGCAATGGCCGCAGGGCGGCACCGCGCCGTTATAGCAGGTGTGGCTCCAGGCCAGCGCTTCCATCGCGCCCACTTGCTGCGCCAGGGTGACGGTTTCGGCCTTGCTCAAATACATCAGCGGGGTGTGCAGTTCCACCCGGCTGTCCATGCCCAGCCGCACCGCCAGTTGTAGCGCCTGCAGGGTGTTTTCGCGGCAGTCAGGGTAGCCGGAGTAGTCAGTCTGTGCCACGCCGGTAACGATATGCCGTGCGCCACGGGTGTAGCCAAAAGCGGCGGCAAAGGTCAGGAAAATCAGGTTGCGGCCCGGCACGAAGGTATTGGGCAGGGCGTCGTCGTCGCGGCTGCCTTCTTCCGGCTGGATGCTGTCGTCGGTCAGTGCATTGCCACCGATGGCGGCAAAGGTGTCGATGGGCAGCACGGTCTGGCGTACGCCAGCCATGGCGGCGATCTTGCGGGCGCAGTCCAGCTCCACGCGGTGGCGCTGGCCATAATCAAAGGTGACGGCTTCCACATTGCCGGCGCCGAATTTTTGCAGCGCCCAATACAGGCAGGTGGTGGAGTCCTGACCGCCGGAAAGCACCACCAGGGCTTTTTCCGCAGTCGGTGTGGAATGGGGGTTCATAGTGTGATCCATCGATAAACAGTCGAGGTGGCCTTGCTGGCTGTGGCCGGTGCTGTCGCGTCGCACACACGGGATCGGTCTCACCCGGCAGGCGGCGGCAGCCTTTAAACGGCGCAGCAAAACCGCCAAATCTACCAGAAAACTGCTTGCCCGGCCAGTTTGCGCCGGGTTTATGCCCTTGATTTTGCTGTTTTGTCCCTATCCTGTCGGCCTTGGCGGCGGCAGCCCGGTGGATGTTTCAAAAGCATGACATCTGTCTGATAATCCAGCGCTTCAGCTTAAGTCTCTTTATGTTATGGATCAGACCCGACTGGTTTTCATCCTGCACGGCCAGCGTTGCCCGCGCTCGCTGCCCAACCGTCTGCTGGAAAAGTTTGGCCAATGCTTCCAGGTGGACATTCACATTACCACCTCGGCCGTCAGTGCCGAGGAAATGGCTCTGGCGGCGGTGAGCCAGGGCTGTGATTTCCTGATAGCCGTGGGTGGCGATGGCACCATCCACGAAGTGATCAATGGCGTGATGCGCGCCCCTGCAGCCGCGCGTGAGCGGGTGGCGGTGGGCGCGCTGCCGTTTGGCACGGGCAATGATTTTGTCCGTTCGCTGGGGGTGAGTGATTCGGTAGAGCAGCTGGACGGGCTGATCCGCGCCGGCCAGGTGCGCCGTATCGATCTGGGCCGGCTGACGCTGGCAGCCGGGCAGGAGGGGGAGCGGGTGGTGTGGTTTGGCAATATCGCTTCGCTGGGCATCAGTTCCGCCATCGTGGAGCAGGTGAAGCGTCTGCCGCGCTGGCTGCCGGCCAGTGTGGCTTTTTACTGGTCCATCGTGCTGACCCTGTTGCGCTACCGGCCACGCCGCATGCGGCTGCTGCTGGAAAACGGCGAGGTGATCAGTGGTGATTTCATCAGCCTGTGCGTGGCCAACGGCCGCTATTTCGGCAGCGGCCTGGGCATTGCGCCGATGGCGCGGCTGGATGACGGCTTGCTGGAGGTGGTGATGATCGCCAATGCCGGTAGCTGGGATTTTGTCCGTTTCCTGCCGACCTTGCGCAAGGCGCAACCGGTGCTGGATGAGCGGGTGCGCTATCTGAGCGTGCGCAGCCTGAGCATAGAGGGCCAGGCTTGTCCGCTGGAGGTGGATGGCGAACTGGCCGGCCATGCGCCAGCCCGTATCGAAGTGGTGCCGCAGGCCCTGCGCTGTCTGTCCGCCCTGGGGCCACAGAGTGTGGAGCATTAACAGCAGCTAACAAAAAACCTGCTGCTGCGTCGCCATCTTGTACTGTTTGCGTCGGCGTGCCTTGTATCAGGGACGCGCTGCTGTTTTGTTAGCCGCTCCAAGGCTTTGCGGAAACGACAAGGCCCCGCAGCAAGCGGGGCCTTGCACGCTGCACAGGCGGGGTATTACAGCCGTGCCAGCAGTTTTTCTGCCACCCGTTCGGACGAGGCCGGGTTCTGGCCGGTAATCAGCAGGCCGTCTTCCACGGCAAATACGCCCCAATCCGGGCCTTTTTCGTAGAGGCCACCCTTGGCTTGCAGGGCATCTTCTACCAGCAGCGGCACGATGTCAGTCAGCTGCACCGCATCTTCTTCGGTGTTGGAAAAACCGGTGACCTTGCGCCCGGCTACCAGCGGCTGGCCTGCGGTATCACGTGCATTCACCAGTACGGCAGAGGCATGGCACACGGCCGCTACCGGCTTGCTGGCGGCAATAAAAGCTTCAATCAGTGCAATGGAGGCCGCGTTGTCGACCAGATCCCACAGCGGGCCGTGGCCGCCGGGGTAGAACACCGCGTCGAAATCACCGGCCTGTACGCTGTCCAGCGCCACGGTATTGGCCAGCACGGCTTGCAGGGCGGTGTCCTGGTTGAAGCGTTCGGTGGCCGGGGTGCTGAAGGACGGGTCGGCACTCTTGGGGTCGATGGGCGGCTGGCCGCCCTTGGGCGAGGCCAGGGTGATGGCGACGCCCTTGTCGGCCAGCGCGTAGTAGGGCGCGGCGAATTCTTCGATCCAGAAACCGGTTTTGTGGCCGGTGTTGCCCAACTCATCATGGCTGGTCAGGACAAACAGGACTTTTTTCATGGTGTGCTCTCGTGTGGTGTGTGCCGGGCCGTGTTGCCGGCCCGGACTTTAGCGTTTATTGCTTGGCTTAGTGCTGCAGCGTCGGGTAGTCGGTATAGCCGGCTGCGCCGCCACCGTAGAAGGTAGCGCCATCCGGTGTATTCAGCGCGGCACCGGCTTGCAGGCGTTCCACCAGATCCGGGTTGGCGATATAGCTGCGGCCAAAGGCCACGGCATCGATATAGCCTTCGCCAATCAGCTTTTCGGCTTTTTCCGCGCTATAGCCACCGGCGGCGATGATCACCCCTGGGTAGCGCTTGCGGATTTCCTGACGGAAGGCTTCGCTCAGCGCCGGGCCGCCGGCCCAGTCCGGTTCGGAAATATGCAGGAAAGCCAGTTTGCGCTTGGCCAGCTCTTCGATCACGTAGAGGGCGATGTCTTGCTGCTCGACATTGGATACGCCATTGAAAATGCCCAGCGGCGAAATGCGGATGCCCACGTGGGCGGCATCCCATTCGGCGACCACGGCATCTACCACTTCCAGCAGGAAGCGGGCGCGGTTTTCCACGCTGCCGCCGTAGGCATCGGTACGCACATTGGCCTCGGGTGACAGGAACTGGTCCAGCAGATAGCCATGCGCGCCGTGGATTTCCACCAGGTCAAAGCCGGCGCGGCGGGCGTTGTCGGTGGCGCGGCGGTAGTCTTCCAGAATGTCGGCCAGCTCGGACACTTCCAGTGCACGCGGCTCGTCGCACGGTACGCGGGCCAGGCTGCCATCCGGCTGGCGGATATTAGTATTGCTGTCGGCGCGAATGGCCGACGGGGCTACCGGGGCCTCGCCATCCGGCTGCAAGGAGCGGTGCGAGATACGGCCGGTATGCCACAGCTGCAGCGCGGTCTTGCCGCCAGCGGCGTGTACCGAGGCATTCACCTTGCCCCAGGCGGCCACCTGTTCTTCGCTATAGATGCCCGGTGCACCG
This sequence comes from Aquitalea sp. FJL05, assembly GCF_003852595.1. Classification (NCBI taxonomy): domain Bacteria; kingdom Pseudomonadati; phylum Pseudomonadota; class Betaproteobacteria; order Neisseriales; family Chromobacteriaceae; genus Aquitalea; species Aquitalea sp. FJL05. The sequence goes on from NZ_QAJS01000016.1 coordinate 214,744, forward strand.
GCATAGCCCTTGGCGGTGCGCGAGATATGGGTGCCTTCGGCAATGATCAGGCCGGCGCTGGCGCGCTGGGTGTAGTACTGCACCGACAGCTCGGTGGGGACGTCGCCCGGCTCGGTATTGCGCAGGCGGGTGAGCGGGGCCATGGCCACGCGGTTGTTCAGGGTAACGGTGCCAACTTGCAGCGGGGTAAACAGTTTATCCAGGCTCATGAATCAGACCTTTCCTGTGCAGATGAAATGATTAACGATCAAAACCAAAGCCCTGCTTGCGGGCAACCGGGGCGACTTCAGGGAAATAGACATTCTGGTAGTACTGGGCGGTATTGGCGCTCCACGGCAGGCCGTCGGCACGGCCGATTTGCTGCCAGTAGCTGGCCAGCGTCTGGTCGTACTGGCGGATCTGTTCCGGCAGCTGCGCAGCCTGGTAGTGCTCGTGATGGACAAAGCTGGCACGCGGCAGGCGCGGCTTGATGCTGCTGTCCTGATCGGTATAGCCGATGACCACGCCGGCAATGGGGAAGGTGTATTCCGGCAATTGCAGCAGATCGATCATGGCTTGCGGATTGCGGCGGATGCCGCCAATCGGTACCACGCCAAGGCCGGCGGCGTGGGCGGCGGTCATCAGGTTGCCCAGGGCAATGCCGGCATCCACCGCACCCACGGCAAAGCCTTCCACACTGTCCTGAATCACCTGCTCGGCACCGGCGGCTTCCACGCCCAGCCGGGTTTTGTGGAAATCCACCACCAGGGTGACAAATACCGGGGCCTGGGCAATCCACGGCTGGCCACCGGCAATCTCGGCAATCTGCTGGCGGCGTGTGGCGTCCTGCACCACCACCAGCGACACCTGCTGGCCGTTGATGGAGGTGGGGCCTTTCCAGGCGGCATCCAGTACCGCATCCAGCACTGCAGCAGGGATGGGCTTGTCCTGATAGCTGCGGACACTGCGATGTTGTTGCATCAATTCCAGCGTGCTGTTCAAGGCGTTTTCCTTTAAAGCTGTAAATAGACCGGTCGTCTAGTCGTTGTGTCAAAAATACCCGCCACACGGGCGGGGACTTCAAGCCATGCCAGGCTTCAGGAACTGGCTGGCAGCGTACAGTCGTCCTGCTTCAGCAGGGTAGTGGTCAGCGCCAGCGCCTGCAGCATGGGCTGCTGGGTGTGCTGCACCTTGAACAGCAGGGCGGAACCCACCCACAAGCTATACAGGCTGCCAGCGGTGTCGGTGGCCGACAGCCGGGTACACAGGCTGCCTTCCTGCTGGCCACGGCGGATGCAGTCTGCCAGGCGGACGATCACCCGGCCCATGCCTTCGGCCAGCGCTTCGCGCATCGGCTCGGACAGATCGGACACCTCGGCCGCCAGCTTGATGGCCAGACAGCTCTGATTGCCTTCTTCGCATTGCTGGTGACGGTCCAGCCAGCCGGAAAAATAGCCCAGCAGACAGTCGCGGGCATTGCCCTGACTCTCATCCAGTGCTTCCAGCAGGCGCGCATCGTAATGTTCGAAGTAACGCTGCAGCATCTCCACGCCAAAGCCTTCCTTGGAGCGGAAGTAATGGTAGAACGAGCCCTTGGGCACGCCGGCGCAGCCGAGAATTTCGGCCAGGCCAACAGCAGAAAACCCCTTGCCGAGGATGATGGACTCTCCGGTGGCAAGCAGGTGTTCGCGGGTATCGGAAAACTGGCTGGGACGTGACATGGGCTGAATAGTACTAGACCAGTCGTCTAGTTTGCAAGATATTTTATCAAAATGGTGGATTCGGCCCTGCCGGATGGGCTGCCGGCGTATCGCTAGCCCACGGGCTCAGGGGCTGGCCGGGAAGAAGTCGGGATTGGAAAAATCGTTGACCAGCCAGTCGTACACAGCGCGGATGCGTGGCGGCACCGGGCTGCGCTGCGGCCGGTACACACTCAGCGCCCACGGCATGGGGGCGAGGGCTGGCAGCACCTCGCGCAGCGTGCCCTGGCGCAGATGCGGGATGGCAATGAAACCGGGTAGCTGGGCAAAACCCAGGCCAGCCAGGGCGGCGGCGCATTCGGCTTGGGTGCTGTTGCTGAGCAAGGCCGGTTCACGCGGGATCCATTGCGCGTCCTGCCGGAACAGCCAGGGCCAGGGACGGCCGGTGCGCTGGTCTATGGTGCTGACCACCGGCAGGGCTTGCAGCTCGGCCAGTGTCTGTGGGCTGCCCGTCTGTTGCAGCAGGGCGGGGGAGGCCACCATGAAGAAGCGCACTTCTGCCACCTGCCGGGCGACAAAGCGGCTGTCGCGGATCAGGCCGTGGCGGATGCCGATGTCGATCTGCTCGTCCACCACATTGGTTTCATCGTCTTCCAGATGCAGTTCGAAGCGCAGGCCAGGGTGCTGTTGGCGCAAGCGCGCCAGGCTGTCTACCAGGCTGGCCTGACCGATGGCTTCTGGCGCAGTCAGCCGTACATGGCCTTCCACCGGCTGGCTTGCGCTGTCTTCGGCCTGGCGGAACAGGCTGTCTATGCCCTCCACGCCCAGCCTGGCCTGCGCAGCCAGACGCTCGCCGCTGCGGGTGACCCGGCACTGCCGGGTATTGCGGTGAAACAGCAATTCGCCCAGCTGGCTTTCCAGTTGCTGGATGGCGCGGGTAACCGCCTGCGGCGAGATGCCCAACTGCTGGGCCGCTTCCTTGAAATTGCGCGCTTCGGCGGCGCAACAGAAGATGCGCAGCATTTCCAGACGGTTCAGCATCATGGGCTCCTGTGTCGGTCTGTCGGCAGATTATTCCGTATTGTGGAATTCTGAAAGCAAATCTTGTTCATTCCTGTGATTGCCCGCCTGCTGAATACTGGCGGCTTGAACAGCGGCTGCCGTCGCTGCCACAGGAGAATTTCATGCAGTACCACACAACAAGGCCGTTGGCGCGGCGGGATGCCGCCGGTGGCAGCAGCAGGGCAGGTCGGTCATGCAGCTGATTCTGGCGGCCATCATTCCCATCCTGCTGGCCTTGCTGGCCGGCTATGGCGTGGGGCGTGCCTTGCCGCGCCAGCATACCCGCCACGCCAGCCGGCTGCTGACCCCGCTGATCTGGCTGCTGCTGTTCTTTTGCGGCAAGGAATTCGGCCATGTGCTGACTGCGGCTGCCGGGCTGGGCCAGACCCTGGGCACGGCGCTGGTGTTTGCCCTGCTGACGACGCTGCTGCCGTGGGGGCTGATTCTGTACTGTCTGCCACAGCCGCGCCGGAGCAAGGTGGCGGTGCAGGGCAGCGGCGCGTCCATACTGCAGCTATGGCAGGCACTGCGGGATTGCCTGCTGGCCCTGGGCATGGTGGCGGCCGGTGTGCTGGCAAGTCGCTACCCGCTGCCCTGGCTGGCGGGTGTCACCACCACGCAATTGCTTTATGTGCTGATCGTGCTGGTTGGTATCGATCTGGTGGGGGTAAAACTCGGTGGCGCCTGGCGTGCCCCGGCGGTGATGGCGCTGCCCTTGCTGGTGGTGGCAGGTTCGCTGGCTGGTGGTTTGCTGGCAGCCCTGTTTACCGGGCAGACGCTATGGACCGGGCTGGCCCTGTCCAGCGGTTTTGGCTGGGTCACCCTGTCCAGCATTCTGGTGGGCAGCAAGCTGGGCAGTGTCTATGGAGCCATCGCCTTGCTGGTTGACCTGTTTCGCGAGCTGATTGCCATTGCCATGCTGTACCTGGTGGGGGCGCGCTTCAGCCGCGAGGCCATCGGCATCTGTGGTGCCACCGCACTGGATGCCACCTTGCCGCTGATTCGCCAGCAGTGCGGCAGCCAGCATGTGTCGCTGGCGCTGATCAGCGGGTTTGTGCTGACCTTGCTCAGCCCGCTGCTGATCATGGTCTGCCTGTCTGCCACAGGCTGAGCATGCTGTGCCGCAGCCGTTTACCGGGCGGCGGCGCTTGCTGCTGCTTCAGATCAGGGTCAGCGTCACGTCGATATTGTTGCGGGTGGCATTGGAATAGGGGCAGACGATGTGGGCTTGCTCCACCAGTGCTTGCGCCTGTTCACGCGGCAGTCCGGGCAGGCTGATCTGCAGTTCGACTTCGATGCTCAAACCGCTGGCAATCGCGCCTTGTTTTGGTACTTTTTGTCGCATAACGTCCTGAAAATTTGATCAATAGTATTGAATGATGCAAATCTGCCGCTGCCCGCCACACAGCAAAACGCCCCGGTGTGCGGGGCGTGTCTGTAGCCTGGAGCGGGTACTGTTTGGAACCGCTAACAAAACCTCGTAGAGAACCCGGGCCAAGGCGTGCCGCCGCAGACAGTACATAGAGTACGGCAAGGCGGCGCAACGCTGGAGCGGGAGTTTTGTTATCGGGTCTTAGTGCTGCTGGCGGTTCGCTTCCATCACCGTCAGCGCCGCCATATTGATGATGCGGCGTACCGTGGAGCTGGATGTCAGGATGTTGACCGGTGCATTGACGCCCAGCAGGAAGGGGCCGACGGCGACATTGCTGCCAGCAGCGGTCTTCAGCAGGTTGTAGGCGATATTGCCGGCGTCAACATTGGGGCAGACCAGCAGATTGGCCGCGCCCTTCAGCTGCGACATCGGCAGGATGTCCATGCGCAGGGCTTCGTCCAGCGCGCAGTCGCCGTGCATTTCGCCGTCCACTTCCAGTTCCGGGGCGCGTTTACGGATCAACTCCAAAGCCTGACGCATCTTGCTGCCGGAGGCCGAGCTGCCCGAGCCGAAGTTGGAGCGCGACAGCAGCGCGGCCTTGGGCTTCATGTGCAGCAGCGCCATTTCCTCGGCGGCGGCGATGGTGAATTCGGCAATCTGCTCGGCGGTGGGGTCGTCGTTGACGTGGGTATCCACCAGCGCCACCGTCTGTTTTTCCAGCAGCAGGATGTTCATGGCGGCGTAGGTATCCGAGCCGGCTTTCTTGCCGATCACCTGGTCGATATAGCGCAGGTGGTCGTGATAGCTGCCCACCGTGCCGCAGATCATGCCGTCGGCGTCGCCCAAGCGCACCATCATCGCGCCGATCAAGGTCAGGCGGCGGCGCATTTCCACCCGCGCCATTTCCTTGGTCACGCCATCACGGCACATCAGCTCCCAGTAGCTGGTCCAGTACTGGTGGAAGCGTTCGTCGTATTCCGGATTGGTGACTTCCACGTCCTCGCCCAGGCGCAGGCGCAGGCCGAATTTTTCGATGCGGGCCAGCAGCACTTCCGGGCGGCCCACCAGGATGGGACGGGCCAGTTTTTCATCCACGATCACCTGCACGGCACGCAGTACGCGCTCGTCTTCACCTTCGGTAAACACGATGCGGGTCTTGCCGCCTTCACGCACCTGCTTTTTGGCGGCGGCAAACAAGGGCTTCATGAAGCTGCCGGAGTGGTAGACAAACTGCTGCAGCTGCTCGGTATAGGCGTCGAGGTTGGCAATCGGCCGGGTGGCCACGCCGCTGTCCATCGCCGCCTTGGCCACGGCCGGGGCGATGCGCACGATCAGGCGCGGGTCGAAGGGCTTGGGAATCAGGTATTGCGGGCCGAAGGACAGGTCGTAGCTGCCATAGGCGGCGGCCACCACTTCGTTCTGTTCTTCTTCGGCCAGGCCGGCAATGGCGTAGACCGCGGCTACTTCCATTTCACGGGTGATGGTGGTGGCACCCACATCCAGCGCGCCGCGGAAGATGTAGGGGAAGCACAGCACGTTGTTGACCTGGTTGGGGTAGTCGGAGCGGCCGGTGGCCATGACCACGTCGTCGCGCACCGCGTGGGCCACTTCCGGCAGGATTTCCGGGGCCGGGTTGGCCAGCGCCAGAATCAGCGGGCGGGCGGCCATCTGTGCCACCATTTCGCCCTTGAGCACGCCGCCGGCGGACAGGCCGAGGAACACATCGGCACCGTCAATCACTTCGCGCAGGGTGCGGGCGTCGGTAGGCTGGGCAAAGCGCGCCTTGGCCGGGTCCATCAGTGTGGTGCGGCCCTGGTAGACCACGCCTTCGATATCGGTCACCCAGATGTTTTCCAGCGGCAGGCCCAGGTGCACCATCAGGTCCAGGCAGGTGAGGGCGGCAGCGCCGGCACCGGAGGTGACTACCTTGACCTGGCGGATGTCCTTGCCCACGACCTTGAGGCCGTTGATGAAGGCTGCGGCCACGGTAATGGCGGTGCCGTGCTGGTCGTCATGGAAGACCGGAATCTTCATCCGTTCGCGCAGCTTGCGCTCCACCTCGAAGCATTCCGGGGCCTTGATGTCTTCCAGATTGATGCCGCCAAAAGTGGCTTCCAGGCTGGCGATGATGTCCACCAGCTTGTCCGGGTCGGTTTCGTTGATCTCGATGTCGAACACATCGACACCGGCAAATTTCTTGAACAGTACGGCCTTGCCTTCCATCACCGGCTTGGAGGCCAGTGCGCCGATATTGCCCAGGCCCAGCACGGCGGTGCCGTTGGTGATGACGCCCACCAGATTGGAGCGGGCGGTAAAGCGGCTGGCATTGAGCGGGTCGGCCACGATTTCTTCACAGGCAGCGGCCACGCCGGGCGTGTAGGCCAGCGCCAGATCGCGCTGGGTCACCAGCGGCTTGCTGGCATTGACGGCGATTTTGCCCGGGGTGGGAAATTCGTGGTAGTCCAGTGCTGCCTGACGGTCGGTCGTATCCATGGTGTCGCTCCTGATGTGGGCTTGGTCGCAGTGCCAAGGCCATCGCTATGCCGTTCGGCTGCCGGGCAGGGCAGCCGCTTTGTCTCCAGCCAGGCCACCTGCAAGGGGGCTGAGGACTGGATTAGCGGCAAGTCTAGCGAAATAACATAAGGTAAATATTTTGATTTACTATCAAGCCATACTATTTACCTGATGATCTGAGCCGCCATGGCCGAAATCAATGCCGACGAGATCCTGCGCCGCCTGTCTGCCCGGCTGAAAATGCGTCATCTGATCCTGTTGCTGAACATCCAGCAGCACGGCTCGCTGACCCGGGTGGCCGAGCAGATGGCCAGCAGCCAGCCGGCCATCACCAATGCCCTGTCCGAGCTGGAGGGCATGTTTGGCGGTGCACTGTTTGACCGCTCGACACGCGGCATGGCCCCCACCGCGCTGGGCAAGCTGGTGCTGGCCCGCGCCCAGGCCATGCTGCACGACCTGGACCACCTGGTGCGCGACATGGCCACCGCGGCTGCCGGTTATAGCGCCCATCTGCACGTTGGCGTCATTCCCTTCATTCCCGGGCGGCTGCTGTCGGCCGCCATCGCCCGCACTCTGCCGGAAGGCCAGGGCGGCATGACGGTGACCTTGCACGAAGGCACCAGCGACCAGCTGTTGCCGCGCCTGCAGGATCACAGCCTGGACATCGTCATCGGTCGTGCCTCGTCGGCGGTGGATCTGCAACAAGTAGAGTTCGAGGTGCTGTACCGGCAACAGCCACGGCTGATTGCCAGTCGCCGGCTGGCGGCGCAGCTGGGGAGGGTGCGGCTGGACTGGAGCCGGCTGGTGGAACTGGACTGGATTCTGGGGGCACCGCATACGCCGATGCGCGAGCAGGTGACGGATATCTTTCTGGCAGCCGGCGTCGCCCCGCCAGTGCCCATCGTGGAGAGTTATTCGTCCAAGCTGATTGGCGAGATGATTGTCGCCAGCGAACGGGCAGTGTCCATCGTGCCGGCGGATATTGCCGAAGAGCTGGTGCGCACGGCCGGCCTGTCTATCGTGCCCTACTCATTTGACTGGACGCTGCCGCCGATTGCCATGTTCACCCGTGCCGGCGGTGCGCGGCATACCGTGGCGCTGTTCTGTGCAGCCTTGCGCGGTTTGTGTCAGGAGGGTTGAGCCTAGAACGCCGCTCAGTCCGGCGCGGGCTCCGCCTCCAGCGGCAGCGCCAGCTGTACCGTAGTCACTATCTTGGCCGTGCCGCCGGCACGTGCTAGTTGCTTGCGCGAGCCATGCTTGTGCAGGATGGCCTGCTTGCCGGCCCGTACCGCGTGTTCATTGCGGCGGGCATGCAGGCGCTGGCGGGCCAGCCGGGTCGCGCTTTCCAGCTCCACCAGCGGTTGCACCAGCGCGTATTCGCCTTCCAGCCGGTGCTGCCGGCACAGATCGTCCGGCATTTTCCACGGCTGGAATAGCCAGCTGTCCGGCACCCGGCGCATGGCGGGCAGCCATTGCCGCACGAAGCGCCCTTGCGGGTCGTGGTCCATGGCCTGCTTTACCGGGTTGTAGACGCGGGTGGTATTGATGCCGGTGGTGCCGGCCTGCATTTGCAGCTGGCTCCAGTGAATGCCCGGCTCGTAATCGAGAAAACAGCGTGCCAGCCATAGCCCCACTGGCCGCCAGTGCAGCCAGAGCGGATAGGCCGCCACCGAAACCAGCATGGCGCGCATGCGGAAATTCAGCCAGCCGGTGTGCTGGAGCATGGCCACGCAGGCATCCACCAGCGGCCAGCCGGTGCGGCCGTCCATCAGCGCTTGCAGGCGTGCGGCGTCGACTTCCTCCTCGCGCAGTCCGTCGTAGCCGCTGTGCATATTGCGCCATTCGATGGCGGGTTCCGATTCCAGCTTCTGCATGAAATGGCAGTGCCAGTGCAGGCGGCTGATGAAGGCTTGCAGCCCTTTGCGCTGGCGCGTGTTTTCTGCCGGTAATTGCGTTAGCCGACGGCGTGTGCTTTGCACGATTTCACGCAGGCTGAGGCAGCCCATGGCCAGATAGGGCGACAGCCGCGAGCAGGCGCTGGGCGCAGACAGCGGCGAGGAGATGCCGCCTCGGTAATGGGCGCTGCGCGTGGCGAGAAAATCCTGCAGCACGGCTATGGCGCGGCGGCGACCGCCCCGCTGGCGTTGTGGCGGGTCGAAAGGGTAGATGCCCAGTTGCTCGGGTGATGGCGTGGTATCGCTGGCTAGCGGAGCAGGCCAGGCTTGCATCGGCGGCACCGGCAGGCAGGGGGCGCTGACCAACTGCTCCCAGCGTGCCGCCCAGCCGTCGCGTGAGGCGAGACGACGGATGACACCGCTTTGCCGGTATTCCTGCCAGGGCAGGCCGTGTGTCCGGCACCAGCTGGCGACGGCCAGATCGCGCTGAAAGGTGAAGTGGTTGCCGGTTTCCTCATGCGCATACAGCGCCCGGAAGGGGCTGGCCTGATACAGCTGCTCCAGCACGGCGCAGGCCTCGCCCGCTTTCACCAGCAGTGTCATGCCGCGCTGCTGCAAGGATTGGCGCAGGTCGTGCAGGCACTCCAGCAAAAAGCGGTAATGCTGGCTGGACAGGTCGGCCTGCTGCCACAGCTGTGGCTCGATGATGTACAGGCACAGCAGTGGCCCCTGTGCGCTGGCAGCACACAGGGCGGCATGGTCGTGCAGGCGCAGGTCGCGCTTGAACCAGACCAGACCGTAACTCATGGCTGGGTGCTCCGGATCACGGCAGACAGAACCGGTCGGCTCAATGCCAGCCCTGCCGCCAGACGGTGACATCGGTCAGCGTTTTCCAGTGGATGATGCGGCTGTGCCGGCTGTATACCGCCTCCAGCTCCACCTCGCTGATGCCTTGGGCCGGGTCTTCCGGCTCGATCAGCCGCACCACGATGAAGTGTTTTTCCTTGTTGCGCGGCTGCAGTGCCGTCCACTTGCTCAGCAGCAGCTTGCGCGGGTTCAGTCGTACCGTCATGAGCTGTTTACCTTGATCATCCTTGGAGCCGCTAACAAAACCTCGCAGAGAGCCCGGGCCAAGGCGGCGCAAGGCTGGAGCGGGGGCTTTGTTATCGGGTCTTACTGGCCGGCTGCGCTTTGCTTCACCCAGATCAGCTTGCCGGTATCGAAGCCCAGGCTGGCAGCCTGACGCAGCAGGGGCTGGGTGACGGTTTGTGGCAGCTGCTTGTCGCGCGCCAGTATCCACAGATAGTCGCGGTCGTTACCTGCCACCATGGCCCATTGATAGTCCGGGTCCATCGCCACCACATGGTAGCCACCGTAGAAGGGGCCGAAGAAAGACACTTTCAAGGACGCCACATGCTGGTCGCCATTGAACAGTGCCCGTCCCTGTGCCTGCTTCCAGCTGGCGGCGGCCGGGTCGTAGCCACGATTGATGACCTTGATGCTGCCATCGTCATTGAGGGCGTAACTGGCGCTGACCTCGCTCAAGCCGCGCTCGAAGCGGTTGTCCAGCCGGGCGATTTCATGCCACTGGCCGCTGTAGCGGGCCAGCTCGAAGCCGCTTACCGGCTGGATGCCTGGCGGCGGCAGGGTGGAGCAGGCGCTCAGTAGCAGGGTGCTGGCCAGCAGCAAGAGCAGGGAGATGGCGTATCGCTTCATGGTGTGGCTTCCTTTTGCTATCAGGTTTACAGGGTTTCCAGCCGCTGGCGGATGGCGTGGGCGGTGCTGGCAATGGCGGTGCTTTCGGCTGCGTCCATCTGCTGCAACTGGCGGTAGACCAGCGCCAGTCTGGGATTGCTACCCAGCGTGGCGGCATTGCGCTGGAAAAAATCCCAGTACAGGGCATTGAAGGGGCAGGCGTCATCGCCGTGGCGCTGTTCGCGCCGGTAGCGGCAGTCGCCGCAATAATTGCTCATGCGCTGTATATAGGCACTGCCGGAGACATAAGGCTTGCTGGCCAGCAGGCCGCCATCGGCAAACTGGCTCATGCCCAGGGTATTGGGCAGCTCCACCCACTCGAAGGCATCGATGTAAATGCCCAGATACCATTCATGCAGGGCCTGTGGTGACAGCCCGGCCAGCAGGGAGAAATTGCCGATCACCATCAACCGCTGGATGTGGTGGGCGTAGGCATCGCGCAGCGACTGGCCGATCGCCTGGGCCAGACAGTGCATGCCGGTGTCGCCGCTCCAGAACCAGTGCGGCAGCGGCTGCTGGTGGTCGAAGTGATTGCTGTGGGCATAGCCCGGCATGCGCGCCCAGTACACGCCCCGCACATATTCGCGCCAGCCCAAAATCTGGCGGATGAAGCCTTCCGCAGCGGCCAGTGGCACCTTGCCGTCCTGCCAGGCGGCAGCGGCGGCGTGGACCACTTCCAGCGGCGACAGCATCTTGGTGTTGAGAGCAAAGGACAGCAGCGAATGAAACAGCCGGGGCTGCGCGCTGTGCATGGCGTCCTGGTAGTCGCCGAAGCAGGGCAGGCCATGCTGGATAAAATGCTGCAGCAAGGCCAATGCTTCTTCGCGGTGCAGCGGCCAGCGCAGCTGCGCGGCACTGGGCTGGCCCAGTGCGGCCACGCCGGCGTCCTGCAGCATCTGCCACAGCGCGCTGTGATCGTGGCTGAGGCGTGCATCGGCCAGCGGTGCGGGTGTGCCGCGCCATGGTTTGCGGTTGTCCTGGTCGAAATTCCATTTGCCGCCGGCCGGGCCGCCACGCTCATCCAGCAGCACGCCATATTGCTTGCGCATGTGGCGGTAGAAGGTTTCCATACGCCAGCTGGCCTTGCCGGCAAACAGCTGGCTGGCGGCCAGGCGCGTGGCCAGAAAGTGCTCGCTGTCCACCGCCTGACAGACCAGGGACTGACGGGCTGCCCAGGCTTGCAGTTGCTGGTCCAGCCGCCATTCATCGGGCAACTGCCAGCTGAAATGGCTGGCGGCGTAGTGCTGTACCAGGGCATCCAGATTGGCTTCCAGCGTGCCGCGATTGGACGGGTGGTCGAGCGTGACATAGCGCACGCGGTGGCCGGCGGCTTTCAGGCGGGCGGCGAAGTCGCGCATGGCGGCCAGCACCGCCAGCAGCTTTTGCGCATGATGGCGCACGTAGTCGGTTTCCTGGCGCAGCTCCAGCAGCAGGTAGACCACATGGTCATCCACGCGGGAAAACCAGCTGTGCCGGAGGTTGAGCTGGTCGCCCAGAATCAGTCGCAGCTCAGTCATCGGCGGCTCCGCCGGGCTGGCTGCACAGGGTGTCGGGGAATGCAAGCAAGAGTGAGTGACATGGCGGCAGGGTGTGGCTGGCACTTGTTCAATGCTGCCGGCGGCAGCGTTCGGAGCAGAATTGCACCTGTTCCCAGCAGTGCGCCCATTTGCGCCGCCAGCTCATCGCCCTGCCACAGCCACGGCAGGGCTTGGAGGGCAGTGCCTGCTTGTTGCCCTTGAAGCCGGTGTTCATGTTGTACGGTCCTCGTCGCGTACCGACAGCAGCCGGCGCAGCAGCCGCAGCGGTGCGCCGATCAAGGGCAGCTTGTGCAGCAGTTCTTCGGCCGAATCCCAGTAGTCGCGGTGCAGGATCAGCAGGCCATCTTCATTGAAACGCAGATGGCTGCCGCCGTGCAGGCAGTAATCCTTGCCGCGCAGGCGGAAATGAAAGTCCCAGCTGAGAAAAGCCTGCTGGCCATCCAGCAATTGTTCCAGCACCACGAAGCGCGGCTGCTCCAGCTTGCGGAACATATGGGCGAAGATCAGCCTGACCCCTTCGCGGCTGTGTACCGTATTGAAAGGGTCCTTGAAGCTGACCGTGGCGGCGTAATACAGCGGCAGCTGTTCCAGGCTGTGCGGGGTGAGCTGGCTGTACCACACCACCAGTGCGGACAGGCGCGCTCTCAGCGCCGCGCCAGCCGGCGCAGCAGCGGCAGCCTCAGGCGGTAAGGCAGCAGTCTGAGCAGTTTTATCCATGTGGTGAACCTGAAAGGAAAGTGGATTTCAAAGCAGCCGCGTTCCAGCCCGCGCACGATATGCGCGGCCGCTTGGCTGGTGTTCAGCAAGGCCGGCATGGCGAAGTCGTTGCGGGCCGTCAGCCGGGTGGCGACAAAGCCGGGGTTGATCAGGTAAACGGCGATGCCATGCTGGCGCAATTCTGCGTGCAACAGTTCGGCCAGATTGATCAGCGCCGCCTTGCCCGGCCCATAGACACAGGCACCGGGCAAACCCACATAGCCAGCCACGCTGGCCACCAGCGCGATACCGCCACCATGGCGGGCCATCAGCGCTGGCAGGATGGTTTCCAGCCCAAAGTAAACCCCAGCCAGATTGGTAGCCAGGGTATGGCTGACCGTAGCGGCATGGATGTCCCAGCTGTGCTCCGGGCGATAGTCCGCCGCGCAGAACACCACCAGATCAGGCAGAGCCTGGCGGGCTTCCAGCTCGGCCCAGGCCTGTTGCCAGGCTGCCGGCTGGCTGACATCCAGCGGCAGAACGATGGCTGAAGCATGGGCGGCGGCAACTTCCTGCAGGGCCGCCAGGTTGCGTGCCGACAGGATGACCTGTGCGCCCTGCTGCAGCAGCTGGCTGGCTACCGCCGCGCCAATGCCGCTGGACGCGCCAATAATCCACACCCGCTGCTGCTGCCAGCTGGCGATGGGAGGGTTGGGTGGAGGTAGCAGCATCATGGCTTACTCCTGATGACAGCGCGTCGCACCGGCTGCCGGTGGCAGGGTGGCGTGCTGGTCGGTGCTGGCCTGTTGGTTCATGCCGGCTTGTCTTGCAGCAGAAACTGGCTGACCCCGATGCGTCCCTCGTCGAAACCAGCCTCGCAATAACACAGGTACAAGCGCCACAGGCGGATGAAGGCTTCGTCAAAGCCTTGCTGGCGCACGCTGTCCAGCGCAGCCTCGAAGGCGTGACGCCAGCGGCGCAGGGTTTCGGCATAGTCCGGGCCAAAGTCTAGCCGCTGGCTGGTGTGCAGGCCGGCGGCACTGGCGCTCTGGCTGAAGCGGGCGGGGCTGGGCAGCATGCCGCCAGGAAAAATGAACTGCTGGATGAAGTCGCTCTTGGCGCGGTAGCGTTCGAAATATGTATCGGCGATGGTGATGCTCTGGATCAGCGCCTGCCCGCCCGGGCGCAGCAGCCGGCGCACCGTACGGAAATATTCCGGCCAGTAGGCTTCGCCTACCGCCTCGAACATCTCGATGGACACCACGGCGTCGTACTGGCCGTCCAGGTCGCGGTAGTCGCGCAACTCCAGCTGGGCCAGCGGCTGGCCGGCCAGGCGCTGGTGTGCCAGTTCCAGTTGGGCTGGTGAAATGGTGACGCCATGCACCGCGATGCCGACGCGGCTGGCGTGTTCGGCAAAACCACCCCAGCCGCAGCCTATCTCCAGTACCCGCATGCCCGGCTGCAAACCCAGCGTGTCGCAGATGCGCTGGTACTTGGCGTGTTGTGCCTGTTGCAGCGACTGTGTGTAGTCGCCGTTGAACCAGGCGCTGGAGTAGGTCCAGGACGGGTCCAGCCACAGGCGGTAAAAATCGTTGCCCAAATCATAGTGGGCGTGGATGTTGCGCCGGCTGCCGCGCCGGCTATTGCGCCGCAGCAGGTGTTTCAGCCGATACCACCAGCGGGCTGGCAGACTGCCGGACAGCGCCGGCGGGACGGCGTGTTCGTTGCGCAGGGCCAGCCGCAGCAGCGCGGTCAGCTCCGGGCTGTCCAGCAGACCATCGCGATAGGCTTCGGCAAAGCCGATGTCGCCGGCTGTCAGCAGCTTGCGGCAGCCGGCCCAGTCGTGGATATGCAGTTCGGCATTGGCATTGTGCTGCGGCTGGCCGAACCACAGCGCGTGGCCTGTCGGGGTCCGCAGGTGCAAGCCCCCGCTCTGCAACTGTTGCAGTCGCGACAACAGCAGGCGGGCGCTGAGTGGCAGGGAGGGCGGCAGTTTGTCCAGGGTATGGCTGAGGCTCATGCTTGCGGCTCCTGTCCATGGCTGAGTGCTTGCGCGGGGGCGAGCGGTTTGCGGTAGAGGGGCAGTTTTTTCCGCCACAGCTGCAGAGCCTGCCAGTGAATGCGCCAGATGACGCCGAAGGTCAGCAAGGGCTGGCGCAGCAGGGATTTGGCCACCACCAGCGGTGTCAGCACCTGCAGTTGGCCGGAAATACTGGTGTTGATCAGTTCGCCGGCATCATCGTGGTAGTCGATGCGCATCAGCATGCGTTCGGGCAGTTCCGCCAGCCGGAAGCGGTAATGTCCGGCCACCTGGCAGAACGGCGACACATGCAAGTGCTTGCGGCAGAGCAGGGTGCTGCCGTTGCGGATGGGGCTGCCATCCCGCTTGGCCAGCAGATAGCAATGGCGCTCGCCAAAGGTGTTGTTCACCTCGGCCAGCACGGCGATCAGTTCGCCTGCGCTGTTATGGCAATACCAGAAGCTGACCGGGTTGAAGGCATAGCCGAACAGGCGCGGGAAGCATTGCAGCCATACCTCGCCATCGCAGGGCAGGCCGGCTGCCGCCAGGTGCTGGCGTATCCACGGCAGCAGCGGGCTGCCATCGCCGGGGCCGTGGTCGCGGCGGTATAGCGTGAGCGGCCGCCAGCGATCCACTCCCAGCCAGACGCCCAGCCAGCCCTTGCCGATGTGCTCCAGCGCGGACAGCCTTAGCCGCAGGGCGAATACCGGGTAGCGGAAGCGGTGGTGGACCGGGCGCAGCCGCTGGTGGATGACGCTGCCGCTCAGCAGATAGCCAGCTGGCCCGCTCACAGCTTGGCCCAGTGGGGTAGCGGGGCGAAATCGGCAGCCACGCGCAGTGCGGATTTCAGCCCGTCTTCATGAAAGCCGTAACCAGTCCAGGCACCGGCAAACCAGCAATGACGGCGGCCCTGGATGGCGGGCAGCCGGCGCTGGGCCTCGATGGCCGCCGCATCCAGCAGCGGGTGCTCGTACAGGAAGCGCGCCAGTTCCAGCGATGGTTCTGGTTGTTGCAGCGGATTGAGCGTCACCATCAGCGGCGTGCTGATGGGCAGCGGCTGCAATTTGTTCAGCAGATAGCTGACACAGACTGCGCGCTGGCCGCCGCTGTTGCTTTCCGACAGGAAATTCCAGGCCGACCAGACCTTGCGCCGCCGTGGCAGCAAGCTGGTATCGGTATGCAGTACGGCGATATTGCTCTGGTACTGCACCGCGCCCAGCACGGCACGCTCTTCTGCCGTGGCATCCGCCAGCAGGCGCAGGGTTTGCGGCGCATGGGTGGCGAAAATCACACTGTCAAAGTGCTCCTCGCCGTGGCGGCTGCTGACCATCACACCGCGCTCGCGACGTTCAACCCGGCTGACCGGGCTGGACAGGCGCACATCTTCCAGGCTGGCCAGCATTTTCTGTACATACTGGCGTGCGCCACCCGGCACGGTAAACCAGCGCGGCCGATGGCGAATCTGTAGCAAGCCGTGATTCATGCAAAAGCGCAGAAAGGTTTCGGCCGGGAAGGCCAGAATCTGGCTGGCCGGGCTGGACCAGATGGCCGCAGCCATTGGCACCAGGTAGTGATCGCGAAAGCGGCTGCCGTAGCTGCCCTGTTCCAGCAAGTCGCCCAGTGTCAGCCCCAATTCGGCCGCCAGCTGCAGATTGGACTGGGCCGCCGCGTTGAAGCGCAGGATGTCGCTCAACATGCCGTAAAACGACGGGGACAGCAGCTTGCTGCGCTGGGCAAATACACTGGACAGGCTGCTGCCGGCCCACTCATCCCGCCCCTGGTCTACCGAGACACTGAACGACATGTCGCTGCTGCTGCAAGGTAGCTCCAGCTGCTGGAACAGGGCGATCAGATTGGGATAGGTGGCCTCGTTGAATACCAGGAAGCCGGTATCCACTGCGCAGCGCTGGCCTTCCAGCTCGATGTCCACGGTATTGGTGTGACCGCCGGCGTAATCACCCGCTTCGAACAGCGTCACCTCATGGTGGCCTGCGGTCAGCCATGCGCTGGCAAGGCCGGAGATGCCGGCACCGATGATGGCGATGCGCTGGCGCTTGGGGCTGGGTTGGTTCACCGGGTCTCCCGTCGACAATTCGGAATAAAGAAAACTGCTTGGCACACCGTGCCGTAGTGCTTATATTAAGAATATAACTGCTTTGGAAAAAAAGCTACCAATTAGTAAAAGGTCGTACTCATGAGTATTTTCAGCAAGCTCAGCTTCAAGGATCAAGCCTTCAAGCTGCGCGAACAGGCGGTGCTGGATGCAACCACCAAGTTGCTGGCCAGCAAGGGTTTCGACCTGATGACCATGGACGATGTCGCCGGCGAGGCGGGCATCTCCAAGCCCAGCCTGTACAAGCATTTCAAGTCCAAGGAAGAGTTGGCCACCGAGGTGATGATCCGGCTGCTGGATGGTGCGCTGGCATTTCTGGAAGAGCAGGATGGCGCGCTGAGCGCCAGGTCAAGACTGGCGGGATTACTGGAATGGGCCTTGCGGGTGAGGCTGGAGGGCGGGCTGCCCTTCCTGCCTTCGTCCAGTCCGCAGGTGAGGGAAATGCTGACCAAAAGCCTGCGCTACGTCAGCCGGGTGTACAAATTGCACAAGCTGCTGGCCGGCATTGTCGATGCCGCCAAGCTGGCCGGGGAGCTGCGGGCTGATCTGCCGACGGATGTGCTGCTGTATGCCTATTACTCGCGCACCTGTGACCCGGCGGTAGACTACATGCAGCTGTATGGGCGCTACAGTACGGAGCAGATCGTGGCGCATATGCTGGCCATGGTTTTCGATGGCATGGCCGGTACCGGCAGCACCGACAATAACTGACAGGGCTGCCCGGCCCTGGCTGGCCCCGTGTTTCCCGGTCAGCGTTGATGATTGTCGCTACCCGGCATCGCCACTAGGCCAAGAAAGCCGCTGACAAAACTTTGCTGACTGCCTGAATTGGCGGAACCGACGCTGACTGTATATGTAATACGGCAAGGAGGCGTGGAGCAGGTGTGGGGAGAGGATGAGCGGGTTTGAATAGGGCCGGCCTGTGGCACCGGCCCCTGGTTGTTTACATGGCGCCGGCGAAGATCTGCTCGATCTCCTGCTGTGTGGCCTGGCGCGGGTTGGTCAGGCCGCAGGCGTCTTTCAGCGCGTTGCTGGCCAGCAGGGGAATGTCCTCATGCTTGACGCCCAGCTCGGCCAGGCTGGCGGGGATGCCGATATCGGCCGCCAGCTTGCGGATGGCGACCAGGCAGGCCTTGGCACCGGCCTCGGCGGTCAGCCCTTTGGTGTCTACCCCCATGGCGGCGGCTACATCGGACAAGCGTGCGGCCGAGGTCTGGGCATTGAAGGCTTCCACATGCGGCAGCAGCAAGGCATTGCATACCCCGTGTGGCAGGTCGTAGACCCCGCCCAGCTGGTGTGCCATGGCGTGCACATAGCCGAGCGAGGCATTGTTGAAGGCCATGCCAGCCAGGAATTCGGCATAGGCCATCTGTTCGCGTGCTTCCAGATTCTTGCCGTTCTCCACCGCCGTGCGCAGATGGCGGGAAATCAGCTCCACCGCCTTGAGCGCGCAGGCATCGGTAATCGGCGTGGCTGCCGTCGACACATAGGCTTCAATGGCGTGGGTCAGTGCATCCATGCCGGTGGCTGCGGTCAGGCCCTTGGGTTTGGCCAGCATCAGGTCGGGGTCGTTGACCGACAGGATGGGCGTGACATTGCGGTCGACGATGGCCATTTTGATATGGCGTGCTTCATCGGTAATGATGCAAAAACGGGTCATCTCGCTGGCGGTGCCAGCGGTGGTATTGATGGCCACCAGCGGCAGCTGCGGTTTTTTCGAGCGGTCCACCCCTTCATAGTCGGCGATTTGCCCGCCATTGGTCGCCACCAGCGCAATGCCCTTGGCACAGTCATGCGGCGAACCGCCACCCAGCGAAATCACGAAATCACACTTTTTCTCCCGCAGCACCTGCAAGCCGGCTTCCACATTGCCTATGGTGGGGTTGGGCTTGGCGCCGGCGAAAATGCTGGCCTGGATGTCGCGCTCGGCCAGCAAGGCCTGCACATTGGCGGCCACGCCAATTTCTGCCAGTACCTTGTCGGTCACGATCAGGGCATGTCTGAAGCCATAGGCCTGGATGGCATTGACGGCCTCCTTGAGGCAACCAGCGCCCATTACATTGACTGGCGGAATAAAGAAAGTCGTTGTAGTCACGGTGTTATCTCCTTATGTGGGTGGCCGGTCTGCCTGGAAGGCCGGCCTGGACAGCATGCTGTTGCGGTACTGCCTGCATGACCAAGCGTCATGGCAACAGCCTAAGGTCTGTGGTGATGTTGTCCCATTCGACTTTAGTGCCATGCCATGGCCGGGGCGGCGATTTGTGGCGGATTGGGGGGCAGCGGGGCGTGGCTAATGCTAAAGTCATGATTGGTAGGCGCCATGGTGATCTGTTGTTTTGTGCAAATCTGCACTCCACCTGCCTGCACCGCCGGGGACGATGTTGCCATGCGCTTCAGCTTTGATTCACGGGTCATTACTGCTTTTGTCAGCGCGGCGCTGGCGGTGGTGGTGCTGACAGCGATGACCTGGTCGGTCGCTGATGAGGCAAGTCGTGCCGGCGAAAGCGTGGCCCATTCGCATGAGGTGCTCAATGGCCTGGCGCGGATACGTGGCGATACCCTGCAAATCGAGTTGAGCAGCCAGAATTTCCGCCTGAGCGGCGATGTGAGCAAGCTGCAGGAGCGGGATCAGGGTATTGCCAGCCGCGAAGTGCTGATGGCGCAGATTCGCCGCTTGACCGCAGCCAGCGACGATCTGCAGCGGCGCTGGAACAGTCTGCGCCGGGTACTCGACCAGCGGCTGCGTATCGCCCGCCAGGTGGAGCAGGTACGCAAGACCCAGGGTGCAGCCGCGGCCACCCGCTTTGCCAATCAGTCGCCCTTGCTGCAGAGCCGGGTGGAGGTGTACCGGCTGCTAGATGAAATGGATGCCCTGGAGCGCGGTAGTCTTGAACTGCATCAGGCGGAGTATCAGGCAACCAGGCAGCGCTTGCTGCAGCTGGGTAGCGTCACGGCCTTATTGTTGCTGCTCTTGCTGGCGGCTACCTATCGGCTGATCCGCAGCCAGCTGCGTGTAGTGGAAGCCAGCCGGCAGCAACTGGCCGACAGCGAGGAAAGTCTGTCCATTACCCTGCACTCCATCGGGGACGCGGTACTGGCTACCGATGCGGCCGGCCACATTACCCGCATGAACCCACTGGCCGAACAACTTACCGGCTGGACGCTGGCCGAGGCAGCCGGTAAGCCGGTGGCCGAGGTATTTCACATCATTCACGAGCAGAGCCGCGCGCCAGCGCTGATACCGGTGGACAGCGTACTGGCTACCGGCAAGGTGCAGGCGCTGGCCAATCACACCTGCCTGCTGGCCCGCGATGGCCGCGAATACCCGATTGCCGACAGTGCCGCCCCCATTACCGATGGCAGCGGGCAGATCCGTGGCGTGGTGCTGGTGTTTCGCGATGTCAGCCACGAACGCAGTATCGAGCGCGCCATCCTGCAGCAGAATGCCCAGCTGGAGCTGCGGGTGGACGAGCGAACCCGGCAGTGGGCGGACAGCATGGCCCATCTGCAAGGCATCATCAGCGCGCTGCCGGCCTATATCGCCTTTGTCAGCAGCGAGCAGCGCTATGTCTATGTCAACGAACAATACCGTCAGCGCTTTGCCCCTGACCATGCTGACATCACGGCTTGCCTGGTGAGCGAAATCCTTGGCCCGGAACGCTATCAGCGGGTCGCACCGATGATAGACAAGGTGTTGCAGGGCGAGCTGCAGGAATACGACTGGCAGCCATTTGCCGGAGTCTGGCAGGCCATCCGTTATGTGCCCAAGCGCGATAGCAGCGGTGTGATAGAGGGCTATTACGTGCTGGGCAATGACATTACCGGGCGCAAGCACGACGAAGAAAGAATACAGGCGCTCAATCTGGAACTGGCCGGACGCGTGGCCGAGCTGGAGGGCGTCAGCCGCGCCTTGCGCACGCTCAGTGCCGGTAATCACGCCATGCTGCGCGCCAGCGATGAGCCCGGCCTGCTGCAGGCGATGTGCCAGCTTATCGTCAGCGTGGCCGGCTATGCCAGTGCCGTGGTGTGGTTGAATGCTGCTGATGGCGAGCGCCTGTTCCCGGCGGCGCAGCACGGTTTTCCGGGCGGGCTGGAGCGCCTGGCCGACATGGCGGGCAGCATGCTGTCGGCCATCACTTTCAGCGAGCGGCCCAGCTTGCTGCAAGTACCACTCGACCTGGCTATTGCCAGTGCTGACGCGGTACAGGGCTTGTCCTGTCCATTGTGGGTTGATGGCCGCATCATCGGCGCGCTGCTCATCCACACGGGGGGCACCGCTTGTTTTGACAGCGACGAAATCGCCTTGCTCAGCGAGTTTGCCGACGATCTGGCTTTCGGCATCGGCATGTTGCGCGGGCGGGCCGAGCAGACGCGCGCGCAGGCCGCCATGCACTACCTCACCCACCATGACGCGCTCACCGGCCTGGCCAACGAAACCCAGCTGGTGGAGACACTGGCCGTCATGATGGCGGCTGGCCAGCAAACGCCACTGGCGCTGTTGCAGCTGAATATCGAAAGGCTGAGTGAAATCAACGATGCCCTGGGCTTCAGCCATGGCGACCATATCCTGCGTGAATTCGGCAGGCGGCTGGTGCTGTGTGCCCCTGCCAGCGCCGTCGTGGCGCGTTTGCGCGGCGACGAATTCGCCGTGCTGCTGCCGGAGCATGCCGCCGCCGCCGCCCAGACCGTGGCCCAGCAGCTGGAGCAGTGTCTGGCCCAGCCTTTCCTGGTGGCTGACATCCGGCTGGATGTTAGTGCCAAGACCGGTATCTCCTTGTTTCCCGACTACGCCGGCACGGTGCACGAGCTATTGCGCCAGACCGATATCGCCGTGCATGCAGCCCGCCGCAAGGGGGTTAGCCACTGGCTGTTCAATCCACAGGAATACAGCGACCAGTCGCCGCATCTGAACATGGCGGGCGAGCTGCGCCGGGCTATCGAGGAGGGCGAGCTGCGGGTCTATCTGCAACCCAAGGTGGAAATGGCCAGCGGCCGGGTGTGTGGCGCGGAAGCGCTGGTGCGCTGGCAGCATACCGGGCAGGGGCTGCTGTCTCCGGCCTTGTTTATTGGTTTGGCCGAACGCACCGGGCTGATCAAACCGCTGACCGAGTGGATGATCAACAGCGTGCTCGACCTGTTGCAGGGCTGGCAACAGCAGGGCTGTGCGCTGCCGGTTGCCGTCAATCTGTCGGCACATAATCTGCGTGACGAAGCGCTGGGTGACAAGATTCGCTGCTGGCAGCAGCAACGCCAGCTGCAAGCCGGGTTGCTGGAACTGGAAATCACCGAAAGTACCTTGATGGACGATGCCGCCAGCTGCCTGCATACCCTGCAACAATGGCGCGATGACGGCATTCCTTTGTATATCGATGACTTTGGCACCGGCTATTCCTCGCTCAGCTACCTGCAGCGCCTGCCGGTGGAGTACATCAAGATAGACCAGTCTTTCATCTGCAATCTGTCCAGCAGCAAGGACTCGGCCGCCATCGTGCGTTCCACCATTGACCTGGTGCACGATCTGGGCCGCAAGACCGTGGCCGAAGGGGTGGAGACCCGCGCCGACTGGGAGCAACTGCTTGCTCTGGGTTGTGATGTGGCCCAAGGCTACTACATCGCCCGGCCGATGCCGGCGGCTAGCTTTATGCCGTGGGTGGCCGGCTTTGCCGTGACGCAGCTGGCGCGGGAGTGAAGCTCTGCGCTGCTTGTCCTGTTGTCAGTAAAAAACGCCTGCATTGCGCAGGCGTTTTGCATTGGCTGACAGCGGTTTACCACTTGTAGCTGAGGGTGGCGCTGATATTGCGCTTCTCGCCGTAGTAGCAGGCATAGCTGCTGTAGCACGAGGCAATGTAAGTCTTGTTGCTGAGGTTGTTGGCGTTGATCTGCAGCGTGCTGCCTTTCAGCGACGGGCTGAACTGTCCCAGTTGCAGCCGCAGGCGCAGGTCATACAGGGTGACTCCCGGAATGGTCAGGGTGTTGGCGCTGTCGGCCCACATCCACGAGGTACGGCGTACCCCGCCGCCCAGATTGATGCCGCCATCAAAGGCGTAATCCAGCCAGGCGGTGGCCTTGTGTGCCGGGGCCAGGTAGGGTGTCTTGCCCTGGTTGCTGCCCTCGGTGACCTGCATGTCGGTATAGGTGTAGCCAGCCAGCAAGGACAGCTGCTTGCTCAGTTTGGCATTGGCTTCCAGTTCCACACCGCGTGAACGCACCTTGCCGATGGGGTCGTAGCTGAAGGTGGTGGCGTTGTACTGGGCGACATTGCTTTGCTGCAGCTCATACACCGCGGCGGACAGTTGGATGTCGCTATTGGGCTGGTAGCGCAGGCCGGCTTCGCTCTGCTTGCTCTGCATCGGCTTGAGCACATTGCCGCTGCTATCGGTGGCGTAAGCCTGGCTGGGATCGAAGCCTTCGCTATAGCTCAGGTAGGGGGCCAGGCCGTTTTCTGCTTCATACACCAGACCCAGCCGGCCGGTGGTTTTGCCGCCTTCCCAACTGGTGCGGCTGCCGGTGCCGGTATTGGTTTCCGATACCTTGGCCTGATCGTGGCGCAGGCCGGCAGTCAGTTTCCAGCCGCCCAGTGCCATCTGCTCCTGCAGGTAGACACCGGTCTGATCGCGCTTGCGGTCGAAGTTTTTGTAGGACAGCGGGTGGCTGCTGTCGTCGTATACGGTGTTGAAGGGGTTGATGGTGGTGCCGGTATAGGTATAGGAGTTGTCGCCCTTGTTGCGGCTGGTCTGGTAGTCCAGCCCGGCCAGCACGGTGTGCTTCATCCCCAGTGCATTGAAGCGGGCTTCCAGGCTGTTGTCGATGATGTGGGCGGTGGAGCGCTCGTTGGAGCGGGCATAAGTGCGGTTGAGCAGGTCGGAACTGTCGGATACCCAGCCGACATCGGAATACTGGCTCAGGTCGGTCTTGCTCAGTTGCAGGCGGTATTGCTGGCGGAAGGTCAGCGCGTCGTTGAAGCGGTGTTCCAGCTGATAGCCATAGTATTGTTGCTCGCGGCTCATGCCGTTGCCACTGGAGCCTTCGTTGAAGCTGGGGGAGATGGTCTTGCCGTTATGCGGTACCACGGTGCCGTAATAGGGCAGGGTGCCGTGGTAGCCGGTGCTGGGGTCTTTCTGCAGATAGGCCTGCAGCAGCAGATTGGTGCTGTCGCTGATTTTCCAGTTGAGCGAGGGCGCCAGCACATAGCGCTCGGTACTGGCACCGTTTTGTTGCTGGTCGGCGGCGCTGCCCTTGGCCACCAGGCGGTAGGACAGGTCGTCACGGCCGGCCACGGCCCCGCCAAAATCCAGCCCCAGACTGCGTTGCTGACGGTTGCCCACTGTTAGCGACAGCTCGTGGTAGTCCTCTTGCAAGGGTCGCTTGCTGGTGATGGCCACCACGCCGCCGGGCGAGGCCTGGCCATAGCTGGCCGAGGCCGGCCCGCGTACCGCATCCAGCCTTTCCACGGCATAGGGGTCGATCTGCAGGGTGTTGTAGCCGTCCGGGTCGCCAAACAGCCGCAAGCCGTCGAGGAATTCATTGGCCGTGGGGTGGTCGCTGAAGCCGCGCAGCACGATGTAGTCGTAGCGGGTGGTGGAGCCCACTGCGCCGCTGAACACCCCCGGCGTGTAGTTGAGCGCCTCGCTGATGGTGCGCGGTTTCTGGTCTTCGATCTGCTGGCGGGTGACGACCGATACAGCTTGCGGAATCTGCGCCAGCGGGGTGTCGGTCTTGCTGGCGCTCTTGCTGCTGCCCACCTGGTAGCCCTGGGTGGGGGCCTGTGCATCGGGGCGCTGTTCTGCGCTGACCGTTACCGTTTCCAGTGTGCTGCTGTCGGCGGCATAAGCCTGCTGTACGGCCAGTGCCAGTGTGGCCATACACAGGGTTCTCCCCAGTTGGCGGCCTGCTTGCTGGCGTCTGTTGCTGCTTGTCATCACGCATCGTCCTTGATTTTCTTGCTTGCCGCGCCCGGCCCCTGCCGGACTTGTGTCATGGCGGCATCGGCCATGCCTCGTGCTTGGGCAGGATGGCAGGCTGATGCAATAATGCTATTGATAATCGTTATCATTCGCAATATGATTGTGAAAATTCTGATTCGGGAGTGGGATTCATGAGCAAGCAGCAGCGAGTCGTCAGCCGTGACGGGCGTGGTCTGTCCTGTAGCGGCGTCACGGGCCTGTGTTGCCCGCTGCGCCAGCCTTGACCGGCAAACGGCCTCCATGCAGTGCGGCTGTGGCCGGCCTCCCACCCGCTGGCATGACCAGCACACGGAGAGCGACCCGAATGAACCTGACTTTTGTCCTGCAAGCAGCAAGTAACGCCACGCGGCGGAGGATGGACCGATGAACGGCAAGATTCATGATTTCGTGGCCATCGGCATCGGCCCCTTCAATCTGGGCCTGGCCTGCCTGACCCAGCCGCTGGACGGACTGGACGGTGTGTTTCTTGACCAGGCGACCGGTTTTGACTGGCATCCGGGCATGTTGCTGGAAAACGCCACCCTGCAAACGCCGTTTCTGGCAGATCTGGTCACGCTGGCCGACCCTACCAGCCGTTTCAGTTTTCTCAACTACCTGAAAAGCAGCGGGCGGATTTACGCTTTTTACATTCGCGAAGATTTCTTCATGCTGCGTCAGGAATACAACCAGTACTGCCAGTGGGTGTGCGCCCAGCTGGACAGCCTGCGCTGGCAGCGCCAGGTAGAGCGGGTGGAGTACGACGAGATCAACAGCCTCTACCAGGTGTATTGCCAGAACCTGGCCAGTGGCGAGCTGGAGCTGTATCGCGCCCGCCACCTGGTGCTGGGTACCGGCAGCCTGCCCTTGTGGCCGGAGTGCTGCCAGTCGGTGGCGCGGCAAGCCAGCCACTCGGCTAGCTATCTGGCCGACAAGGCGGCACTGCAGCGCCAGTCGTCCATCACCATCATCGGCAGCGGCCAGAGCGCGGCAGAGATTTACTACGACCTGCTGCAGGACATCGACCGCTACGGCTACCAGCTGAACTGGCTGACCCGCTCGCCGCGTTTCTTCCCGCTGGAGTACACCCGGCTGACGCTGGAGCTGACTTCGCCCGAGTACGTGGACTATTTCTACCAGTTGCCGGTGGCGCAGCGCGATACCTTGTTGCAGCAGCAAAAAGGCCTGTTCAAGGGCATCAATGCCAGCCTGATCAACGACATTCACGAATTGCTGTACCGCAAGCACCTGAACGGTACGCCGTCCACCCTGCTGCTGGCCAATACCGCACTCACCGACTGCCGCTACGACAAGGCGCAAGGGCTTTTCCAGCTGGAGCTACAGCAGCTGGAGCAGCAAAAGAGCTTCAGTCTGCAAACGGCCGGGCTGGTGTTGGCGACCGGCTATGGCTACCGCCAGCCGTCTTTCCTCGCGCCCATTGCCGGGCGCATCCGCCGTGACGAACGTGGCCGCTTTGCGGTAGCGCGCGATTACAGCATCGATGCCGAGCATCGCCTGTTCGTGCAAAACGCCGAGCTGCACACCCACGGCCTGTCGTCACCGGATCTGGGCATGGCTTGCTATCGCAATGCGCGGCTGATCCGCAGCATCAGCGGGGTGGAGCATTACCCGGTGGAGCAGCGCATCGCCTTCCAGCAATTCACCGCGCCGGACAGCCTGCCTGATCCGGCAAGACTCAGCGCATGAGGCGGGCCTTGCTGACGCTCAGCACGCTGGCGGTGGTGGGCGATGCGGTATTGCTGCCGTTCTACCCGCAGTACTTCGCCAGCCGCTTCGGCGTGGAGGATGCGCGGCTGGTGGGCAACTATCTGGCGGCGCTGTGCCTGGTGGTGATGCTGGCGCTGCCGCTGTGGGCGCGGCTGGCGCGGCGGGTGGAGTTGCTGCGGCTGCTGCCGTTTACCCAGCTGGCGGCGGCGCTGCTGTGTGTAGCCTGCTATGCCGCGGACAGCATGCTGCTGTTCTGGCTGGCTTCGCTGGCCATGGTGGGCTGCAAATCCAGCTATCTGCTGATCTACCCGCGGCTGATGAGCCAGGCCGCGCCGCAGGAGCATGCCGGGCTGATCGGCCTGCTGTCGGTGATCGTGCATTTTGGCGGCATCGCCGGTGCCTTGCTGGGCGGCGTCTTGCTCAGCCTGTTGCCGGCCCGCCATGCCTTCTTGCTGATGGCGCTGGCTGATCTGGCCCAGATGGGCTTGTGCCTGTGGCTGTTGCGCGCACCGCTACCCGTCTTGCCACCGGCTGCCGCGCCAGCCAGCAGCGCGGGCGAGCACCAGCCCGTGGCGGTTGGCGGTTTGTGGCGGCTGGGTTTGCTGATGCTGCTGTTTTACTGCAGCGCCTATCTGGTGCGCGGCTTCTTTGCCCTGTACTGGCAGCAGCAAAGCGGACTGGACAACAGCACGCTGGCGGCGGCGGTGTTTGCCTTGCCGGCGCTGCTGGCCTTGCTGGGCCTGTGGCACAACCAGCGCCGGCAGCGGCGCGCCCAGCCACCGGCTGGCAGTACCAGCAGCCTGCTGCTGTTGGGGGTGGGCGGCTTGCTGCTGCAGGCACTGCCGCAGCTGCCTCTGCTGTTGCTGGGGCGCTGCCTGTTCGGCTGGGCCTTGTTCCAGCTTACCGTGCGGCTGGATTTGCAGCTGTTCCGCCTGAGCGCCCCGGCGCATTACGCCCGTGACTACAGCCGCATCAACCTGTGCCAGAACCTGGGCGTGCTGCTGTCGTCCAGTGCCGCTGGTGCGCTGGTGGCCAGCTATGGCCTGGCCGCGCCCTTTGTGGCGGCGGCGCTGGGGCTGCTGCTCTGCCTGCTGGCCTATCCGCTGTTATTGCCCGGCGTGCGGCCACCACTTTCCCAAGGAGTTTGCTCATGAGCACGCTTGACCTTGCTCCGCTGTTTTCCCATCAGCTTGCCGGCATGGGTGAGTTCAGCCTTTATCCGCTGCGGGTGCCGCAGGACATGCCGCTGCTGCACGACTGGGTGCGCCGTGATTACGCCCGTTACTGGGGCATGCAGCAGTGCGATCTGGCTGCGGTGAGTGCCGCCTATGCCCAGTTGCAGGACAGCGGCCATGCCCAGGCGCTGCTGGGCTATCTGGATGGTGTGCCGGCCTTCCTGATGGAGCGTTACGACCCGGCGCACGACGTGCTGGGCCAGCACTACCCGGTGCAGCCGGGCGATATCGGCATGCATCTGCTGCTGGCGCCACCTTTGCAGCCGCGCAGTGGTTTCAGCCGGGCGGTGATGCTGACCGTGCTGGCTGCGCTGTTTGCCGATCCGGCCGTGGCGCGGGTGGTGGTGGAGCCGGATGTACGCAATGACAAGATCCACCGCCTCAACCGCCATGCCGGCTTCGTCTATCAGGGCGAGATCCAGCTGCCGCACAAGCGCGCTGCGCTGGCTTTTTGTAGCCGGGCGCAGTTTGCGGCGGCCTGCGCGGCCGCCCAGCCCGCTTGTGCCGTCTGATCTCCGATTTTTCTGGCCGCCGCGCCTGCGGGCTGCGCGGCCGTCACGCAAGGAACACCATGCAAACGTCTAGCCATCAACACCCGCAACAACTGGTTCAACATCTGCAGCCGGCCATCTGGGCCAAGGTCAACCGCCTGCTGCTGCGCAAGGCCATTGCCGAGTTCTCCCACGAGCTGTTGCTGGCACCACAGTTGCAACAGCAGCAGGGCGACTGGGGCGAATACCGCCTGCCCATCCCGGATGGCAGCGGCGAGTACCGCTTCCGCGCCCGGCTGCTGGCACTGGAGCACTGGCTGATCGATGCCGACTCGCTCAATCGCAGCCTGCACGGTGCGCCGGCCGCGCTGGATGCGCTGGCCTTCATCATCGAATTCAAAGCGCCGCTGGGCATTGGCGACGACATGATGCCGGTGTATCTGGAAGAAATCAGCAGCACCCTGTATGGCAGTGCCTACAAACATGCCGCTGGCGGGCTGACGGCCGACGAGCTGACCCGCGCCGATTTCCAGTCGGTGGAAACCAGCATGATGGAGGGCCACCCGGGCTTTGTCGCCAATAATGGCCGCATCGGTTTTGATGCCGTCGACTATCCGCGCCATGCGCCGGAAGCCGCTGCGCCACAGCGGCTGATCTGGCTGGCGGTGCACAAGTCGCGCGCCACCTTCTCGTGCGCGGCCGACCTGGACTACCAGCGCCTGTTGCAAGAAGAGCTGGGCAGCGAAGCACTGGCCGGCTTTGCCCGGCAGCTGGCCGTGCAGCAACTGGATATGGATGACTACCTGCTGATGCCGGCCCACCCCTGGCAGTGGTTTAACAAGCTGGCCATGTCTTTTGCGCCGGAAGTGGCAGAGCGCCACATCGTGTGCCTGGGTTATGGCGAGGATGCCTATCTGGCGCAGCAGTCCATCCGTACTTTCTACAACATCAGCCGGCCGGAGCGCCGCTATGTGAAAACCGCGCTGTCCATTCTCAATATGGGTTTCATGCGCGGGCTGTCGCCTTATTACATGCTGGCCACCCCGGCGATCAACGACTGGATCCGTCAGCTGGTGGACAGCGATGCCTACCTGCAACAGCGGGGCTTTGCCATCCTGCGCGAAGTGGCCTCCATCGGTTTTCGCAATCCCTATTTCGATGGCGGCATCAGCAAGGATTCACCGTACAAGAAGATGTTGTCGGCGCTGTGGCGCGAAAGCCCGGCCTCGCTGCTGGGGCCGGGCAAGCGGCTGATGACCATGGCCTCGCTGCTACACATCGATGCCGCCGGAGAATCCTTGCTGGCGGCGCTGATCCACAGCTCCGGCCTGGATGCGCGCAGCTGGGTGGCCCGCTATCTGCAAGCCTATCTGGCCCCGTTGCTGCATTGCTTTTACGCTCACGAACTGGTGTTCATGCCACACGGGGAAAACCTCATCCTGCAGCTGGAAAACAATATCCCGCAGCGCGCCATCATGAAGGACATCGCCGAGGAAGCTGCCATCCTGAACCCGGATGCCGCGCTGCCACCCGCCGTGGCGCGGCTGGCGGTGAAGGTGCCGGAAGAGATGAAGCTGCTGGCGCTGTTTACCGATGTGTTCGATGGCTTCTTCCGCTATCTGGCGGCCATTCTGGACGAGCACTGCGGCCTGCCGGAGCAGGCGTTCTGGCAGGAGGTGGCCGGGTGCATACAGGGCTATCAACAGCAATTCCCGCAATTGGCCGAGCGCTTTGCCCGCTACGACCTGTTCGTGCCGGAGTTTGCCCGCTCATGCCTGAATCGCCTGCAGCTGGGTAATAACCAGCAGATGCTGGATCTGGCCAATCCGGCCGGCAATCTGAAGTTTGCCGGCACCCTGCGCAACCCACTGGCCGGCCATGCCGTTTGACGCTACCGCCGCAGGCGAGGGCAGTGCGCTGGGCCAGTTGCTACAGCAGTTGGCCCAGGCGCTGCCCGGTCTGGATGGCCGCATCGCCGAGGCCGCTGCCGACGAGTTTGCCCTAGCGGCGGCCGGCCCGGCGATTGGCCAGCTGCTGCAGCATTTGCGCAGCCGTCATCCGGAAGCCGGCCCGCATTACTGGGGTTGCCGTAGCTGGAGCCTGCTGTTGTGGCAGCCCACCTATGCCACGGTGCTGGGGGTGGAACTGGCGGCAGCCCTGCCGGACTGGACGGCCATGCAGCAAGGCCTGCTGCCCGGCATGGTGGCCGGTTTTTCCTTGCCGGCGCAGCCGCTGCGCCATGGCTCGGCCGCCAGTTTGCGCCAGCCGGCGGCCGCGCAGCTGAGCGCCATCGCCGCTAGCGTGCTGTCACAGCTAGCCGCGCAACAGCCCTTGCATGCCAAGCTGGCTGGCCGCTTGCTGGCCGATTGCGTGGTGGCGGCCTTGCTGCTGGTGCAGCGGCTGCAGCCGGCGCGCGACAACGCGGCCATCGAACAATTGACCGGGCAATGGCTGACCGCACTGGATTTGCCACAGGCCAGCGGTGTGTGGCCGGTAACACTGGAAAACGGCGGCGAGCGGCTGGCACTGGCGCGGCGTGCCTGCTGCCAGCATTTCCGCCGCTGCGATGGTGCGCTGTGCAGCAGCTGCCCGAAATTGCAAGCTGCAGCGCGTGTGGCGCTGCTGAGAAAGGAGTGGGCGCAGCATGCTGACCCTGCGTGATATCCGTGTGGAGCGGCAAGGCCGTACCGTATTGCAACTGCCGGCCTTGCAGCTGGATGGCCGGGCTTTCACCGTCATCCTGGGGCATAACGGCTCGGGCAAATCCACCTTGATGAATCTGCTGGCGCGCCAGTTGCAGCCGGACCAGGGACTGTTGCAACTGGACGGCCAGCCGCTGAACCGGCTGTCGGCGCGGCAGTTTGCCCGTGCCGTGGCTTATTTGCCGCAGCGCCTGCCCGAGGTGGCTGGCCTGACCGTGGCCGAGCTGGTGGGGCTGGGGCGCTATCCCTGGCAGGGCGCTTTTGGCCGCTGGAGCGCAGCAGACAGTGCCATCGTGGCCGAGGCCATGCGCGCTGCCGACGTGACGCAGCATGCTGCACATGAGGCCGAGCTGCTGTCTGGCGGCGAACGCCAGCGCGCCTGGATCGCCATGCTGCTGGCGCAGCAGTCACCGCTGTTGCTGCTGGACGAGCCGACTTCGGCGCTGGACCTGGCGCACCAATATCAGCTGATGGGCCTGCTGCGGCAGCTTAACCGCGACAGCGGTCGTGGCGTGGTGGTGGTGCTGCACGACATTAATCTGGCGGCACGCCATGCCGACCGCATCGTGGCCCTGCAACAAGGACGGCTGTATTTCGATGGCTCACCGCTGGAACTGCTGCACTCGCCGCGTCTTTCGGGGCTGTACGGGGTGGATATCCAGTTGCTGCCGCAAGCCGGCCAGCCCTGTCCGGTAGCGGTGGTGGCCTGAGATGCAAGCAGTCATGACTTTGTTATTACCTGCCGCCGGGCGTGGCTGGCGCTATCCACTGCTGCTGTGCGGCCTGCTGGCCTTGTTGTCCTTACATCTGTGGCTGGATGGCGGGTTGCACCCGGCTGCGCAGTGGGCGCAGTTGTGGCAGGCACCTGTCGATTTCAGCGGCCTGCAATTTCACTATGCGGCCTTGCCGCGTGCGGCAATGGCCTTGCTGGTGGGGGCGGCGCTGGGCTTGTCCGGCAGCGTGCTGCAGCAGCTGACCGGCAACCGGCTGGTGTCGCCGATGACGCTGGGCCTGTCGGCCGGGGCATGGCTGGGCGTGGTGCTGGCCAGCATCTGTCTGCCCGGCGTGCTGGCACTGCATCCGGCCTGGCCGGCGCTGGGCGGAGCCATGCTGGCACTGGGGCTGGTCTTGCTGCTGGCCGGACCGCAAGGGCTGAATGGCTTGCCACTGGTGCTGGGCGGCATGGCGGTCAACCTGCTGCTGGGCGCGTTGGCGACGGCGCTGGTGCTGTTGCACGACCAGTACGCGCGCAATCTGTTTGTCTGGGGGGCTGGCGATCTGGCACAGATCGACTGGCAGTGGACGCTGTGGCTGCTGCCACGGCTGAGCCCGGCCCTGCTGTTGCTGTGGCTGGCTCCGCGCCCGCTGTCCCTGCTGGTGCTGGGACTGGCTGCTGCGCGTGGCCGTGGGGTGGCCGTCAGCACCATTTTGCTCTTGCTGCTGGCGGCATTGTGGCTGAGTGCGGTGTCGGTGGCGGCGGTGGGGCTGATCGGCTTCATCGGCCTGGTCGCACCCAATCTGGCCAGCCTGCTGGGTGCCCGTCAGCCACGGGCGCAGCTGGCTGCCAGCGCCTTGCTGGGGGCGCTGTGCCTGCTGGGCAGCGATTGTCTGGCGCTGGCCTTCAGCCAGTGGGCGGGCGACAGCCTGCCCAGCGGTGCGGTGACCGCCTTGCTGGGCGCGCCGGCCTTGTTGTGGCTGGCCCGGCGCAATCTGCGTCCGGCGCAGCAGGCGGCTGCACCGCCCAGTGTGGTGGCGGGCCAGCGGCGCTGGGGCAGGGGAGGCTGGCTGCTGGCGGTGGCGCTGTTACTGCTGTTGACCCTGCTGAGTGTTTGTCTGGCCCCGATGCCCGCTGGCGGGCAACTGCGCTGGGTGCTGGGCTGGCCGGAACCGTTGCTCTGGTCCTTGCGCTGGCCGCGCAGCCTGGTGGCGCTGAGCGCCGGGGCCGGGCTGGCCATGGCCGGGGTACTGCTGCAACGGCTATTGCGCAACCCATTGGCCAGTCCCGATCTGCTTGGCTTGTCGGCCGGTGGCAGCCTGGCGCTGTTGCTGGCGGCCAGCTGGCTGGGGCAGCCCTTGTTGCAGGGTGGGCCGCTGCTGGCGCTGACCGGCACCTTGCTGGTACTGGGGCTGCTGTTGTGGCTGGGGCGCAAACAGGGTTACGCCCCCGGCATGATGGCGCTGAGCGGCATTGCACTGGCGGCCTTGCTGGATGCACTGGTGCAGGCAGTGCTGGCCAAGGGGACGGCGGACAGCTTTGCCGTGCTGGGTTGGTTGGCCGGGTCCAGTTACCGGGTCAGTGGCACACAGGCGCTGTGGCTGAGCCTGGCTGTGCTGGTGCTGGGCATGCTGGCGCTGGCGGCGCAACGGGTGCTGGCCTTGCTGTCCACTGGCGATGGCGTGGCACAGGGACGCGGGCTGGTGCTGGAACGGGTACGGCTGGGCTTGCTGCTGCTGGTCGCCTTGCTGACGGCGGTGGTGACAGCGGTGCTGGGGCCGGTGGCCTTTCTGGGCTTGCTGGCTCCGCATATTGCTGCGCTGCTGGGGGCGCGCCGGCCGCTGGCGCAATTGCTGTTGGCGGCCTTGCTGGGCGCGGCGCTGCTCTTGCTGGCCGACTGGCTGGGGCGGGTGCTGATCTATCCACGGCAGCTGCCGCTGGGCATGCTGGCCTCGGTGTTGTGCGGGGCCTATTTCATCTTGTTGCTGTGCTGGCAACGGCTGCGCCGTGGGGGTGGGCGATGAGCGTGCGCAAACTGCTTTGTTGTGTTGCTGTCTGGCTGGCCGGCTGGGTGCTGCCGGCCATGGCGGGCGGCATGGATGAACTGGAACAGGCCAGCCGCCAGCCATCGCGGCCGCCGCCACAGCGCATTGTCGCCCTGAGCTGGGAGGCCGCAGAGAACCTGCTGGAACTGGGCATGACCCCGTTGGCAGTGGCGGATGCTGATGACTACCGGCAATGGGTGGTGCGCCCACGTCTACCGGCGCAGGTGCCATCGGCCGGTAGCCGGCTGGAGCCCAATCTGGAGCTGCTGGCCAGCCTCAGGCCGCAGCTGATCATCATCAGCCCCAGCTTGCTGCCCATGCGCAGCAGCTTGCAGCGCATTGCCCCGGTATTGAATATCGACGCCTACCAGCCAGGGCAGGACCATGCGCTGGCGGCCGAGCGCATCTTGCTGCAGCTGGGGCGGGTGTTGGGGCGGGAGCGGCAGGCGCAGCAGCGCTTGCAGCAGCTGGAGCAGGGCTTTGCCGGCCTGCGCCGTCAATTGCAGGCGCGTGGTGCCGCTACTTGGCCCACGGTGCAGGTCATTCGCTTTGCCAATCCGTCCATGGCTTATGTCTACGGCAGCAATGCCATGCCGGTACTGGCATTGCGCCGGCTGGGCCTGCGCACCACGGCACAGCCAGCGCCCTCGGTATGGGGTGTCAGTCAGCAGCGGGTGGGCCAGCTGGTGGCATTGCAGCAGGATATCGTGCTGTATCAGCAGCCCTTTGCTGCCGCGCCGCAGCTGTTTGCCAGCCCCTTGTGGCAGGGCCTGCCCTTTGTGCGGCAGCAGCGCTTTGCCGCGGTGGCCCCAGCCTGGAGCTATGGTGGTGCGGCCTCGCTGTTTTATCTGGCACAGGGCATGACTGACGCCCTGCTGCACTTGCCCATCGCGACGGCGGCCAGCAGGCCGTCTTTGCGCTAGCGCGGCATGGCGGTGTTTGCCGCCACCTGCCGTGGCTGCCAGCTGGCACTTGAATAAGTTGGAAAGTGTGGCATCCAGTGCATTTTTCTGCCTGATATGGCGTTTTTTCCTGTTTTTCACCCGCTGTGCATTTTTCCTGGCAAAGCCATTTCTTTCAAAGACTTGTCTGCAGCTTTCCAGCCATTTGGCGGGGTAATTTGCTGTTTAAAATATTATTCATTGTGGTGTTTTTTTAAACGCGTGATTAGAATTGTTGCGCCTGCAAGTCTTGGAAAGTTCATTCTATACAAGGATTTGACTACTTTGAATATTGTAGTCAATGGCTTGCTGTTTAAAAAAATGCCATTTTTTTACGAAGTGGCAGCATAAACAGCTGTCATGCAGAGACCTGCCGCAGCATCCGGCACCGGCCCGCATGGGCTGCGCCCGATGCCAAGGCTGGCCATGCTCTGGCAGGCAGCAGGCAAGCAGTAATGTGGGTCACTTTCACCGCTACAAAAACAAAAAATGTAATTAGCCGGAGGACCTGCCCACGCGGGCCACCGGTTTGGGAGATTCTTTCATGAGTGCTTCATCTCAAGGTTTGAGCCACGGGCTCAAGCAGCGTCACGTCACCATGCTGTCCATTGCCGGTGTCATCGGTGCCGGCCTGTTCGTTGGCTCTGGTCACGCCATTGCCGAAGCCGGCCCTGCCGTGCTGATCGCCTATGCCATGGCCGGCCTGCTGGTGGTGCTGGTCATGCGCATGCTGGGCGAAATGGCGGTGGCCGCGCCGGATACCGGTTCGTTTTCCACCTACGCCGACCGTGCCATTGGCCACTGGGCCGGCTATATCATCGGCTGGCTGTACTGGTGGTTCTGGGTATTGGTGATTCCGCTGGAGGCCAATGCCGCCGCCACCATCCTGCATGCCTGGTTTGCCGGTGTGCCGATGTGGGCCTTTGCCCTGGGCATCACCATGCTGCTGACCATGACCAATCTGTTCAGCGTCAAAAACTATGGTGAGTTCGAATTCTGGTTCGCCCTGGTCAAGGTGGTGGCCATTGTCGCCTTCCTGGCCGTGGCCGGTGCGGCCATGCTGGGCCTGATTCCGGGCAGCCAGGTCAGTGGCACTGCCCGCCTGTTCGACCATGGCGGCTTCATGCCCAATGGCTTCGGCGCGGTGCTGGGTGCCATGCTGACCACCATGTTCACCTTCCTGGGCACCGAGATCGTCACCATCGCGGCTGCCGAATCGGACAACCCGCAGCAGCAGATCACCAAGGCCACCAATTCGGTGGTATGGCGGATCAGCCTGTTCTACCTGGGTTCCATTTTCGTGGTGACCGCGCTGGTGGCCTGGAACGATCCGCAACTGGCTGCCCTGGGTTCCTACCAGCGTACCCTGCAGTTGATCGGCATCCCCAATGCCAAGGCCATCGTTGACGTGGTGGTACTGGTATCGGTAGCCAGCTGTCTGAACTCGGCGCTGTATACCGCCTCGCGCATGCTGTACTCGCTGTCCAGCCGTGGCGACGCCATCAAGATGTTTGGCGATATCGCCCCCAATGGCACGCCGCAAAAGGCGGTACTGGGTTCCATGGTGGTGGGTTTCATCACCGTGATTGCCAACTACCTGATGCCCAAGGAAGTGTTCGACATCCTGCTGGCCACTTCCGGCACCATCGCCCTGCTGGTGTACCTGGTGATTGCCATTTCCCAGCTGCGCATGCGTCAGCGGATGGAAGCCAATGGCGAAACCCCGGCCTTCCGCATGTGGATGTTCCCGACACTGACCTGGATCGTCATCGTGTTCATCTGCGCCGTGGTGGTGCTGATGGCCATCCGTCCCGAGCACCAGATCGAAGTGATCAGCACCGGCGCGCTGGCCGTGGTATTGCTGGCGGTAGGCTGGATTCGCTCCCGCCTGTACGGCACGCCGTGGATGGAGTCACGCCCAGCCAAGGTGGCCACGCAGTCCTGAGCGCTTGCTGGCCCGGTTTTTCTTTTCCTGACGACCCTTAGCATCACTTGAGCCCCCCGCAAGGGGGCTTTTTTTTTGTCTGCGGCGGGCCGGGGCGGGCTGTACTTTTCCTTACACAAGACACACGATTGCTTACACACGGTGGCTGACAGGCAGACTAGAATGTAAACAGTTGCTTGTTGTTATTTAAAATAATGGCTGCCGCGCAAGCCTGGCGAGTGAACTTGAGCCGCTTGCCCCTGCCATATGCAGTGCTTGTAGCGCCTTATTCTGAGGGCCAGTCCGGCCTGCGGCGCTGCCTAACCATGAAGGCCGCCCTCGTGCACCGCTTGCGGTTGGCACGGACGGTATCTGTATCGGGCATGCAGCATGCATCCCGTAACGAGGAGTCTACGATGAAAAAACAAGTCACTTCGCTGTTGGTCCTTACCATGGCAGTGGCCAGCCTGAGCGGCTGCGCCAACATGAATGATACCCAGCGCACCACCGGTACCGGGGCTGCTGTTGGCGCTGGCGTGGGTGCCGTGCTGGGCGCACTGACTGCCGGCGGCCATACCGGTCGCAGCGCCGCTACTGGTGCGGCGGTGGGCGCGGCGCTGGGCGCGGGTGGTGGTTACCTGTGGTCGCAGCACATGCAGAAACAGAAAGAGGCGATGGAGCAGGCCTCGCAAGGTACTGGCGTCAGCGTGAGCCAGACTGCCGACAACCAGCTCAAGCT
The DNA here is from genome assembly GCF_003852595.1 of Aquitalea sp. FJL05. NCBI lineage: Bacteria > Pseudomonadati > Pseudomonadota > Betaproteobacteria > Neisseriales > Chromobacteriaceae > Aquitalea > Aquitalea sp. FJL05. Next base: position 251,848 of record NZ_QAJS01000016.1, read on the forward strand.
GAATATCCCCAGCGACGTGTCTTTTGATTCCGGCCGCTACGACATCAAGCCCAATCTGCGCCCGGTACTGGATCGCTTTGCCACCACCTTGCAGCAGAATCCGGTGACGACTGTCCGCATCGTTGGCCATACCGACAACACCGGCAGCGATGCCATCAATAATCCGCTGTCGGTCAACCGTGCCAAGGCCACCCGTGACTACCTGGTCAACCGTGGTGTATCAGGCAGCCGCATCGCCATCGACGGCATGGGTTCGCGCCAGCCGGTGGCTGACAACAGCACGGTGGCTGGCCGTGCCACCAACCGCCGCGTGGAAATCTTTGTCGGTGAGGCCGGCAAATAAGCCACCTGGCTTGTTGCCCACGCCAGCCAAAAGCACCCGCAAGGGTGCTTTTTTACGTTTCGGGTAGGGGGATTCAGGCCTTGCGGCTGTCTTCCAGTGCCTGCAGAAAACATTCCAGTACCCGGTTGGGGCGTCGCCCCTTGCGCATGGCCACATTGAGCGGGATGTCGTAGCAGAAGCGGGCCGGATGCAAGGGCCGCATCACCCCTTGCGCGACCCAGCCGGCGGCAAAGTGGTCGGGCAGAAAGCCGATATAGCCACCGGTGAGGATGAGGAAGGCAATGCCTTCGCGGTCGGACGCGGTGGCGCTGCAATTGAGCGCGTGATGGCGCTCCATGGCCTCGGCGGTCAGGCGGTAGTTGGGTGCCACCGCCTCGGCACGGCATAGTTCGTCTTCGCTGATGTCGGCGTCGGCACGGGTAAAGAAGGGGTGTTCGCGGCTGCAGTACAGCAGCGAATGTTCTTCATACAGCTGGATGTAATCCAGCCCGGACAGCGGGTTGATCAGCGGCACCACGCCAACATGCAGATGGCCGTCCTGCACCCCGAGTTCGATTTCGCTGGGGGTGGTCATGGAGATATTGATGCGCACTCCCGGCCCGCGTGCGCTCAGCGATTTCAGCGCCCGCGTCAGGTGCATGTGCGACTGGGTGACCAGATTATTGATGATGCCGATGTTCAGCTCGCCGCGTAGCTGATGATGCAGCTGGTTGACCTCGGTGCGGAATTCCTCGATGGCTGCCAGCATGGTCTGGCTGGCGTGCAGCACTGCGCGCCCTTCGTCGGTGAGTGCGAAACCGGCGCGGCCGCGTTGGCACAGGCAGACGCCCAGCCGCTTTTCCAGGTCCCCCATATGCAGGCTGATGGCCGAGCGGCTGATGCCCAGCACGCTCTCGGCAGCGGAAAAACTGCCGCATTCCACTACGGTCTTGAACAGGCGCAGCAGGCGGATATCAAAATCGCTGACCTGGCTTAGGGAGGTTTTTTTGCTCATCAGGTGAGTAAAACTAAAACTGAAGTTAAGAAATTATGGATTTATCTCAACATATCACCTGATACAAGCTATGCCAAGCCGCAAACTGGCCACAGTCCGGGCCATCATCCGGGCTGGCCACGCCAGTCGCACGGCAGCGGCGCAGCATGCAGGCTACACTGGTCTGGTCTGGTCTGGTCTGGCACCGCGCCGGCAAGGCCAGCAAACCTTCGCCAGCGCTGGCAAGCTGTCGCGTGTCCGCCGCCGGTCGTCGTGCCCAATCTCAAACAGCGTGCAATTCGCACAAGGAATGACAGGTTTATGCCGCAAATCGTTTTCGAACGTCAGGCTCCCGCAACCGCGCTGATCCACAGCGCACTGGCCGACAGCGTCAACCGCCCGTTCTGGGGCGACGACGTGGCCGCTCGCCGCCGCGCCTTTCCCCAGTTTCAGGGCAGCGCCGACAGCGCGCTGGCCATTGTCGGCGGTGGTTTTCTCGGACTGTGGACTGCCATTCTGGCCAAGGAGCGTGATCCGGCGCGCAGCGTGGTACTGCTGGAAGCGCAGCGTGTAGGCTGGGCGGCATCCGGCCGCAATGGCGGCTTTTGCGAAGCCAGCCTCACGCATGGCGAAGAAAACGGCCACAAGCGCTGGCCAGAGGAAATGGCCGAGCTGGAGGCGCAGGGCCTGCGCAATCTGGACGAGATCGAAGCCACCATCCAGCGCTATGGCATCGACTGTGATTTCGAGCGCACCGGCGTGCTGGTGGTGGCAGTGGAGCCCTATCAGGACGAGCAACTGCGCGGCGAAGGCTATATGAGCGCGGCGGAAATCCGCGCTGAGCTGAATTCGCCCACCTTCCTGTCCGGCTTCTGGGAAAAGGACAGCACGGCGATGATCCACCCCGGCAAGCTGGCGCTGGAGCTGGCTCGGGTGGCCAGCGAACTGGGGGTGCAGATTTACGAACAGTCCGCAGTGCTCAAGCTGCAATCCGCCGGGGCCAGAGTAACCTTGCATACGGAGCAGGGCCAGTTGAGCGCCGCACGGGTGGTGCTGGCCACCAATGCCTTTCCCTCGCTGCTCAAGCGCTACCGCTGGCACACCATTCCGGTGTACGACTACGTGCTGATGACCGAGCCGCTGACACCGGAGCAGCTGGCGTCCATCGGCTGGCAGCACCGCCAGGGCATTGCCGACATGGCCAACCAGTTTCACTACTACCGCATTACCCGCGACAACCGCATCCTGTTTGGCGGCTACGACGCGGTATACAACTTTGGCGGCAAGGTGAGCGACCAGCATGACGACCGGCCGGAATCATTCGAACGGCTGGCCAGCCATTTCTTCACCACTTTCCCGCAACTGGCCGGGCTGCGTTTCAGCCATCGCTGGGGCGGTGCCATCGACACCTCCACCCGTTTTTGCGCCTTTTTCGCGCTGGCACGCGGTGGCAAGGTGGCTTATGCCGCCGGCTTTACCGGCCTGGGCGTAGGGGCCACCCGCTTTGCCGGCAATGTGCTGCTGGACAAGCTGGACGGGCTGGATACCGAACGCACCCGGCTGCGCATGGTGCGCGAGATGCCGCCGCCTTTCCCGCCAGAGCCACTGGCTTATGTGGCGGTACAGGCCACGCGCTGGTCGCTGAACCGGGCCGACCACAACCACGGCAAGCGCAACCTGATGCTGCGCACTATGGATGCACTGGGTCTGGGCTTCGACTCCTGAATCTGTTTGCCACTTTTTTTGAGAATCCAAGGAAGCGACCATGTCCAATCCCTTTGCCCTGCTGGCCAATCACTGCGTGGACGCTACGCGCGTTGCACTGGAATATCGCGATGTAGCGGCCGATCAGCTGATTTCCGGCCCGGCCCGTGTCGGCACGGCCGAGCTGGGCAGCCTGCATGGCTGCAGCATAGGCGTGTGGGAAATGTCGCCCAGCGTCACCACCGACGTTGAGGTAGACGAATTCTTCGTGGTGCTGGCTGGCAGCGCCACAGTGAGCTTTGCCGATGGCAGCCCGGCCTTGCAGCTGCAGGCCGGTAGCGTCGGCCACCTGGCAGCGGGTACGGCCACCACCTGGACGGTGAGCGAAACGCTGCGCAAGATCTATATCGCCTGAGCACTCCGCCAAGGAGACAGAGCGACCATAACAAGCAGGAGGAGGTAAACATGGATATCCGCAACAACTATATCAATGGTCAATGGCAGGCTTCGGTCAGCGGCGGCACGCGCGAGATCATCAATCCGGGCAATGGCGAAGTGATTGCCCTGGTCACCGACAGCGTGGCTGAAGACAGCAAGCAGGCCATTGCCGCCGCCAAGGCCGCGTTTTACCAGAGCGGCGCATGGCGGCGCATGGCCGGCCCCAAGCGCGCCGACCTGCTGCTGCGCATTGCCGATGCCATCGCCGCCCGGGCCGACGAACTGGCGGTGATGGACACGCTGGACAATGGCAAGCCGCTACGCGAAGCGCGCTGTGATGTGGATGATGCCGCCGCCTGTTTCCGTTACTACGCCGGCCTGATCACCAAGCCGCAGGGCGGGGTGTACGAGGTGAGCGATGGCTTCGGCCCCATGCATGCCTATTCCATGCACGAACCGATCGGCGTGTGTGCGCTGATCACGCCGTGGAACTACCCGCTGCTGATGGCGGCGTGGAAGCTGGCCCCGGCACTGGCGGCGGGTAATTGCGTGGTGTTCAAGCCCAGCGAGGTCACCCCGCTGTCGGCCGTGGCGCTGTTTGAGATTTTCCATCAGGTGGGCCTGCCGGCCGGCACCGCCAACCTGGTGTTGGGAACCGGCCCGGCCGCTGGTCAGGAGCTGGCCGCCAGCCATGATGTGGACATGATCACTTTTACCGGCAGCACCCGTACTGGTCAGACCATTGCCACCGCTGCGGTGGGCAACCTGAAAAAAGTGGGGCTGGAGCTGGGTGGCAAGTCGCCCAATGTGATTTTTGCCGATGCCGATCTGGAAGGTGCGGTGGAGTGGGCGATGATCGGCGTGTTCTTCAACCAGGGCGAAGTCTGTTCGGCCGGTTCGCGCATCCTGATTGAAGCGAGCATCAAGGACCGCTTTGTCGCCCGCCTGGCCGAACGCGCCCGCGCCATGAGCATTGGCCCCGGCATGAAAGACCCGGACATGGGTGCCATCGTGTCGGCCGCCCAGCTGGAAAAGGTGCTGGGCCATATCGAACGCGCCAAACAGCAGGGTGCCACGCTGGTGTGCGGCGGTGTGCGCCATACCGAGGGCGAATGTGCCAAGGGCTATTTTGTGCAGCCCACCATCTTCGACAATTGCACCCGCGACATGGACATCGTACGTGAAGAGGTATTCGGCCCGGTGGTGGCGATCCAGACCTTCACCAGTGAAGCCGAGGCCATCGCCATGGCCAATGACACCCCTTATGGGCTGGCTGGTGGCGTGTTCACCACCGATGGCGCGCGTGCGCTGCGGGTGGTGAAGGAAATCCGCGCTGGCGTCACCTGGATCAACTGTTACAACCCCACCTTCAATGAAGCGCCGTGGGGCGGCTACAAGATGAGCGGCTATGGCCGTGACCTGGGGGTGAACGGTCTGCTGGAATACCAGCAGGTGAAGCAGGTGAACATCAATCTGCAGCCAGGGCCGGTGGGCTGGTATCAGCATTAACCACAGGCCGGGATGGATAGACTAAGGGGGTGGCGAGCATGGCTCGACCACCCCCGTGGTGTTTTACAGCTTGGCGAAACGCGCCAGTTCGCGCTCCCACAGCAAGGGGTCGCTGCGGCTCTGGCGGTCTGCATCCTGCAAGGCCTCCTGCGGGACAAACCAGGTGACTTCAAACAGCAGGCCATCCGGGTCATGGCCGTACACGCTCTTGTGCACGCCGTGATCCTCTTCCAGCCCCAGGCGGCCCAGTGCCTGCAACTGGTCGCGGATGCGCTTGAGCTCGGCCAGGCTGTCGACTTCCCAGGCCAGGTGATACAGCCCGGCTGGCGGCTCGCTGGCGGCCGGCACCTCGCCGCGCGGGCTGAATACCCCGGCGCGCTGCTGCCCCAGATTGCGGGCAAACAGTGCCAGATCATGATCGTTGTCAGAATCGGCGGCCTGGGTAAACACCGCCCGGTCCGGCTGGCTGCCCGGCTTGGGACGGAAACCCAGAACATCCTGGTAAAAGCGTGTGCTGCGCGGCACATCACTGACATAGAGCACGGCGTGGTTCAGGCGTTTGATTCCCATGATGCGCTTTCGCTAAGGGTGAACGGTTCAGAGATGATAGGCCGCATGCTGCTCGGCCAGATAGGCGGCGATCTGCCGGGCGTCCTGCAGGAAATAGCGGCCCTGATGCTGTGCCGCCTGCGGCGGAACCGGGCTGTCGGCGGCCAGTAGCAGCAGTGGCAGGCCCTGATTGTCTTCGCCCACCAGCTCGATCACCGCCTGGCGTGGACGGGGAAAGGGCAGACGGCGCACCTCGATGCGGCTGGCCAGCGCCGGCTGGGTGGCCAGCAGGCCTTCCAGCAGCGTGCTGTGCGGGCAGACAAAGCGTTGTTCGGCAGGGTGGTCCGGGCGGGTAAAACCGGGTTCCAGCAGCAATAACAGGTCGCGGCTCATGCAATGGCTTTCGGTGGCGGTTGGATAGCCCCGCCAGGCGGCGGGGCCGTGCTGCTTAGAAGAACTTGGCTAGGCTCAGGCTGATGGCGCTTTCACTGGCCACACCGTTGCCGCCCCAGTTGGCACGGCCATACGAGGCATAGGCCTTGGTCTGCTTGGACAGGGCATAGGTGGTGCCGACCACATACTGGGTGTAGCCGGTCTTGTCGATGTCACTGCCGCCCACGCTCAGGTCATAGCCCTTGGTCAGCGAGACATAGGGCAGCCACGGGCCGATGTTGTAGCCGAAGGTGAGCACCGCTTCACGCGCCTTCACTTGCTGGCTGGAGGCCGCCGCGCTGGCGCTCAGGCCGCTGGCCGCCAGACGGGCATTCAGCACATTGACGTTGTAAACCACCCCCGGGCTGTCGACGAACTTGCCGCTGCTCACCCCCAGGTAGCCATTCACGGTCTGGAAGCCCAGCGCCAGATAAATGGGGTCGCTGATATAGCCAGCTTCCACCCGCCACCAGTTTTTCACGGCACCGGTCTGCGCCGCGCTGTTCACCTGCTTGGCATCACCCTTGTTCTCATAGCTGAACTTGGCGAAGTAACCGGCCTGCTCGTAGCTCAGGCCCAGGTTGAATACCTGGTTGTTGGTCGGGTTGCCGCTGCTGTCGCTGGCGCGTTTTTCATCGGCACCCCAGGTGGTGGTAAAGCTGAAACCGGCCAGATTGGGGCTGTCGTAGCGGATGGCGTTATTGATGCGTCCGTCCAGCCGGGTGGAGTAAATCTGGCCGGCCACGCTGCTGTAGGAGCCCGGATCGATGTACTCCATGTCCAGGTTGGCGTAGTCGGACAGGCGACCCAGGCGAATCTTGCCCAGCTCGCTTTGCAGGCCGACGAAGGAGTCGCGGCTGGCGAAGGTATCCGTACCGCTGCCATCGACGTGAATGCGGTTTTCCACTTGCCAGATGGCGGTGACGCCATTGCCCAGATTCTCGCTGCCCTTGAAACCGATGCGCGAGGTGTTGTCATCTACCCGCCAGCTGCTGAAGGGCTGGCCGTTATTGGTGGTGGCTGAATAGCTTTTCACATTGGACAGGTTGCCAGCGATTTTGCCGTATACGGTGACGCCATCATCGGCATGGGCCAGCAGCGGCAGTGCGGCCATGGTCAGGGCGAGCAGTTTTATTTTCATGATCAAGTCGCGATTAAGTTGGAAAAGAGAACATCACAGGCCGCCGGTGCAGGATGCGTTGTCGGTGGCTGATGGCTATTGTTCCGCAATGTTCCCGTTTTATTAATCAAGAAAATATTATTAGTTAATCAGCTGCTGTGTAATTGCCAGCGAGTGAAGGATATTGTCTGGGTAATAAATGCGACGGGTTGGTGGTGATGGTGCGGCTTTGTGTTTCAGGGCTTAGCAATATTTATGCTGGTTCTTGCTATTATCGGTATAAGCATTTTTTCAGCATGCAGTAGCTGGTTTTTTTATTAAGATAAATATACGGGGTCGATTAATAAGCTTATCTTTTTAACTTATGGCTTTGCTATTGATATTAAATGGCGGCGGGAATAAATTTTGTGGCGTCAATCAAGTGGTGCACACAAATGTCTTATTCACTGTCGATTCTGGATAAAAGCCCCATTCCCCCCGGCGCTAGCGCGGCCGATGCGCTGGCCAATACCGTGGCGCTGGCCAAACTGGCCGAACAACTGGGCTATCACCGTTTCTGGGTGGCCGAACACCACAGCACGCCGCTGCTGGCCAGCTCGGCACCGGAAGTGCTGATCTCCCACATCCTGGCGCATACCAGCCGCATCCGCGTGGGCAGTGGCGGCGTGATGCTGCAGCACTACAGCCCCTATAAGGTGGCGGAAACCTTTAATCTGCTGGCGGCGCTGGCACCGGGCCGGGTGGATCTGGGCGTGGGCAAGGCCCCGGGTGGCCTGCCTTACAGCACGCTCGCCCTGCAGCACTATCACGATGCCGCCCGCAAGCCGGATTTCTCCGTGCAGCTGGCCGAGCTGGACGCCTTCCTGAGCGGTGGCCAGCCTGCCGGCCACCCCTTGGCCGGCGCACAGGCCACGCCGCAGGCACCCGTCGCCCCCGGCCGCTTCCTGCTGGGCGGCAGCCCGGACAGTGCCCGGCTGGCAGCCCGGCTGGGCTGGGAGTTTGCCTATGCCGGTCATTTCAATGGCGACCCGCTCAATATCCAGCAATCCATTGCCGTGTACCGGCAGTGGACCGGCAAGGTGCCGGCCCTGGCGCTGTATGCCTTTGTGGCGGAAACCCGCGAACAGGCGCAGGCCCTGGTGGGCGAGCTGAAGCTGTTCAAGCTGACGCTGGAAGATGGCCGCAGCGTCAATGTGCCCAGTCGCGAAGCCGCCGAGGAATATGCCCGGCAGGCTGGCGTCAGCCAGTACCGGCTGGAAGAAAAACAGCCGCACGTGATTGCCGGTACCGCCGGCGATGTGCGCGCCGAGCTGGACTCGCTGCACCAAAGCTACGGCATCCGCGAATTCATCATCGACATCCCGGTGGCGCAGTTTGCCCTGCGCCGCGCTTCGATCTCCCTGCTGGCCGAGGCACGCGAGCCGCTGGCGGCCTGATCTCCCTTACCGACATTGTTGGAGTTGAACATGAGCAAACCCATTACATTTGGCATCATGCTGCACGGTGCGGGCGGCCACATGCACGCCTGGAAACACCCCAGTGGCCCGGCAGATGCCAGCGTCAACCTGCAGTTCTATATCGATACCGTGCAGAAGGCCGAACATAACGGCATCGCCTTTGCCTTTGTCGCCGACGGCCTCTACATCAACGAGCAGTCGATTCCGCATTTTCTCAACCGTTTCGAGCCGATCTCCATTCTGTCGGCGCTGGCCAGCGTGACCCGCAAGATCGGCCTGGCCGGCACCGTGTCCACCTCGTACAGCGACCCCTTCACCGTGGCGCGCCAGTTTGCCTCGCTCGACCTGATCAGCGGCGGCCGCGCCGGCTGGAATGTGGTGACCACGCCGCTGGAGGGCACGGCGCTCAATTACAGCCGCCCGCATCCGGAACATGCGCTGCGCTATGAAATCGCCGACGAATACCTGCAAGTGACCCAGGGCTTGTGGGATAGCTGGGACGACGACGCACTGCCGCGTAACCGTGCAACCGGCCAGTTCTTCGCCAAGGACAAGCTGCACACGCTGAACCACAAGGGCCGTTTCTTCCAGGTGGCCGGGCCGCTGAATATCAGCCGCTCGCCGCAGGGTCAGCCGGTGATTTTCCAGGCCGGCTCGTCTGATGCCGGCATTGGCCTGGCCGGCAAGTATGCCGACGCGGTGTTCACCCATGCGCCGTCCATCGAAGAAACCCGCGATTTCCTGCGCAAGGTGAAAACCAGCGCCGTGTTGCATGCCCGTCCGGCCGAGGCGGTGAAGATCTTCCCCGGCATCGCGCCGGTAGTGGCCGCCACCGATGCCGAGGCTGAAGCCAAGTTCCGCCTCATCCAGCAGCTGCTCACCATCGACGATGCGCTGGCTTATCTGGGCCGCTTCTTCGACCACCACGACTTTAGCCAGTACCCGCTGGACGAGGCTTTCCCCGAATTGGGCGACATTGGCCGCAACAGCTTCCGTTCCACCACCGACCAGATCAAGGCGCGCGCCCGTGAGTACGGCCTGACCCTGCGCCAGGTGGCGCTGGAAGTGGCCACGCCGCGCAGCAATTTTGTCGGCAGTGGCGAAAAAGTGGCAGCGGAAATCATCCGCTGGGTGGACGAAGGCGCGGCCGACGGTTTCATCCTGGGCTTCCCGGTGGTGGCCGAGGGGCTGGACGACTTCATCACCCATGTACTGCCGGTGCTGGAAAAGAGCGGGCGCTTCCAGCGCGAGCTGCAGGGCCACACCCTGCGCGATCACCTGGGCTTGCCGCGCAAGCCCAGCCGCTACCAGCCGGTGGCAGGCCAGACCGAACAGCAGGTCGCCTGATGTCCAGTTCCTTGTCATCGCAGCTGACGGCGCGCAGCGAACAGATTCACGCCGCCATTGCCCTGGCCAACCCGCAGTTCGTGGCGCTGCGTCACGAGCTGCACCAGCACCCGGAGCTGGCTTTTGCCGAATTCCGCACCGCCGGCAAGGTGGCGGACCTGCTGCGCGAATGGGGCTATCAGGTGAGCACCGGCATTGCCGGCACCGGGGTGGTGGGCACGCTGCGGCGCGGCACCGGGGGCAAGTCGCTGGGGCTGCGTGCCGACATGGATGCGCTGCCCATCCAGGAGGCTACCGGCTTGCCCTATGCCAGCCAGAACGCCGGGGTAATGCATGCCTGCGGGCACGATGGCCACACCGCCATCCTGCTGGCCGCCGCCCGCTTTCTGGCGCTGGAAGGGCAGTTTGACGGCACTTTGCAGCTGATTTTCCAGCCGGCGGAAGAAACCGGTTCCGGTGCGCGCCGCATGATAGAGGAGGGGCTGTTCGAGCGCTTTCCCTGCGATGCGGTGTTCGGCCTGCACAACTGGCCTGGTGTCAGTTGCGGCCATATCGGCTGCATCGAAGGCCCGGCCATGGCCTCGGTGGATCAGGCGCATATCACGGTGCATGGCAAGGGTGGGCATGGGGCCGAGCCGCATACCACGGTAGACCCGGTGCTGGTGAGCGCCCATGTCATCACCGCCTTGCAAAGCATCGTGGCGCGCAATGTCGACCCGCTGGACATGGGTGTGCTCACCGTGGGCAGCATCCACGGCGGCCATGCCTCCAATGTGATACCGGACAGCGTGGAGCTGAAGCTGACCGCCCGCACCTTCCGCCCGGAAGTGCGCAGCCTGCTGCAGCAGCGGGTGCCGGCACTGGTGCAGGCGCAGGCCGCCAGCTTTGGTGCCGTGGCCGAGGTGGATTACCGGCTGGGTTTCCCGCCGGTATGCAACCACGCCCGCGAAACCGCCTTTGCCAGTGCGGTGGCCCATGCCACGCTGGGCAGCCAGCGCGTGGCGGCAGACTTCCGCCCGCGCACCGCCAGCGAGGATTTTGCCTTCATGTTGCAGGCACGGCCGGGCAGCTTCCTGTTTTTCGGCAATGGCGATACGGCCTCGCTGCACAGCCCGCGTTACGACTTCAATGACGAAATCCTGCCCGTGGCAGCCGCCTACTGGGCCGGGCTGGCCGAGCACTACCTGCCGGTGTTGTCCGCACCAGGCTACGCGCCTGCCCTTGCCGCACCGCATGACCGGGATGCACAGCATGCGTGACTACTTTGTTTACACCACCACCACCGATCCACGTGCCAGCGTGATGCTGGCCGAGCTGACGCAGGAATACGACGCGCGCTACGGCGACCTGTTTGATCCGGGAGGCGCGGCGGCGGAAATGCGGCGCTACCCGCCGGCAACCTTTGCCCCGCCGCATGGCAACTTCTTGCTGCTGCTGCGCCAGGGCCAGGCGATAGCCGGCGGCGCTTTCAAGCGGCTGGATGCCGATACCGCCGAGTTCAAGCGCATCTGGACCCACAGCCAGTACCGCCGGCAGGGGCTGGCCGGGCTGGTGTTGCAGGAGCTGGAAGCGCAAAGCCAGCGTCAGGGCTATCGCCACATCTACCTCACCACCGGCTGCCGTCAGCCGGAGGCGGTGGGGCTGTATCTGCGCCATGGCTATCAGGCGCAGTTTGACCAGGATGGCGATCTGGAAGCCCTGCGCACCTTGCCGTTTACCAAGGCTTTGCCACGGCTGGCCAGTGCGGCAGTACCCGCCGCGCATTGGACGCAACTGGCCGGCATCGCCGTCTGAACCCCGTTTAACTGGCTTGCCGACCACCCACCACGGCTATTGCACAGGATAAGACATCATGAGTGAAATCACCGAAGTCGGCGACATCGCCTTCAGTCACCCCCACCCGCTGCCACGGCAGGCCAGCGACCATGCCGCAGCGGAGGCGAGCGGCAGCAACCGCTATGCCGGGCTGCGCATCGTGCCGGCCCGCTATCCGGCCCGCATGGCCGGCAGCATCGTCGCCTTGCTGCTGCTGGCTGCCATCATCGGCTCGGTGGCAAGCAATCCGCGCTGGGGCTGGGGCGTGTTCGCCGAATGGTTTCTGGCTGCGCCGGTACTGGAAGGGCTGGGACGCACCTTGTGGCTGACGGCGGTTGGCACCGTGCTGGGTTCGCTGCTGGGCACGGTGCTGGCGCTGGCGCGGGTATCGCGCTCGCCGCTGCTGTCCAGCCTGTCGTGGAGCTATATCTGGCTGTTCCGCTCGATACCGCTGATCGTGCTGCTGCTGATCCTCAACAACCTGGGTTATCTGTACGAAACCATCAATATCGGTGTGCCCTACACCGGCATCAACTGGTTCAGCTATGCCACCACCGAACTGATCAGCCCCTTCACGGCGGCCGTGCTGGGCCTGAGCCTGAACCAGGCGGCGTTTTCGGCGGAAATCATTCGCGGCGGCATCCTGTCGGTGGACCAGGGGCAGCTGGAGGCGGCCGCCGCACTGGGCCTGCCGCGCCGGCGGCAGATTTTCGGCATCGTGCTGCCGCAAGCCATGCGTACCATCCTGCCTACCGCTTTCAACGACATCATCGGTCTGGCCAAGGGCACGGCCAATGTCTACATCCTGGCGCTGCCGGAATTGTTCTACACCATCCAGGTAATCTACCACCGCAATCTGGAAGTGATTCCGCTGTTGATGGTGGCTACCGTGTGGTACCTGATCATCCTCACCGTGCTGTCGGTGGTGCAGGTGCAGGTGGAGCGACGCTATGCCCGTGGTGCGCTGCGTCAGCAGCCGCAGTCGCTGTGGCAGCGCTGGCGTGGCCAGCCGCCGGCTGCGGCCACCGTCCCTGCTGCCGTCGCGGCGAGTGCAGATGGTGCCAGTCTGGCCGCGGCAGCCGGTGGTGCGGTGGCCATCCATGGCGTGAGCAAGCGCTTTGGCAGCCTGACCGTGCTGGACGAGGTATCGCTGGATGTTGCCGCCGGCAGCGTCACGGTCATCATCGGGCCTTCCGGCTCCGGCAAGTCCACCCTGCTGCGCAGCATCAACCATCTGGAGCGCGTGGACAGCGGTTTCATCGCCATCGACGGCGAGCTGATTGGCTATCGCCAGCAGGGCAGCACCCTGCATGAACTGAAGGAAAAGGACATCCTGCAACGCCGCATCGAGGTGGGCATGGTGTTCCAGAACTTCAATCTGTTTCCCCATCTCACCGTCTTGCAAAACCTGATCGAAGCACCGCTGGCCGTGCGCGGCCTGAGCCGGGCGCAGGCCGAACAGCAGGCGCGCCAGCTGTTGCAGCGTGTCGGTCTGGCCGACAAGGCCGATGCCTGGCCGCGCCAGCTGTCCGGTGGCCAGCAGCAGCGGGTGGCCATTGCCCGTGCGCTGGCGCTGCGGCCCAAGGTGCTGTTGTTTGACGAGCCGACCTCGGCCCTGGACCCGGAGCTGGTGCAGGAAGTGCTGGACGTGATCAAGGAGCTGGCCCGTTCCGGCACCACGCTGATCATCGTCACCCATGAAATCGGCTTTGCCCGCGAAGTGGCCGACACCGTGGTGTTCATGGAGCAGGGTCGCATCGTGGAGAGCGGCCATCCCGAGCAGCTGCTGCGCCAGCCGCGCCAGCAGCGCACCCGTGAATTTCTGGCCCGGGTGCTGTAGCCCGGCCAACGCAAACCCTTATACCCACACACCATCACCACCCTGAGGAAATCATCATGAGCCATTCCCCTTACTGGACACGCCGCACCCTGTTGACCGGCCTGGGCCTGGTCTTGCTGGCCCCGTGGCTGGCCCAAGCCGCCGTGCAGGTTGACCTGAGCGCCGAGCAAAAGGCGCGGCCGCGTGCCAAACCGCTGCCGGCGGCCATCCAGCAACTGCCCAAGGATGCCCGCTTTGCCAAGGAGAAAACCTTCGTGGTGGCGCTGGCCAGCGCCCGCCTGCCGCTGGGCGGCTTTGCCAACGACACCAAAACCCTGATCGGTGCCGACCCGGATATCGCCCAGCTGGTGGCCGACGGCCTGGGGCGCAAGCTGGAAATCGTCAATGTCGCCTGGGCCGACTGGCCGCTGGGTTTGCAGTCCGGCAAATACGATGCGGTGATTTCCAATGTCACGGTCACCGAGGCGCGCAAGGAGAAATTTGATTTCTCCACCTATCGCAAGGATTTGCTCGGCATCTACGTCAAGGCCGGCAGCCCCTTGAAAATCCGTGAACCCAAGGACGTGGCCGGGCTGAGAGTGGTGGTCGGTGCCAGCACCAACCAGGAACAGATCCTGCTGCAATGGAACAAGCAGAACGTGGCGGCCGGCCTCAAGCCGGTGGATGTGCAGTATTACGACGATGACGCGGTGGAGCGGCTGGCCATCCAGTCCGGACGGGCCGATGCCTATCTGGGGCCGAATGCCTTCTATGCCTTTGAGGCTGCCCGCGATGGCAAGGTCAAGCTGTCCGGCACCTTTTCCGGCGGCTGGCCGCTGACTGCCGATATCGCCGTCACCACCCGCAAGGGCTCCGGGCTGGCACCGGTGATTACCCAGATCATCAATGCCCAGATCGCCAACGGCAATTACGCCAAGGTGCTCAACCGCTGGGGCCTGGGGGCCGAGGCCATCAGTACCTCGCGCACCAATCCGCCCGGCCTGCCCAAGAGCTGAGAGCGGGTTCACGATCTGCGATACTCGGGTGATCCTGCATTGAAATGTCGTTCAAGATGCGCATGGACTCCCTGTCCATTGTGCTTTTTCACGCCCTTTCGCCTTGTCTGACCCTTCGTTCGCTAAATCGTGAACAAGCTCTGCGGCGGCGGTAGGCGGCTGCCCCTTCCGCGCAGCAGTCGCGTGGGCGGGTCAGCCCGCCATCCCCGCCCCGCTGACTGCTGGCGTTTTTCTGCAATGCTTGTCATTTTTTCTTGGTTTGGCGGCGGCGGGCGCAACACTATAGTGGTCGGCTCATTCAAGGAGCCGCCTCATGTATTGCTCATTGCAACATGCCGGTTTGCATTCCGGCCGCCTCTATCGCGAAGGTTCTGCCATTCCCGACCTGCGGGATGGGGACACTGCGCCGTCTGTACCTGCCGGGCAGTCCGGGGCGCGGGCCTGGCTGGCGCGGCTGGAGCTGCCCACCTGGCTGCTCATCGCCGTCATCTATGGCGGCTGGTTCGGCACGGCGGCGCTGTGGCGACAGCTGGGGCCGTGGCTGGCCACGCCGCTGCTGATTGTCTTTACCAGTTGGTATATGTCGCTGCAGCACGAGCTGATTCACGGTCATCCCACCCGCCATGGCTGGCTCAATGCCTGGTTCGGCCTGCTGCCGCTGGCAGTGTGGTATCCCTATGCGGTCTATCGTGACAGCCATCTGGCCCATCACCATGATGAAAGCCTGACTCTGCCGGGGGTGGACCCGGAAACCTACTACCACGCCACCTTGCCGGCGGGGGCGCTGGCCCGCAGCCTGCTGCGCTGGCGCAACACTGCGGCGGGGCGCTTGCTGCTGGGGCCGGCCCTGGGCTGGCTGGCCACGCTGCGCGCTGCGGTACGTAGCGGCCAGCGGCAACAGCTGCTGGTGTGGAGCAGCCATCTGCTCTTGCTGGGCCTGTTGCTGCTGTGGCTGCGCCAGCACGGTATCGCGCCGGGGTATTACCTGTTGTGCATTGCCTATCCCGCACTGGCGCTGGCCATGGTACGTTCCTTTTACGAGCACCGGGCGGTGCCGGATGCGGCAGCCCGCTCGGTGCTGAACGAAGCCGCCTGGCCGTGGCGGCTGTTGTTTCTCAACCTGAATTACCATCTGGTGCATCACCTGCATCCGGGCCTGCCCTGGTATCGTCTGCGTCAGGCCTATCTGGCCGAACGCCAGCATTACCAGCAACTCAGCGGCGGTTTTGTCGAGCAGGGTTATCTGCCGCTGCTGTGGCGGCATCGTCGCCGGCCGGTGATCGATACGCTGCACCCCTTTGCCTGAAGGCACGCTGTTCATCCATCAAGAGGAATACCATGACCCAAGCAAAATTTTCCCGTCGTCGGCTGTTGGCGGCACTGGCGTTGAGCACCTTGTCCTGGCAGGCCGTGGCGGCTGATGCGGTACGGGTGGGCTCCAAGATCGATACCGAAGGCGCCTTGCTGGGCAATATCATCCAGCAGGTACTGGAAGCCAATGGCATCAAGACCGTCAGCAAGGTGTCGCTGGGCAATACCAAGGTGGTGCGTGGTGCCATTACCGCCGGCGAAATCGACATCTACCCGGAATACACCGGCAATGGTGCGTTTTTCTTTGCCGATGAAAGCAATCCGGCCTGGAAGAATGCCGAGGCGGGCTATCAGCTGGTGAAAAAACTGGACCAGGAAAAAAACCGCATCAGCTGGCTGACGCCATCGCCGGCCAACAATACCTGGGCCATTGCCATCCGCAAGGATGTGGCGGCGGCCAACAAGCTGAAAACGCTGACTGACCTGGGCAACTGGATCAACAAGGGCGGGCGCTTCAAGCTGGCGGCATCGGCCGAGTTCATCGAACGCGCCGACGCACTACCGGCCTTCCAGAACGCCTATGGGTTCAAGCTGAAGCAGGACCAGCTGCTGACCCTGGCTGGCGGCGATACCTCGGTCACCATCAAGGCGGCAGCCGAGCAGACTTCCGGCGTCAATGCCGCCATGGCCTATGGCACCGATGGCCCGGTGGCGGCGCTGGGGCTGGTGACGCTGGATGATGTGAAGGGCGTGCAGCCGATATACGCGCCAGCACCGATTATCCGCAGCGAGGTGCTGGCCAAACAGCCCAAAATCGCCGCCGTGCTGAAGCCGGTGTTCCTGTCGCTCACTGGCCCCACGCTGCAAAAACTCAACGCCAGCATCGCCATCGAAGGCCGCGATGCGCGCAAGGTGGCGCAGGATTACCTGAAGAAAAAGGGCTTTATCAAGTGATCAGGTTGCTGCTGCCTGCCGGGGTGACGCATGCGTCTGTATAGCCGGGTGCGCCTGCTGCTGGTGTTGCTGTCGCTGGCGGCGGCGCTGGGCCTGCCGCTGCTCACCTATGCGCCCAACCGCCTGTTGACCGGGCAGGGCATCGCTCTGCTCGCCTGGCTGCAAGCGGGCTCCGGCCTGCGCTGGTTGGTGCTGCTGCCGGCCTTGCCCTTGTTGCTGGCCCCGTGGTGGCGGCCGGGTGTGTTGCGGGAGCGGGCGGTGTATCTGGCGGCGCTGTGGCTGGGGGCTGCCCTGTGGTGGCTGGCCGGCAGCGAGGCCATGCTGCGCGCTGGTGACGAGGATGCGCTGGCGCGGGTGTCGTTTGGCGGCGGCTTCTGGCTGTTGCAGCTGTTGTTGTTGCTGCAGCTGGCCGAGGCGCTGCAAGTATTGGCTGCCGGTCTGCCGCGCCGCGTGTTGCTGCTGGCGCTGGCCCAGCTGCCGCTGTTA
This sequence comes from Aquitalea sp. FJL05, assembly GCF_003852595.1. Lineage (NCBI taxonomy): Bacteria > Pseudomonadati > Pseudomonadota > Betaproteobacteria > Neisseriales > Chromobacteriaceae > Aquitalea > Aquitalea sp. FJL05. The sequence goes on from NZ_QAJS01000016.1 coordinate 269,121, forward strand.
TTGCTGTTGCTGAGCGGCAGGCTGGACAGCCTGTCCCTGCTGCGCGAATACCACAATAACCAGGATGCGTTTGATGATGCCCTGCTGCGTCACGTGCAGCTGGTGCTGTTTTCCGTGCTGCCGGCATTGCTGCTGGGCGGCGCGCTGGGGGTGGCGGCCTATCGCTCGGCCCGCTTTGCCCGGCTGCTGTTTCCCGTGCTCAATGTATTGCAGACCATTCCGTCGATTGCGCTGTTCGGCTTGCTGATCGGCCCGCTGGCCTGGCTGGGCCGGCAGTTGCCGGGGCTGGGCATTGCCGGCGTGGGGCTGGCACCGGCGCTGCTGGCGCTCAGCCTGTACGCGCTGTTGCCGGTGGTGCGTGGCACGCTGGCCGGGCTGCAACAGGTGCCGCCCGCCGTGCGCGAGGCGGCTCGCGGCATGGGCATGACGCCGTGGCAGATCATGCTGCAGGTGGAAACCCCGCTGGCGCTGCCGGTGTTTCTCAGCGGCCTGCGCATTACCGCTGTGCAGGCGGTGGGGCTGGCGGCGGTGGCGGCGCTGATCGGGGCGGGTGGCTTTGGCGCCATCATGTTCCAGGGGCTGTCGGCCAGTGCGCTCGACCAGGTATTGCTGGGGGTGTTGCCGGTGCTGCTGCTGGCCTTGCTGGTGGACGTGGCGTTTCGCCTGCTGATTTCCCGGCTGAAAGGGGCTGATGACCATGCTTGAACTCAAGGCAGTAAACAAGTTTTTCAATGGCTGGCAGGCGGTGGCCGATGTCGACCTGCAGGTGGCCGCCGGCGAGCTGGCGGTGCTGATCGGTACTTCCGGCTCGGGCAAGTCCACCACGCTGAAGATGATCAACCGGCTGATCGAGCCGGATGGCGGCAGCATACGGCTGGCCGGCGAGGATATCCGCAGCCAGTCGCCCGAGGTGCTGCGCCGCCGCATCGGCTATGCCATCCAGTCGGTGGGTCTGTTTCCACACTGGACGGTGGAACAGAACATCGCCGCCGTACCGTCTCTGCTCAAATGGCCAAAAGCCCGTATCCGCGAGCGGGTGGTCGAGCTGCTGGAGCTGTTGCACCTGCCGGCTGCCCAGTTTTTGGCGCGCTACCCGCACCAGTTGTCGGGTGGCCAGCAGCAGCGGGTCGGTGTGGCGCGCGCCTTGGCGGCCGACCCGGAAGTGTTGCTGATGGACGAGCCTTTCGGCGCGCTGGACCCGGTCACCCGTGGCACGCTGCAGCAGGAGCTGCTGCGCATCCAGGCGCTGTCCGGCAAGACCATCGTGCTGGTGACGCATGATATCGACGAAGCCTTGCTGCTGGGGCAGCGTATCGTGCTGATGGACAAGGGACGGGTGGTGCAGCAGGGTAGTGCCCAGGATTTCCTGCTGCATCCGGCCAGTGATTTCGTGCGCGACTTTGTCGGCCAGAGCGATGTCGGCGTGCGCCTGCTGGGGCTGGACACCGTGGCCAGCCGCATGCGGCCGCTGCAGCAAGTCGGCGGCGAGCCGATTGCCGCCTCGGCCACGCTGCGTGAGGCGCTGTCGGCCTTTGTGGCACGCCGGGTCAGTAGCCTGCCGGTGATCGATGCACAGGGCCAGCCGGCTGGCGTGCTGCATTTTGCCGACCTGCTGCCGGTGGCCGCATGAAGCCGGCCCGCCTGCCTGCCGCCGCCTTGTGGCTCAGCACTGGCCTGCTGCTGGCCTTGCTCTACCTGTTGCCGCACAGCGCCAGCCTGTTTGGCTGGCTGTTTCCCGAAGTGGAACGCTCGCTCTACACCCAGGACAGCTTTGCCAGCCTGGTGCTGGCGCATCTGCTGCTGGTGCTGGCTTCCAGCCTGATTGCCGTGCTGGGCGGGGTGGCTGCCGGCCTGTTGGCCAGCCGGCCGGCCGGGCGTGAATTCCGCCCCTTGCTTGACAGCGTGCTGGCCATCAGCCAGGCGCTGCCGCCGGTGGCAGTGTTGGCGATTGCCGCGCCACTGATCGGCTTTGGCGAATGGCCGGCGCTGATTGCACTGGTGCTGTACGGCCTGTTGCCGGTGACGCAAGGCACGCTGGCCGGGCTGGCCTCGGTGCCGGACAGCGTGCTGGAAGTGGCGCGTGGCCTGGGCATGGGACGCTGGCGCATTCTGTGGCAGGTGGAGCTGCCGCTGGCCGCCCCGGTGTTGCTGGCCGGGGTGCGTACTTCGGTGGTGATCAATATCGGCACGGCGGCCATTGCCTCTACCGTGGGGGCGCGCACCTTGGGCCTGCCCATCATCGTCGGCCTGAGCGGCTTCAATACCGCCTATGTGCTGCAAGGGGCGTTGCTGGTGGCCTTGCTGGCCATCGTGGCCGACCAGTGCTTCGACTGGCTGGCCCATCGTCTGTCGCCGCATGTCTGCGTGGAGCACTGAGGCCATGGCCTGGGCCAGCCTGCCCATGTACCCGTGGCCGCAGCCACTGACCGAACACTACTGGCAGTGGCTGCGCCAGCATCTGCAACAGCTGGGCGAGCCGCGGCTGCCTGCCAGCCTGAGCTGGCCAGAGGATTATCTGGCGCACTGGCGTGAGCCAGGCATGCTGCTCAGCCAATCCTGCGGCTATCCGGTCTCCACGCTATTGCAGGCACAGGTGCAAGTGCTGGGGGCCTTTCATTATCAACTGCCGGGCTGCGCCGACTGGCGTTACAGCAGTGCGCTGCTGGTGCGCAAGCGCGATGCCGGCAGCACGCTGGCTGACTTTCGGGGGCGGCGCGCCGTGTGCAACGAGCGGCATTCGCAGTCGGGCTACCACGCCTTGCGCGCCGAGGTGGCGGCGCTGGCCGGGGTGCAGCCCTTTTTTGCCGAGGTCAGGTTTTCCGGTTCGCATCGGGCCTCGGCCGGCATGCTGGCGGCGGGCGGGGCGGATATTGCCGCCCTCGATTGTGTCAGCCATGCGCTGCTGGCACGGCAACAGCCGCAACTGTTCGGGCAGCTGGCCTGCATCGGCCATACCCGGCTGCAGCCCGGCCTGCCGCTGATTACCGCAGCGTCCACGCCTGTGGCGACGGTGGCGCGGCTACGTCAGGCCATTAGCGACAGCCTGCATGCGCCGGAACTACAGGCTTTCTTCCGGGAGGCGGCCATTGACGGTTTCAGCCCGCTGGATCTGGCGGATTACGCCGGCATCGCCAGCAGTGCTGAATACTGGCGCGGTGCGGGGATGGCGGAGTGGTAACAGCGTTGGCCCATTCAGCTATCCAGTCCGGCGATGGCGCGCAGGATGGCCAGACCCTCGTCCGGGGAGGCGGTCAGCCGCTGTGGGTCGAAACCCTGTTCGAACACCGGTGCGAACTGGGGCAGGGCGCTGGCCGTGGCCGCATCCAGCTGGCGCATGCCCATATGCCACTGGCTGAATTCGCGCTGGTGGATTGGGGTACGCAGATGCGGTTCGATAGAGTGATGACGCGGGTCACGTGCGATGCGCGCATAGGTGGCATCCACGGCGGCCGGGCTGCCTTCCAGTAACTGCAGAAAGCTGCCCTTGGTGTACAGCAGCAGGCCGGTGACCTCATTCGCCTGGTTGTTGGCGACGGATTGCTCCAGGATGGTGGTCAGCTCCGCCGGGCTGAAATCGGCGCTGGCGGTACTGGAGTAAATCAGCTGGATCAGCATGGTGTTCATTCCTGTTAATGATCAGTCCTGCGCGGGTGGCCAGGCGAGCAGTGCGGCGCGCAGCAGGCCGAATTGCTGCTCCAGCGTGCTGAGCAGTTGCTGCTGGGCGGGCAGCTCGGCCTGGCTGGCGATTTTCTCCAGTTGTGCGGCGGCTGTCACCATCGGCGTGGCACCAAACAGCGCGGCATTACCCTTGATGGTATGCGCCAGCCGCTTCACTGCCACCGGGTCGGGCTGCTGCAGTGCCTGCTGCAGCTGGGCCAATTCCTGCGGGAAGGACGCAAGAAAACTGGCGGTGACGATGTCGATGACTTCAGGGTCTTGCTGGCGCAGGCTGGCGTGGTAGTCGAAAGCCAGGCTGCCGGCTGGCGCGTAGCGTTGCAATAGCTGCTGCAGGTCGGCAGCCCGTACCGGTTTGCACAGATAGTCGTCCATGCCGGCGGCCAGGCAGTGTTCGCGGTCGCCCGGCAGGGCATTGGCGGTCATGGCAATGATGGGCAGATGCTGGCCGGCGGCCTCCTGCCGGCGGTAGTGGCGGGTGGCTTCCAGCCCGCCCATCACCGGCATCTGCACGTCCATCAACACCACGTCGTAGGGCTGGCGCGCCAGCGCGTCCAGTGCCTGTTGTCCATCTTCTGCCAGCGTCGCCTGGTGGCCCCAGCGGCTGAGCAGGCTGATGGCCAGTTGCTGGTTCACCTGATTGTCTTCCACCACCAGTATGCGCAGGCTGCCGTGCGCTGCCGGCAAGCCGGGCTGACTGCCGCTGGGTTGTGGCTGATGCGGTGCGCTACCCAGCGCCTGCAAAATGGCCTGGTGCAATTCCGATTGCAACACCGGCTTGGCTACGTGGCAGGTGATGCCGCTGGCGCGATACAGCTCGGCGGACTGGCTGCCGGCGGAAGACAGCATGATCAGCACCGGTGGCGCGGGCAGTTGCAGCGCGTGGATGCGGCTGGCGGTTTCGAAGCCGTCCATCTCCGGCATCATGCCGTCCAGCAGCACGAAGGAGTAGGCGGGCGAGGCGCTGGCCAGCATGGCCAGGCCGGCGGCACCGCTGTCGGCCTGTTCGGCCTGCACGCCCCAGTTGCCCAGGGTTTCCTGCAGGATGTCGCGGTTGATGCGGTTGTCGTCGATGATCAGCGCACGGCGGCCATGCAGGCCGTCCGGGCTGAGCGGGCGTGGCAGGCTGGCCGGGTCGACACTGGCGAAACGCACGGTGAAGTGGAAGGTGCTGCCCTGGCTTGGCCGGCTTTCCAGCCACATCTGGCCATGCATCATCGATACCAGGCGCTTGCAGATGGACAGTCCCAGCCCGGTGCCGCCGTATTTGCGCGTGGTGGAGCTGTCTTCCTGCACGAAGGCTTCGAAAATGCTTTCCTGCTTGTCGCGGGCAATGCCGATGCCGGTATCGCAAACCGAGAATTTCACCAGCACTTCGCGGCCATCCTGCTCCAGCAGCGAGGCGCGGATCAGCACCTCGCCCATGCTGGTGAACTTGATGGCATTGGACAGCAGGTTGAGCAGGATTTGCCGCAGGCGGCCGGGGTCGCCCAGCAGCACCGGCGGGATGTCCGGGGCGATGCGGCAGGCCAGTTCCAGCCCCTTGCCCTCCGCCCGCATCGCCATGTTCTTCATGGTGCTGCCCAGCACCGCCTCCAGTTCGAAGGCGGTTTCTTCTATGGTCATCTTGCCGGCTTCCAGCTTGGAGAAGTCGAGGATGTCGTTGATGACGGTGAGCAGGGCTTCGGTGGAGGATTTCACCACCGTCATGTATTCGCGCTGTTCGCGGTTCAGTGCGGTGTCCAGCGTCAGTTCGGTCATGCCGAGGATGCCGTTCATCGGCGTGCGGATTTCGTGGCTCATATTGGCCAGGAATTCGCTCTTGGCGCGGTTGGCCGCTTCGGCTACTTCGCGGGCGTGGCGCGATTCGCGTTCGAGGATTTTCAGTTCGGTAATGTCGGAAATGGTGCCGATCAGGCCGGCGATGGAGCCATCCGGCCGCGTCAGCGTGGCCTTGTGGAAAATGCCGTCGCGTACTTCGCCGTCGGGTCGCTGCACGCGGGATTCGTAGCTGTGGCGCGATACTTCCTGCAGCAGTTCGTTGTCGCGCTGCTGGTGGTAGCTGGCCAGTTCGCTGTTCATCAGCTCGAACGAGGTCTTGCCGATGAATTCCTGCCGCGAAATGGCGAAGTATTCTTCGAATGCCCGGTTCATCAGCCGGTATTTGCGTTCGGGGTCCTTCACATACACCGGCAGCGGCATGGCTTCGACCAGCTCTTCGACGAAGTGCAATTGTTCCTGCAGGCGGTCGCTGGCCTGGTGGCGCGCGGTGATGTCGGTGCGGATGGCCACGTACTGGTAGGGGCGGCCGTCGTCATCCAGAAACGGCACGATGGTGGCGGCCACCCAGTACAGGCTGCCGTCCTTGGCGCGGTTGCGGATTTCGCCGGTCCACACCTTGCCGGAACTGATGCAGTGCCACATCTCGGCAAAAAAGCCGGCGGGATGCAGGCCGGAATTGACCAGGTTGTGGCGCTGCCCTTGCAACTCGTCGAAGGTGTAGCCGCTGATCTGGCAGAATTTGTCGTTGGCATAGGTAATGATGCCGTGCCGGTCGGTAATGCTGACGATGGCATGCTGGTCGAGGGCGAATTTCTGGTTTTCCAGCGCCAGCTGTGCCTGGCGAATGGCCTGCTGCCCGCGCTGGCGGTATTGCACCAGCTCGGCCACCACGCTGATCAGGGCTTCCAGGTCGCCAGCCTGGGCGGCGTTGTCGGCCATGCCGGCTTCGTTCTGCAACAGGCGCACGGTTTCGCGCAGGCGGCTGATGGCGTGTTCGCGGCCGGCCAGTTCCTGTTGCAGGCGCTGGTTGGCGCTGCTCAACTCGTCGGAACTCAGCTCCAGGCTGCGGGTGCGCAGGCTGATGTCACGCTCTTGCTGGGCATACGTGCCATTGACCCGCTCCAGCAGTCCGCCCAGCCCCTGCAGCGCACTGGCGGCCTGTGGCGAGACGGCGGCGCTGTCTGCCAGGCCGGCCAGCTCGGCCAGCACCTGTTGCAGCTGCTCGTCATCGGCGATGCCCATCATGCGCCGCAACTGGCGCATCAGAATGTTTTGCATGAAGTCCCCGCTGGCGTCTGCTGCGCTCGCATCAGTCGTGGGTGCTTGCCGTTTCGGCAAGCGTGGTAATGGTCATGGTCTGGTTGTGCAGGCGGCAGGGCTGGCCTGGGGCGAAGGGGCTGATTTCGCCATTGGAATAGAAGCCGGCCAGCACGGTATGGCTGCCCAGTTCGTCGGCTACCGCTTCGATTTCTTCATCGACCCGGTCGCCCATCACCAGCTTGCGGCCAACGCAGGACACCAGCAGGGCCAGGCTGTCGCCGTCCACCGGCTGCGCCAGGCGGGCCGCGCTGGCGGCCTGTTCCGCACCATGCACCAGATTGTCGGTGCTGGCGTGCATCAGCTTGAGATAACAGCCGGTGTGCACTTCGCCGGCCAGGGTCAGGCTGCCTGTGGCTTCATCCACGGCCAGAATGGTGCGGATCACCCCGGCATCCTGCTGGTTCTCTCCCAGCATGGAGAAGGGAAACAGCAGGCCGGAGCCGGGCAGGTCGGCCGCATATTCGCCCAGATAGCGCTTGTACACTTCCAGCGCCGGTGCACCATCCAGCTCGTACAGCACGTTTTGCTGACAGCGTGTCACCTGGCGTGCCGGGCCGAAGGTGGTCCAACCGCCATAGCTGCCATGGCCCAGGCGCAACTGCCGGCCATACAGGCCGACCGCCACCAGCTGGTGATCCGAGCTGCCGTGTTCGTTCAGGGTAAAGGTGCGGCTGAAGGCTGCGTTGTCGCCAGCCAGACCGCCCACCACCGGCAGCCGTGTTCCCAGCACGCTGCTGATGCCTTGCAACAGGGCACTGCCATTGATGGCCACGCCCTGGCCCAGCACCAGCACCATTTGCAGATCGTCCGCTGCCAGCTGCCGTGCCAGCCGGGCACCGGCCGCAGCAGAGTCGGCCATGTCATGCAGGGGCGTGACGGCAGGCTGGACGCGGGTATGGGAAAAATGGATGGCGGTCAGCACCGTGGAGTGGTCATCCACACCATGACTGGAAATTTCGCCTGCGGTGGAGCAGCCCAGCAGCAGGCTGTCGGGAAACGCCGCCTGCAGCGTGGCCAGCGCCTGCCCGTCGGCAAAAAAATCCAGCGTGGCAAATACCAGCAGCAACTGGGGATCGATGGCGCGCAGCGGCTGCAAGCCTTCTGCATCGGGGCGGCTGTCAGGCAGGCAGAGCTGGCGGATGCGCATGAGTGGTGTCCCTGGTGGTTACCGCCATGAAACTGGCAGGTGAACCTTGTCATCTTAGTTAATCGGCGCGCCGTACGGGCAGCAGAATGCTGCATTGTGCCGTTGCTGGCGCAATATCGCATTTTTCCCTGCACCACAATATGACATCAGTCATGCCCGCGGTGCTTTGCCCGCCGCATGCCGGGCTGAGCCGGGGCAAATGCACCGGGGCAAATGCGCCAGCGGCGGCGGCGCTCTGCTATGCTCGGCCTCTGTTTTCAGGAGGCAGACATGCAAAGAGTGACGATTTCGCTCAGCGACGAGCTGGCACAGGCTTTTGACGAACTGATGGCGCGGCGTGGCTACAGCAGCCGTTCGGAGGCGGTGCGCGACATGTTGCGGCGCGAACTGGGCGAGGAAGATCTGGGGCGCGGTGCGGGCGGCCCCTGTGTGGCGGTGCTCAGCTATGTGTTCGATCACCACGAGCGCCAGCTGTCCTCGCGCCTCACCGGCCTGCAGCACGATCACCACGACATGGCCATCGCCACCATGCATGCCCATATCAACCACGATGACTGCATCGAAACGGTGATTCTGCGTGGCGACAGCGCCGAGGTGGAAAGTTTTGCCCGCTCGGTCATTGCCGAAACCGGCGTGCGCCACGGTCAGGTGCAGCTGATTCCCACGGCGGCAGCCAGCGGGGCTGGCTTGGCCTACCGCCGGCCGGCCAAGCGCTGAAGCATCAGCCAGATGGCTTGCGCCGCACCGGGTAATAGCGATAGCCATTGACCGGGCCGGCATGCTGATGGCCGTGGCCATGCTGGTGCGGGTGGCTGTGCACCACGCCGTCGGCATGGCGGTGTGGATGGGCGTGTAGCAGATGGGTGCGCTCCAGCAGCGCGTGATCGGCCAGGATTTCTGCCGGGCTGCCGCTGGCCACCAGCTGCCCTGCCGCCAGCACGAATACGTGGTCGGCAATATCGGCCACGCTGTCCAGATCATGCGTGGCGGTGATGATGGTGCGGCCACTGTCCTTGCTGTCCAGCAAAAAGCGGATGACCTCGCCCTGGCTGTGCGGGTCCAGTGCGGCGGTGGGTTCGTCCAGCAGCAATACTTCCGGCTGCATGATCAGTACCGAGGCCAGCGCCACCCGTTTGCGCTCGCCACCGGACAGGCGATGCGGGGCGCGGTCCTGCAGCTGGCTGATGCCGAAGCGTTGCAGCATGTCGGCAATGGCGCTGCGGATGGTGGCCGGTGGCCAGCCCAGTTGCAGCGGACCGAAAGCCAGTTCGTCGAACACCGTGGGGTTGAACAGCTGCACATCGGGATTCTGGAACACCAGTCCGACGCGGCGGCGAAAGGCATAGTGGCGCTCATCCTCGGCCAGTGCCGCCTCGCTCAGTTCCTCGCCAAAGGCCAGCAGCCTGCCCTGCTGGGCAAAGTACAGGCCGTTCAGCAAGCGCAGCAAGGTGGATTTGCCCGAGCCATTGGCCCCGAGCAAGGCCACCCGGCAGCCGGCTTCGATACGCAGCGACAGGCTGTCCAGCGCCTGTTGCTGCTGATAGTGATAGCTGAGGTTGTGCAGCTCGAATACCGGCGGTGTCATGCGTGTTTCCATAAGATCAGCAGCGGCACGCACAGCGCCGGCAGCAGGGCGCACCAGTCGCGCCGGCGGGTATGAAAGCTGTGCAGCAGGTAGATGTCGCCACGGTAGCCGCGCGACACCATGGCCAGGTGTACTTCGCTACTCAGCTGGAAGGCCTTGCTGAGCAGCACGCCGCTACTGGCCGCCACCACCTGGCGCGCCAGCCGGCCGCTGGGCGGTGCCAGCATGCGGCTGCGGCGGGCTTCGAACATCTGGCTGGCGGTTTGCAGTAGCACGAAGATATAACGATGGGTCATGCCCAGCAGGGCCACCAGCAGCACCGGCACCCCCAGGCTGCGCATGGCCTTGAGCACATGCATCCACGGCGTGGTCAGCATCAGCAGCAAGGCGAAGCTGGCCGAGGTTTCCGCCCGCCCCAGCAAAAAAGCCGCGCTGCGCAAGCCTTGCAGGCTGATGCCCCAGTGCAGCAGCGGCAGGCGAAACAGGATGTCGCCCGGTACCAGAAACAGCGCGGGCAGGGCAATCGCCCCGCTGAACAGCAAGACGCTGAGCCAGGCCTGGCGGTACAGTCGCCGCAAGGACACTTGCGACAGCAGGGCCAGCACCACCGCGAGGCAGAACAGCAACAGCAGGGTGCTGAGCTGGCCGGCCAGGATGCCGCTGATCATCAGGCTGAGCAGCGCCAGCAGCTTGATGCGCGGGTCCAGCCCCTGCAGCAGGCCGCGCTGCTTGCTGATGGCTTCGGCATCCAGCGAGTGCTCCAGCGCCTGCTGCAAGCCATGGACTAGCCGCTCGGCAAAATGGCCGCCATGGCGATGGCCGCCGGCGATGAAGGATTGCTCGCTCATGTCGCACCCGGCCGCTGCGGTGGCCGCCTCATTCCGGCTGGCCTGGCTTGCCGCCCAGCCACGACAACAGCAGCAGGGCCAGCAGAATCAGCCCGGCACCAAACAGCGCCGACAAGACATAGCCAAAGTTGGGGCTATGCACGAAGGCCGGCGCATAGTCGGGGAAGGGGGCCGACCACAGGCTGGCCAGCCGTGCCAGGCCCTCCGGCGCAGCCACCGGCGGTGCCATCTGGCCGGATGCCAGCGCCATCTGCTGGCGGCTGTCGGCATTGGCAAAATCTTCCACACCCCACTCACCCCAGGCCGTGCCGGCGGCTAGCAAACCCAGCGGCGACAGGATCATCAGCGCCGCCAGGCCGTACCACAGCTTGCGCGTGGTACGCAGCGCTGCGGTCGGTACACTGATCCGGCTTGCTTGCAGCGACAGCAGCTCGGGATGTGCGCGCTGCAGATACGCCACCAGCCCGCCGGTGATCAGCAGCTCGGCCAGCCCGGCAAAGCTCAGATGCCCCAGCATCATGGCGGGAACCGCCACCGATAGCGGATAGGGCGCATATAGCGGGGTGCCGGCGGCATCATGGAACAACAACGGTTGCAGGCCGAATTCGATGGCGGCCAGCAAGGCTGCGGCATTGATGGCCAGATAACCGGCCACGGCAGCCGCCAGCACGCGGCGACGGGATTGCAGCGCGGCACCGGCCGCCAGCAGCTGATAGCTGGCCCAGGCCACCAGCGAGCCGATGATGGCCATGTTCAGGCTATTGGCCCCGAAGCTGGTAATGCCGCCATCGCCAAAGAACAGCGCCTGAATCAGCAGGGCCACCGAAATGGCCACAATGGACGCCCACGGCCCCAAGACGATGCTGATGATGCCCATGCCCACGGCGTGGCCGCTGGTGCCGCCGGGCAGCGGCAGGTTGAACATCATGATGACGAAGCTGAAAGCAGAAAACACCGCAAACAGCGGCACCATGCGGGTATGCAGCAGGCGCTTGGCATGGCGGTAGGCCAGCAGCCAGAACGGTAGCGCCACCACATAGGCCAGCGCGCAGGTCGCGGGGCTGAGATAGCCGTCTGGAATATGCATGCAGTTATCCTTCCAAAAACCAGCCGGACCACAGCGCCCTGCCGGTTTGTTGTGTATGAATATTTTTTAAAATGTATGAAATTTTAGCAAGATGCATGCCACTTGTCATGGATGCTTGCTGCGTGGCCGGGCTGACCATGTGGCCGCCGGCATGAAGGCTGGGGGTGGCAATGTGCTGTACAGGTGGTCTGCACAAGTGGATAGCGCATGTGCAGCTGCGCTGATCCGGTGGTGTGCTAGCGGGCGGCGAAAGCCTGGGCTTCTATTTCCACCAGCAGGTCGTCGCGGCAGATGTCGGCCTGCACGAACACCACGCGCATGGCTGGGCCGATCAGTTGTTGCAGTGTCTGCTGCACCACCGGGTAGTCGGTGGCGTGGCGGATGTAAACGCGATAATCCAGTGTCGCCAGGGTATAGGGTTGCCCCTGATGCTGGCGATTGGCCTGCTCAAGCAGCACTGCGATATTGGCAATGGTCTCGCGGGTTTGGGCTGCCGCATCCCCAGGGTGTACGGTGCGGTGGCCGACAATGCTGGCCGTGCCGGAAATGAACAGGATGACGTTGTCGCCATTGTCCGCCAGTGCCGCGCGGCTGAAGGTGGGGCTGCGCGGGCCGTATTGCTGCGGGTAGGCAAAGGCGCTGACCTGGCGCGGGTTTTCGATGCGTTGCGTCGCTTGCCGTGCCGCCAGAAAGGCAATGCTCAAGGGGCCGTCGGCCACGCCAAGGGCGCAGGCGGCCGGGCTGCTGTCTACCGGGCGGTCAAAGTCGGCAAAGGCCTGGTGGCGGCCGATATTGAATTGCCGGTAGCGTTCCATGCCATGCTCCACGGCATTGATGCGTGGAATATAGTTCCAGACCCGCCACAGATGGCGACAGTCCTCTGCCTCCAGCAGGGAGAACAACTGCCGGTAAGCCTGTTCCGCCGCATGCTGCAGGGCACTGCCGCGATTGTCGGCAAATAGTGCTTCATCCAGGCTGATCGCCCCATACAGCAAGTGACCATCGCTGCCAAAGCGGACATCGTGAAACTGCCCGTGGCGCACCGCTTGACTGCTATGCCAGTATTCCTGCAGCTGTTGGGCCGGGTTGGCCAGCAGTGGCGTCAATACCTGCAGCGCCGGCCAGGGCTGGGTGTGGCTGCTGCGCTGGCCAAGCAGGCTGATGCCCAGCACATGGGCGGCAGCTGGCGACGGGGAGGACGAGTCGGAAGAGTAAAACTGCAGGCGGGTTTCTGGGCTCATGGTGCAAGCTTGTCGCGGTAAGGGCGGAATGGTGGAAGGGCAAGCGGGCCGCGCATCGGGCGGTGCCATTGCCGTGTTATGTTTTGTCGGCCGGCCAGTGGCGGCTGGCATGCGCGCGCAGCCCGCAGGCCCAGGCCGAGATCAGGCCCAGCAGAGTGCCGCCCAGCACGTCGAGCGCGACATGTTGTTTGACCGCCATGGTGGAGTAGGCAATGGCCAGGCACCAGCCAAGATTGAGCCATTGCCAGGCGGGCGGCCACTGCAACAGGCGCAGCCGCCAGTGCAGCCACACGGCAGAGAACACGGCGGTGGCGACATGCAGCGAGGGAAAGGCATTGCCGGCCGTGTCGACGTTTTTCAGGAAAGCCACCGCGGGATAGTGCTTCCAGTCGATATCCGGCGGGGCAATGGCATTGGGCCAGCAGTAAAAAATCGTCAGGCCGAGCAGGCAGGGCAGTGCCACCCGCCAGCCATAGGCAAGGATTTCCCGCCGCGAGTTCATCAAGACCGGTGGCAGTGAAACATAGCACCACAGCGACAGATAGACCGGCAAGGCCCAGGGCTGGAAACCGACGAGTGCATCGAGTCTGCTTGCCGGGACAATGGTCACCGGCGCGGCCGGATGCCGTAGCAGATAAACGTAGGCGACAAAAAATACCAGGGTAAAACCCATGGTGCCGAACATCTTGAACCAGAAACGGGTCAATACCGTATGCAGAATGCCGGCTTTGCTGCGGCTGTTTGTCGCGGCCTCGTTCAAAACACCTCCTTGATATCGCTGGAATTACCTGCTTTTGCCGTGTGGCAAGCAGGCAGGCATATTGTTATACTCGCGCTTCATTATTTTTGCTGCCGGTAATGTGTGTTGCGCCCCGGTTAAACTGTGGCGCCATCAACATCTCGCGTGTGCTGCTTAATTTGAGCGGCGATGATACCGAAACTGTGTGACATTGGCGATTACCGGCAATTCCCTATAAACCTGACACGATTATTGCAAATCATGGAACAACAACCCTCCGCACATAACGAGCCGGATCTGGCGCTTGAAAGCGAAATCGCCGGATTGATTGTTTCCGCGCTGAATCTTGACATCGCACCGGCTGACATTGTTCCTGACGCGCCTTTGTATGGCGATGAATTAGGTATTGATTCAATCGACATCCTGGAAATAGCGCTGGTTATGTCCAAGCAATATGGCGTACAGATGAAGGCGGATAACGAAGATAATTCCACCATTTTTGCATCGCTGCGCAAACTGGCTGCCTATATTCGCGAGCATCGCAGCAAATGACCGGGCTGTGGCGCAATGTGCGCCTGGCTTTGCTGGCTGTCGTCGGACTGGTGTATGTGGTACTGGATTATCTGGCTTCTTCTTCGCCGCATCCGCCGGCCTACGCCGTGGTGATTGGCGCAGCGCCGCTGACCATCGCCCTGCTGGGCGCCAGCTGGAATTCCTCCTTTCGTCTGCCTGCCATGCTGCTGTGTCTGGGTGGCCTGCTGGCGATTGCGCTCAATCTGCAGCAGTTGCTGGCCCATGCTGCCTGGTTCTACCTGCTGCAGCATGCGGGAATCATGAGCGCGCTGGGTATCATGTTCGGGCGCACGCTGGGTTCGCATGAATCGGCCCTGTGCTCGCGCATTGCCAAAATCGCCATCGCCGCGCCGCTGGATGCCGCTTACTTCCATTACACCTGGAAAGTGACCCTGGCCTGGACCATCTATTTCGCCGTGTCGGCGCTGTTGTCGCTGTCTTTGTTCGCGCTGGCCCCGCTGGCCTACTGGGCGCTGTTTGCCGCGGTGCTGACGCCGCTGTCGCTGGGGCTGATGTTTGGTGGCGAGTATCTGGTGCGCCAGCTGGTGCTGCCGGATAGTCCGCCCTTCAGCATTGCCCAGACCATCCAGTCCTACCGAAAATACACGCAGTGCCGCAATGCCGCTGAATAAAACCACGTTGTTGCAGTCCATACTGATCTGTCCATGACCCTGATACCGCTTCTTCCCGCTATCGATCGCACCGCGCCTTTTGCCTTCCACGATGGCGCCAGCATCGACCGGGCTACCTTTTACCGCCAGGTGCTGACACTGGCCGCAGCGCTGCCCGAGCGCGAGCGGGTACTGAATATGTGTACCGACCGCTACTGGTTTGCGGTGACGCTGTTCGCGGCCATCGCCCGCGGCATGCTGACTGTGCTGCCCAACTCTGCAGCGCCGGAGCATATTGCTGCGGTCGCTGCGGTGCAGCCGGGCCTGTTGGTGCTGGTCGATCAGCCGCAGAACCCGCTGGAGGCCCTGTCTTATTTCCGGGTGGATAGCGTGCCGGCAGACCCCGCCATGGATGCCGCCGCCATGCCGCAGATTCCTTTTGATCAGCGTGTGGCCTGCATGTACACCTCGGGCTCTACCGGTGCGCCGATGCCGCACTTCAAAACCTTCGGCCGCCTGCAATTGGCGATCCTGGCTGGCGCTGAGCGGGTGTGGGGCGTGGCCGGCGCGGCTTGTTCGGTGGTGGGGACGGTGCCGATCCGGCATATGTATGGGCTGGAATCCAGTGTCTTGCTGCCCATTCTGGCTGGCGGGCAGATGTCGACGCGAATTCCGTTTTTCCCTGCCGATATCGCCAGCGCGCTGGCCGAGCTGCCGGCACCACGGCTGCTGGTGATTACCCCGTTTCATCTGCGCAAATTGCTGGAAGCGGACATCGCGCTGCCGGACATCGCCGTGGTGTTGTCGGCCACGGCCCCGCTGTCGGCCGAACTGGCGGCACAAACCCGTCGTCAGCTGGGCTGTCCGGTGCTGGAAATCTATGGTTCGACCGAGACCGGCCAGGTCGCCACTCGCCAGCCCGATCTGGAGAGCGACTGGCAGACCTTGCAGGGCATTACGCTGGAGCAGCGTGAGGATGAGGTGTGGGCGGTGGGGGAGGTCTATGAAACGCCGCAGATGCTTAACGATACGGTCGAGCTGTATGGCCCCTGCGCCTTCCGCTTGCTGGACCGCAAGGCCAATATGATCAACGTGGCTGGCAAGCGCAGCTCGCTGTCCTTTCTCAATGCCGCACTCACCGGCCTGCCCGGGGTGGTGGATGGTGTGTTCTGCCTGCCCGAACGCCTGGAAGGGGAAGAGGTCGAACGGCTAGTAGCCTTTGTGGTGGCCCCTGCGCTGGATCGCGCCACCATTCTGGCCGGTTTGCGCCTGCATGTGGATTCGGTCTTCCTGCCGCGCCATATCGTGTTTGTCGATGCACTGCCGCGTGATGGTAATGGCAAGATACTGGCACGCACGCTGCAGGCATTGCTTGCACAACATCTTCCTGGACGAAGCTAGTCATGCAATACGCCACGCTCAGTATTCCAACTGATCATCCTGCCTATGCCGGGCATTTCCCCGGTCGTCCCATCCTGCCCGGCGTGGTGCTGCTGGATCAGGCCCAACTGGTGATTGAAAAAGCCTGCGGCGTGCTGCTGGGCGGGCTGTCGCTGGCCAAGTTCCACAGCCCGGTGACGCCGGGTGAGGGCCTGCGCATCGCATACCGCCAGGATGCGGCCATGGTGGTGTTCACCATCCTGCATGGCGAACGCAAAGTGGCCGATGGCAAGTTCATCATCACGCCGGAGTCCCCCGCGTGAGTGAGCCTGCCGCCACGCCATCGCCGGACAGGCCGCAGTGGATGCGGCAGCAGGAGCGTGGCAACCGCTTCTGGCTGCGCGTCATGTCCAGCTTGTCCTGTTTGCTGGGGCGGCGCTGTTCGCGGCTGGTGCTGTATGGCATTGCGCTTTATTTTCTGCTGTTTGCCAGCAAGGCGCGCCAGGCCTCGCGCAGCTACCTGAGCCGCAGCCTGGGGCGGCCACCGCGCTGGCGCGAGATGTACCAACATGTGCTGAGTTTCGCCAGCACCATACACGACCGGATTTATCTGCTGCGTGACCGTTTTGATGACTTCCAGATCGACCTGTCCGGCGTGGATGCGCTGCATCATCACTGTGATGGCGGGCAGGGTGTGCTGTTGTTCGGCGCGCATCTGGGCAGCTTTGAAGTCTTGCGTGCCATGGCGCGCAGCCGGCCCGAACTGCAGATGAGCATGGCGATGTATCCGGAAAACGCCCGGCAGATCAATCAGGCGCTGCAGGCCATCAACCCGGCAGCCGCCCCCGACATCATTGCGCTGGGCACCATGGACGCCATGCTCAAGGTGCATCAGCGGCTGGAGGAAGGTGCGCTGGTGGGCATTCTGGCCGACCGCGCAGCCGGCCCGGACCACTATCTCAGTCGCCAGCTGCTGGGTGCGCCGGCCCGTTTTCCCAGCGGACCTTTCCGCATGGCTGCGATGCTGCGCCATCCGGTGTATTTCATGGCCGGCATCTATCTGGGTGGCAACCGCTACCGTGTGCATTTCGAGTTGCTGGAGGATTTCTCCGGCGTGACGCGGCAACAGCGCGCGGCGGCGAGCGAGGCATTGCTGGACAAGTATGTTGCGGCGCTGGAGCGGCATTGCCGCGCCTACCCGTTCAACTGGTTCAATTTTTACGATTTTTGGGATGAAAGCTAGACAGACCATGCGTGTAACCATCATGAGCAAGACCCTGGGCGGACTGCTGTTGCTGTTGGCTGCTACTTGCAGCCAGGCGGCGGATTGGTCGCTGGCAGATCTGATGCAGCAACTGGGCCAGAAAAAAGCCGGCACGGCCACCTTTGTCGAAAAGAAATACATCGCCATGCTGAAGCAGCCGCTGGAGTCCTCGGGCGAGCTGGCCTTTACCGCGCCCGACCGGCTGGAAAAGCGCACGCTCAAGCCCAAGCCGGAAGGGGTGGTGCTGGAAGGCAACAAGCTGACGCTGGAGCGCAGCGATGGCCGTAAGATGAGCGTTAATCTGGCGGATCGTCCCGAAGTCTCCGCCTTTGTCGAAAGCGTGCGCGCCACCCTGTCTGGCGACCGCAGTGCGCTGGAGCGCTATTACAGTGCCGCCCTGTCTGGTGGCAGTGAGCAGTGGCAGCTCAACCTGACGCCGCTGCAGCCACGCATGCAGAAGGTGATCAGCCAGATCCGCATCGCCGGTGGCCATGCCCAGGTGCGGACCATTGAATTCCTGCAGGCCGATGGCGACCGCTCGGAAATGACCATTACCAGCACCAGCGGCAAATAATGAAGATTCGCCTCCATAAACTGGCGCTGTGCTTGTGGCTGGCGGTGATGCTTGGCTCGGTGCTGGTAATCAGCCAGACCCGCTTTGTCGCCGACCTGTCCGCCTTCATGCCCAAGCTGCCCAGCGCACGCCAGCAGATGCTGATCGACCAACTGCGCGACGGCGCCATCGCCCGCATCGTGCTGGTGGGCATCGAGGGTGCGGACGAGGCCGAGCGCGGCCGGCTGTCCCGCTTGCTGGTAGGCAAGCTGGCGCACAATCCGCGCTTTACCTCGGTACAGAACGGCGACCGCCAGACCCAGCAGCGCGATCAACGCTATTTCTTTGACAACCGCTACCTGCTCAGCCCCGCAGTCACGCCGCAGCGCTTTACCGCACCCGGTTTGCACGAGGCCATTCAGGGCACGCTGGATGCCATGTCTGGCGATGCAGGGCTGATCGTCAAGAAAATCCTGCCCCGCGACCCCACGGGCGAAACCCTGCAAATCCTCGACCAGTTCATTGGCGAAAGCCAGCCTGCCAGCAGCGACGACATCTGGGTGTCGCGTGATGGCAAGCGGGCGGTGCTGCTGCTGCAACTGAGCGAATCGGGCTTGAATACCGATGCCCAGGCGGCCGCGCTGGAGGACGTGAAACAGGCCTTTGCCAGCCTGCCCGGCCGCCATGCTGACAGCCGGCTGGTGATGAGTGGCACCAGTGTCATTTCGGTGGCCTCGCGCAACATCATCCAGAGCGAGGTGGAGCGGCTGGCCATCATGGGCAGCCTGCTGGTGGTGGTCTTGTTGCTGCTGGTGTATCGCTCGCTGCCGCTGCTGCTGCTGGGGCTGATTCCGGTGGTATCCGGGGCGCTGGTGGGCATTGCCAGTGTCAGCCTGGGTTTTGGTCATGTGCATGGCCTGACCCTGGGCTTTGGCACCACCCTGATCGGCGAGGCGGTGGACTATTCGATCTACCTGTTCATCCAGCGTGCCGGCGGCAAGAACCCTTCCCATTTCTGGCGCACCATGCGGCTGGGTGTGCTGACTTCGGCCACCGGTTTTGCCGCCTTGATGTGCTCCAGCTTTCCCGGCTTGTCGCAGCTGGGCCTGTACTCCATCAGCGGCCTGCTGACGGCGGCGCTGGTCACCCGTTACATCCTGCCCGGTTTGATGCCGCAGCAACTGAATCTGCGCGACTTGCAGCGTCCGGGCCTGCTGTTGCAAAAGATTCTGGATGGCCTGACCCGGCTGCGCTGGCTGATGGCCGTGGCCTTGCTGGCGGCGGTGGCGGTGCTGGTCTTGCATCAGCAGGATATCTGGAACCGCCAGCTCAATGCCCTTAGCTCTACCTCGGCCGCACAGAACAAGCTGGATGCCGAACTGCGTGGCGACCTGGGGGGCAACGACATGCGCTATGTCGCCAGTTTCAGTGCGCCGGATCAGCAAACTGCGCTGCAGCTGGCCGAGCGTAGCCGCGTGGTACTGCAGCAACTGAGCCGGCAAAACATCATTGGCGGCTTCCATAGCCCGGACGAACTGCTGCCCAGCATCGCCACACAGCACGCTCGTCAGGCCAGCCTGCCCACGCCGGCCGAGGCCGAGCGACGTCTGCGCCTGGCCTTGCAGGGCATGCCGCTGGACGCTGATCAGTTATCGGGTTTCCTGGCTGACCTTGAGCGTGCCCGCACCCAGCCGCTGCTGCAGCGGCAAAGCCTGCAGGGCAGTGCGGCCAGCGTGTTGCTGGACTCCATGCTGATCCGCCGGGCTGACAGCTATCTGGTGCTGCTGCCGCTGAAGCCCGCCAGCGGGGAAACGATTGCCCTGAACAAGGTCAGGGCGGCGCTGGCGGCCCAGCAGCTGGGCCAGGTGACGGTGATTGATCTGCTGGAAGAAACCACCGCCATTTTTGATAGCTACACGCACGAGGCGCTGTTGTTCTCCTCGCTGGGCAGCCTGGCCATCCTGCTGTTGCTGTGGGTGAGCTGCGGCTGGCGGCAGGCGGTGCGCGTCACCATTCCGCTGGGCTGCGCCGTGCTGTGCACGGTGGCCATTCTGGACGCCTGCGGCATCCAGCTGACCATACTGCATCTGGTGGGCCTGCTGCTGGTGGTGGCCATCGGCTCCAACTACGCGCTGTTCTTTGCCAACAAGCAGCAACTGGGCAGCGATGCCGAGCAGCGGCAGGTCGAGATATCGCTGGTGGTGGCCAATCTGGCCACTGTCACCAGCTTCGGCTTGCTGGGCAGCTCCAGCGTGCCGGTGCTGTCCTTCATTGGCAGCACGGTGGCGATTGGCGCGCTGCTGGCGCTGGTGTTTGCTGCCATGATGGCCAGGATAGGTCCCCGTGCGCTGCCTCGCTGATGCCTACCGCGCGGATAGCCGCGCCGACACCCTGCTGGTGCTGTTGCCGCCAGCCAAAGCCAGCCTGGAAGACCTGCTGGCACAGGGCATGGTAGCCGCAGTGCGCGAGCTGGGCCTGCCGCTGGACATCATGCTGGCCGATGTGGGTTATCAGCAGGTGATGGCAGGCACGGTAGCCAGCACGCTGCAGCAGGAAGTCATCCTGCCGGCGCGGCAGCAGGGCTATGCTGCCATCTGGCTGGCCGGTATTTCGCTGGGTGCCTTCAATGCCCTGCATTACGCTGCCGTGCATGGCGCGCAGCTGGCAGGCATCAAGCTGCTGGCACCCTATCCCGGCACCGCGGATATCTTGCAGGAAATCCGCGCGGCAGGTGGCCCGCAACGCTGGGCGGCTGATCCGGATTGTTCCATGCAGGATGAGCGCCGCTGGTGGCACTGGCTGGCCATGTCGGGCGAGCGGGCTGGCTGCCCGCTATGGCTCAGCCTGGCCGCAGAGGACCGCTTTGCCGCCGGACAGGACATGCTGGCCAGCCTGCTGCCGCCCGCACAGGTCCGGCGCACCGCTGGTGATCACAGCTGGCCGGTGTGGCGCGAGCAGTGGCAGCACTGGCTGCTGCACGGGCCTTTGTCCGGCAAGCGACCCGCCACCATGGAGTGCCGATGATGCCGCTGCGCCTTTCACCCTTTCTGAAGTGTTGCCTGGCCTTGCATGGCGTGGCGCTGCTGGCGCTGTGTGTCATGCCACAGCACTGGCTGGTGTTATTGCTGTTGCTGGTCTTGCTGCATGGCGTTATCGCCGTGGCCGGCTTGTTGCCGCGCTGCAGCCTGCTGGGGGCCAATCTGAGCCGGCTGCCAGCTGCGGCCATTCGCCGTGGCGAGGTGGCCATCACCATCGACGATGGTCCGGACCCGGCGGTGACGCCGGCGGTGCTGGATATCCTGCGCCAGTACGGGGTGAAGGCCACTTTTTTCTGTATTGGCGAACGGGCAGCACAGTATCCTGCGCTATGCCGTCAGGCCGCGCTGGATGGCCATGCGGTGGAGAATCACGGCCAGCGCCATCGCAAGCATACATCGCTGTTTGGTCTGGCCGGATGGCGGCGCGAGGTCGGAGAGGGCCGGGCCACCTTGCAGGCCATTACCGGCCAGTCACCCCGTTTTTTCCGACCGATTGCCGGCTTGCGCAATCCCTTGCTCGACCCGGTGTTGCAGCGAGAGGGCTTGTTTCTTGCGAGCTGGACCCGGCGTGGCTATGATACGCGCGTCCAGGACCCCGAGCTGGTATACACCAGGCTCCTTCGCAATCTGGCGGCAGGCGATATACTGCTGCTGCACGATGGCAACGCCGCCCGCACCGCGGATGGCCAGCCGCTGATTCTGGCCGTACTGCCGCGCGTGCTGGAGGAGCTGGCCAGACGCAAGTTGCAGGCGGTCACACTGCCACAGGCATGCCAACCCGACTGACCGGTTGCTGCTGCCTGCCTTTTCGCTAACCCAAGCTGACTCGTCCTGTCGTTTATGCAAGCAATCAGACTTAGTGCCTATACCCTGACCTCTGCCCTGGGCAGCGGGTTGGACGCCCATCTTGCCGCCCTGCGTCAGCAACGTGGCGGCATCGTGAAAAAACGCTGGGAAACGGTGGATTTCGATGTCTGTATCGGCGAAGTGGCCGGTCTGGATGATGTGCGGCTACCGCCCGCGCTGCAGCACTACGACTGCCGCAACAACCGCCTGGCCCAGCTGGCACTGGAGCAGGATGGCTTTGTCGCCAGCGTGCAGGCAGCCGTGGCGCGCCATGGTGCTGGTCGTATCGGCGTTTTCCTGGGTTCCAGCACCTCGGGCATTCTCAGTTCGGAGCAGGCTTACCGGCAGCGCGATGCGCAAACGGGGGCCTTGCCGCCCGGGCATCGCTATCGCGAAACCCATAATGCCTATTCCGTGGCGGATTTTGTCCGGCATTTTTTCGGCCTGAGCGGCCCGGCCTGTGTGGTATCCACTGCCTGTTCCTCCAGCGCCAAGGTATTCGGTACCGCCCAGCGCATGCTGGCTGCCGGGCTGATCGATGCGGCCATTGTCGGCGGCGTGGACACCCTGTGCCTGACGACGATTTATGGCTTTTCCTCGCTGCAACTGGTGTCGCCCAACCCTTGTCGTCCTTTTGACGGCGAGCGTGACGGTATCTCAGTGGGCGAGGGCGCGGCCTACGCCTTGCTGGAGCGTGCCGAGCTGGCGCAGCCTGGCGACATCCTGTTTACCGGCATCGGTGAAAGCAGTGATGCCTATCATATGTCCTCGCCCCATCCGCAAGGTTTGGGTGCACGGGCGGCGATGGAGCAGGCCCTGAGCATGGCCGGCCTGCATGCCGCGGATATCGGCTATATCAATCTGCATGGCACGGCCACGCCCAGCAATGACGCGGCTGAAGGAGCGGCGGTGCTGTCGCTGTTCGGCCGGGAAACGCCTTGCAGCTCCACCAAGGGCCATACCGGCCATACCCTGGGCGCAGCTGGTGGCATCGAGGCGGTGTTCAGCGTACTGGCGCTGCGCGAAGGCTTGCTGCCTGGCGGTGTCGGCACCCGGCAGGTGGATGCGCAGTTGCCGTGCAACTACCTGCTGCAGACGCTGGAGCAGCCTTTGCAGCATGTCTTGAGCAATTCTTTCGGCTTTGGCGGCAGCAACTGCAGCCTGGTATTTTCGCGGGTGGGTGCATGAGTACGGTAACGGTTTTTCTGGATGGACTGAGCGTTCTTGGCCCGGGCATGCCTGACTGGAGCGCGGCGCAGCCCTGTCTGCAGGGGCAGCAAGCCTATGCGGCAGCCGAGGTGGTCTTGCCGCCGGCCCAGGCCCTGCCGGCGACCGAACGCAGAAGAGTGGGTGCGGCGGTCAAATTGTCGATGGCGGTGGGCCTGGCGGCTGTGGCGGATGCGGCGGCCGATGCCGCGCAATTGCCCAATATCTTCAGCTCCACCGGTGGTGATTGTGAAAATTGCCACACCCTGCTGGACGTGCTGGCTTCGGACGAGCGGCTGATTTCGCCCACCCGCTTTCATAATTCGGTACACAATGCGCCGGCCGGTTACTGGGGCATTGCCACCGGCTGTACTGCAGCGTCCACCAGCCTGTGCGCCTATGACGCCACCTTTGCCGCCGGTTTGCTGGAGTGCGCCACCCAGGCACTGAGCAGTCCTCAGCCCTGTCTGCTGGTGTCTTTTGATACGGCGTATCCAGAGCCGCTGTATGCGCAACGGCCGATTCCCTATCCGATGGGCGTGGGCATGCTGCTCAGCGCACAAGGCAGTGCCAGCAGCAAGGCCAGGCTGCAGCTGTCTTTCAGCCACGAGCCGGCGACCACCATGCCGGATGCCGGCCTGGAGCAATTACGCCTGAGCATTCCCTCCGCCCGCAGCCTGCCCTTGTTGCAGCTGCTGGCTAGTGGGCAGCCCGGACGGGTGGTGATCGATTATCTGGATGACTGCCGCCTGGCCATCGAGGTGGCGGCATGATGGACCGCACGGCCATTGCGGCCCGTATTCCGCACCAGGGCAGCATGTGCCTGCTGGATGGGGTAGAGCGCTGGGATGATGAGCAAATCGTCTGTTTCAGCCACAGTCATCGGCTGGCAGACAACCCCCTGCGTGCGGCTGGCCGGCTTGGTATTGCCAATGCCATCGAATATGCCGCCCAGGCCATGGCCTTGCATGGCGCGCTGCTGGCTGGCGATGCCGCACCTGCCCGTGCCGGTTACCTGGCGAGTGTGCGCGAGTTGCGCTGGCACTGCCAGCAGCTGGACACCCAGGACGCGGCCTTGTCCATCCACGTGCAGCGCCTGTCCGGCAATGCAATCACCGCCATGTATCAATTCGAACTGGCGGCTGCCGGCGCTGTGCTGGCAAGCGGCCGTCTCAGCGTGGTGCTGGATGCCGCAGCGCTGGCCCCCCGCCTTACTTCTTCCTGAGTCCTGTCATGAAACGAGCCCTTATTACCGGCGGTAGCGGTGCCATCGGCGCAGCCATCTGCCAGCGTCTGGCCTGCGATGGCTTCCATGTCATCATCCACGCCAACAGCAATCTGGCTGCCGCACAAAGCCTGTGCCAGTCGCTGCTGGCCGAGGGCTACAGTGCCGAGGCGGTGCAATTTGATGTGGCTGATGCCGCTGCCAGTCTGGCCGCGCTGGAAGGGCTGCTTGAGCAAGGCCCGGTGCAAGTGCTGGTGAACAATGCCGGCATACATGACGACGCCGTGTTCCCCGGCATGCAGGCGGCGCAATGGCACCGGGTAATCGATGTCTCGCTGCATGGTTTCTTTAATGTCACCCAGCCCCTGACCATGCCGATGATCCGCACCCGCTGGGGGCGCATCATCAATATCACCTCGGTGGCGGCGCTGGCCGGCAATCGCGGTCAGACCAACTATGCGGCAGCCAAGAGTGCGCTGCACGGCGCGACCAAGTCGCTGGCACTGGAGCTGGCCAGCCGTGGCATTACCGTCAATGCGGTGGCGCCGGGGATTATCGAGTCGGCGATGAGCCAAGATGTGTTCGACAAGGACATGGTGGCACGGATGGTGCCGATGAAACGGGTAGGAAAACCGGAAGAAGTGGCCAGCCTGGTGGCGTTTCTGGCATCGGAACAGGCCGCCTATATCAGCGGCCAGGTCATTTCCATCAATGGCGGCATGCTGTAGCCAGCGGCAAGCGCACTGCGCCCTATGGCTGGCCGTTGAGTTGCAATTGCGTGCGCGGCGTATAAGCCAGCGCGATCTCCAGCTTGGCTACTTCGCTATCCGCCACCTTGACCTGGGCATTCACCTGCACCAGCAAGGGGGCCACCTGGCGGCACTGGATGAAAAACTCCACTGCGCAATCCGGCAGCACTGCTTGCTTGAACCAGCAATTGCGCACGGCAGCCAGTACGCCGATTGAATCCTGCGGCAGCGTCTTGACGTATGGGTCGCCGGCCAGCAGGCCGGCTCCGGCAAATTGCGCCATCGACTCGATCAGCATCACACCCGGCACGATGGGCAGGCCGGGGAAATGTCCCTGGATCACTGCATTGTCGCGTGGCCAGCAGGCCGTGCCATGAAACTGGTGCGGCCCTTCGATGCACAGCTGCTCACACACGAAAATGGCCCCGCGATGCGGCAATATCTGCTGGATATCGTCGCGTTGCAGCAACATCGGGTAGTGGTAATCCTGCGTCATGCCGGGAGACGTCGTGCCACCAGCGAGGCATTGCTGCCGCCGAAGGCAAAGGAATTGGACATGATGGCCTCCACCTGGCAGCCATGCCGTGCGGTCAGCGGGATGAAGTCAAGGTCGCAGCGTGGATCAGGCGTTTCCAGCGTGGCGGTGGGCGGCAGCGAACCGCTGTTCATCGCCATCACCGCCAGGGCGAATTCCAGAATGCCGCTGGCACCGATCAGGTGACCATGCATGGACTTGGTCGAGCTGATGGCCAGCTGCTGCAGCGCATCACCAAACACGCTGCGGATGGATTCTGTTTCCACCACATCACCAGCCTCGGTGGCGGTGCCGTGGGCATTCAGGTACTGGATGTGCTGTGGTTGCAAGCCCGCATCTGCCAGCGCCTGTTGCATGGCAAAGACCTGTTCCGCACTGGAGGGGGCAGTCAGGTGGGCGGCGTCACTGCTGCGGCCATAACCGCACAACTCGGCCAGCGCCGGCTGTTGCCGGGCTTGGGCGCGTTCGGCACTTTCCAGCACGATGGCCGCGCCACCTTCGCCCAGCACGAAACCACTGCGGTCCTGTGAGAAGGGGCGGCAGCTACGCGCCGGGTTGGTCGCATGCGGCTTGGCCATCACGCGCAAGGCATTCCAGGCCAGCAGTGAGCCAGGCGTCAGCATGGCTTCGCATCCCACCACGATGGCGGCATCCAGATAGCCATCCCGGATGGCGTGGAAAGCCTCGCCAATGGCGATGGCGGAGGACGCACAGGCAACGGAATAGGTATTGCTGGGGCCGTTCAGGCCGTAAGTCATCGAAATGGCGGCGGCGGCGGCATTGGCCATCATGCGTGGCACCGACAGCGGATGGACCACGGTCGGATTGCGCTTGCCCTCGCTCTGGACTGCCGACTGAAAGCGCTCGTACAGGCCATCTACCGTATGGGCTCCACCAAAGCCGATGCCGACAAACACGCCGAAGCGGCGCGCATCGCTCGGCCGTGGCGTGATGCCTGCTGTGTTCATCGCCTCGCCCGCTGCCACCAGGGCAAACTGGCTGGCCCGGTCCAGCGCGGCATGTTTGGCCTCCAGCAAGGTGTGCGGCTCGGCGGCGGCGCGGGCCAGCAGCACGTTGGGCAGCCACTTGGCGATGTCGGCCGACGCCGGGCCGATGGCGCAATCGCCAGCCAGCGCACGGGCAAAGCTGCCGGGCAGGTCGGCACCCAGTGGGCTGATGGCACCCATGCCGGTAATCAGGACCTTGCTCAATTACTTGCCCGCCTCAAGACTGAACTCAGGCAGTTCGCCATTATTGTGCTCGCGAATGGCTTTTTCGATATCGTCCAGCATTTCGCGGAAAGCCATTTTCGGATAACGGCTGGGGTCGGGCAGCTGGAAACCGCAGCGATCTTCGATTTCGAACAACATCTCCACCATGTCCAGCGAATCCAGCCCCAGTGCAGATACTTGCAAGGCGGGGTCACTGAACAAAGCCGGATCCTTGGCCTTGGTATTGATCAGATAGTTCTTGATGATTTCTTCTAGCATAAGCATCCAGTCCAGAGCGTTGCGTGCACCAAAGGGGGCTGATTATATAGTAAAATCATGGCATCCGGGTCGGCTGATCCGGCGGTTTTACTGCGCTCTTATTCGCGGTCAATCCCTGCTGTATGGCGGCTGTGGCGATGTTAATACCATCGCCTTTATTATCCTGGCAAGAGTATGAATCCGTATTATCACCATGACCAATCCGGGCGGTGTGTTACTGCAAATTGAAAGTAAAGTTTAATCATGTCGTCCCGCTGTTTACGCCTGGGTCAGGTAATACTTTTTTATCTCATGTTGTCGTGGTTGGGCTCCATGCTGCTATTGGGTAATATCGCTGCCCTGCCATTGTTGCTGTTACCCGGGCGCTGGCGCCAGCCGCTGGTGCAATGGGTCATCAGCCGCATTTGCCGCTGCTTTCTGGCTGGTGCGCAGGCCTGTCGCCTGATGCAGCTGGATTTGCACGCGCTGGACCAGCTTAATCACCGCGGGCGCATGCTGCTGGTGCCCAATCATCCGAGCATGATCGATGCCTTTCTGGTGCTGTCGCGCGTGCCGCATGCGGTTTGCCTGATGAAAGCCAGTATCAGTTCCAATCTGTTTCTGGGGTGTGGGGCTTATCTGGCCGGATATGTTTCGAATCGTTATCCAGAACAGATGTTTCGCCAGGCAATTCAAACCATTCAGCAAGGCGGTGTGTTGATGATTTTCCCGGAAGGAACACGCACCACACGCCAGCCCGTTAATGATATTGGCGGTGCCGTTGCCCTGATTGCCAAAAAAGCGGCCGCCCCTTTGCAGACCATCCTGCTTACTACCAATTCAGCCTATTTGAGCAAGGGCTGGAAAATATGGAAGCCGCCCGCTTTTCCACTGATTTACCGCGCTGTGCCCGGCCAGCAATTCGAGGCATATGGCCGCCGTGATGAAACGGCGCGGCGGCTGCAGCAGTATTTCGAATCCTGTTTGCAAAATGGCTCCATTGATGCCTCGCTGCGTTTGTAGCACCCTCCGCGCATTCTTGACCTGGCCGGTGGCAATCGGCTATGGTCCTGCCCAATTCAAACATCATCGCTGTTATCCGGGCGATGAGCAGCCCGAATAGCCCGCCATGCCCATACCTTCGACCACCCATGTGGTGCTGATCCCCAGTTATAACCCCGGCCCCAAGGTGTTCGACACCGTGCGCGCTGCGCGCCGGCAATGGTCGCCGGTGTGGGTGATCGTCGATGGCAGTGATGATGGCTCGGAGCAGGGGCTGCGGGCGATGGCCGCGCAGGATGACGGCTTGCGGGTCTTTGTCCTGCCGCAGAACAGCGGCAAGGGGGCTGCGGTGCTGCACGGCCTGGAAGAGGCCAGTCGGCTGGGTTTTAGCCATGTGCTGTGCATGGACTCGGATGGCCAGCACCCGGTGGAGCAGATTCCCGCCTTCATGGCAGCGTCGCAGCAGCAGCCCGGGGCCATGGTGCTGGGCGTGCCGGTATTCGACGCCAGCGCACCCAGCTTGCGGGTAAAGGGGCGCAAGATATCCAACTGGTGGGCCAATCTGGAAACACTGTGGATGGGGATTGGCGACTCGCTGTTTGGCTTCCGGGTCTATCCGGTGGCTCCCTTGCGCCGCATCATGCAGCGCCAGCACTGGATGCGGCGTTTTGATTTCGATCCCGAAGCCGTGGTGCGGCTGTGCTGGGCTGGCGTCGCGCCGGTGAATCTGCCGGCGCCGGTGAAATATTTCCAGGCAGGGGAGGGCGGCGTGTCGCATTTCAATTACTGGCGTGACAACCGCTTGCTGACCTGGATGCATATCCGGCTGATGTTCGGTTTTGCCCTGCGCTTGCCGGTGTTGCTGTTACAACGCCTGCGTCGGCCATCTTGATGCTGCGCGGCTGTCCTTCGGCCGGCAGGGCTGCGGCCATTGGCCCGGCTGTCGTGCATGGCTTCGTCTTGCCAGGCAAGCGGCGGCTGGGTTTCCCGACAGATCAATCATCCTGAGCCATGTCCCTTCCCTTGATGCTTACCCATCTGCTGCTGGAGCGCTTCACGCCCGCAGTGCTGCCGCGCCAGCCGGAACCGCAGGCGCTGATGGTGGAATCCGGCCAGGTGGCTTCCTTCATGAACAGCGGCCGGGCCGACGGCATGCTGAACTATCTTTATCTGTTTCATGCGGTGATGGCGCTGCCGCTGATCCGGCCGGGTGATGTGGTGTTTGATCTGGCCTGCGGACCGGCCAATCAGTTGCTGAAAATGGCGGCGCTGCATCCCGACGCCAGCTTTGTCGGCATCGATGCCTCGCTACCGATGCTGCAGCAGGCCGCGGCGAATATCGCGGCGGCCGGCATGCACAATATCCGCTTGCAACAAGCGGACATCAGCCAGCTGGATGGTGTTGACAGTGCAGCAGCGGATTGCGTGCTGTGCACCATGTCGCTGCACCATCTGGCGGATACCGGACAATTGGCACAGACCATGCAGCAGCTGCGGCGCATCCTGCGCCCGGATGGCGGGGTTTACCTGGCCGATTTTGGCCGTCTCAAGCGCGCGGCTACCCAGCGTTTCTTTGCTTACGACCGGGCAGCACAGCAGTCGGCGCAGTTCACTGCAGATTTTCTCAATTCCATGCGCGCAGCCTTCAGCCTGGACGAGTTACGCCAGGGCGCTACCCTGCTAGGCGAGGCGCTGGACTGCCATCAGACCGCCGTCGCGCCGTTCCTGGTGCTGTTGCGCTCGCACCCCCGTCGCAGTGTTGATGCCGCGCTGGCTCAGCGGGCGGCGGCCGCCTATCGCGACCTGAGCCCGCTGGAACAGCGCGACTTCAATAATCTGGCCCGCTGGTTCCGGCTGGGTGGCTTGTCCCTGCCGTGTGCGCTGCCAGCGGGTGGCTGCTCAGATGCGGCTGATCACGCGGTCGGCCGGCAGGCGTGACTTCGGCAGCTGCGCATTGAAGTCGCTGCCGCTGCGATAGCCCAGGGCCACGATGACGGCGCTGGTATAGCCCATGGCACGCAGGCCCAGTTCTTCATCCAGCACTTTCTGGTCGAAGCCTTCGATCGGGCAGGCGTCGATTTGCAGGGCGGCTGCGCCCAGCAGCAGGGTGCCTGCCGCTAGATAAACCTGTTTTTCCATCCAGTGGTGGGCATCGCGCAATTCGAAGCGGTGCATGTTGACGAAGTGCGAACGGCCACGATGCTGGCCGGCGCGGGCTTCGGCATTGGCAAAACGGCCGTCGGCTTCTTCCTGCTGCAGCAGGGTTTCCAGATAGGCATCATCGATGCTGGCGCGGCTGCACAGTACCACCACGTGCGAGGCGTTTAGTACCTTGGCTTCATTGAAGGCGTAGGCGCCGCTGGTAGCCTTGGCCACGCGGGCTTTGCCTTCCGGGCTGCCGGCAATGAAAAAGTGCCACGGTTGCGAGTTGGTGGACGAGGGGCTGAAGCGCAGCAGGGTTTCGATCTGTTCGACCTGTTGTGCGCTCAGCTGGCGGCTGGGGTCGAAGGCCTTGGTGGTGTAGCGGGTCTGGGCCAGGTCGGCAATATTCATCATGACTCCTTGCTTGGCAGGTGAGGGTGTGTGTTGATGTTCGCCATTATCAAGCAAGCGCCCGCCGCGAATAAGCAGCAGGCGTGGCAAGCAGTTTCATTTTATTTTTGAAAATACAGGGTTTTCAATTGCGATTGTCATGATGAGTGTGCAAATGACCGGGTCAGTATCGTCGCTCTGGTGAGAGCGACGACATGATTTTTAGAGCCACTGACAACACCGCGCCGAGGACCCGTCCCAAGGTTTGCCGACGCTGGCAGTGCAAGGAGTACGGCAAGGAGCCGCAAGGCCGGAGCGGGGTTTTGGTTAGCGGGTCTTAAGCAGCCGTCGGCAGTTGTTCGCGCTGCACTTGCTCGATCAACCACTGGCTGAGTTGCTGGCTGGCCTGCCCGGCATGGTGGGCATCATGACAGGCCTCATGACAGGCCGCATGCCATTGCCGCACCTGCTCGGGCACATCGCGCTGGCGCTGCAGGAAATGGTGTAGCGGACAGTCGGCCAGTGCTGGCCGGGCGGCGGCTTGCGAGGGCTGGGCATACAGCCAGTGCTGGGCCAGTGCGCCCAGATAGCTGCTGATATGGCCGGCTACGGTGGGTAGCTGGAACTGCGCTTGCCAGTGGATGAAGCTGGCTTGCGCCATCGGCCGGGCCAGGCAGTAGCCCTGTCCCAGCGTGGCCCCCAGGATGCAGGCTGCTTCCAGCATGCCGATGTCCTCCAGTCCTTCCACCACCACCTGCCGTTCCAGGTCTTGCCCCAGTTGCAGGATGGCGCGTATCAGCGCCAGGCTGGTCAGCGGGGTCTTGCGCAGGTTCAGCGTCAGGCTCTGGTCGATCTTGACCGTGTCAAAGGGCAGGGCGCTCAGCCTTTGCAGACTGCTATAGCCGGAACCCAGATCATCCATCACCAGCTTGACGCCAGTCTGGCGCAGCCGCTCGATGGCACGGTCCTGCTCGTGCGGGGCGATGTCGGCGGTTTCCAGCAATTCCAGGCTCAGCCGCTCGGCGGCCACGCCATGGCGGGCCAGGGCCTCGGCCACCCAGCGCGGGCAGTCCTCATCCTGCAGGGTGCAGGGGGCGATGTTCAGCGAGATGTCGATGTCCAGGCCGTGGCCATCCAGTTCGGCCAGCTGGGTCAGCGCCTTGTCCAGCCCCAGGCGGAACAGATGGTCGAGGTCGGCATCGCCCAGCAGGGGCAGGAAGACGCCGGGGCTGACAATCTGCCCGTCTTCCCTGATCAGCCTGGCCAGCGCTTCCACTTTCACGACCTTGCCCAGCTTGAGGTCGACCAGCGGCTGCAGATACAGGGTGAGGCCGCCGGCAAACAGCCGTTCGCGCAGGGCGATGGCCAGGTTTTGCTGGATGGCGGCCGCCGGTTTGGTGCAGGCGGCCAGGATCAGCTCCCAGCGGTGTTGCAGGCCCAGGGCAAACTGCTGCATGGTGGCTGATTCAAACTGGTTGGGGTAGGCACCGAACAGGCTGATGACGGCCACGGTCAGCCCGTCCTGGTTGCGCACCGGAATGCTCATGCTGGAGCGTATCTGTACCGCGCCGGCCTGCTGGTGCCAGCTGGCGTAGCGCGGGTCATTGCCATAGGAGGCCGAGCTACAGATGCGGCCGCTGCGCCAGGCGACCGCGCTCAGTCCCTGGCCGCGTGGCGAATTGGGGTCGACCACGGCTTCCGAACCCGGCCGCTGCAACAGATCGGCCACGAACTGGCCTAGCGGGCCACGGCTGTTTTCCGGCACGAAAACGCCATCGGACATCAGGCGCATCAGCAATACCGCCTGCACGCCGGGCAGTTTGCCCAGTTGCTCCAGCTCGCTGCCGACGGCATCGGTCCACAGCGTGCCCTGGTGCGGCATGGGCAGCGACAGGCTTTCCAGATACGCGCTTTGTACCTGTGCGGCGGCTTCCAGCTGGGCGTGCAGTTGTTCCTGCAGCCGGCTGTCGATGATTTCCAGCAGCCGGTAGCGCTGGCGTATCGGCAGCAGGGTGATGTTCAGCTGCTCGCTGAAATGGCTGCGGAACAGCTCCACGCTTTGTACCAGCAAGGCCGGGGTGACGCCGACCAGGCTGTGGATGCGGCCCAGTTGCCGGCTGTCGTGACGGATCTGTGCCGCTTGGCGCTCCGGTGACAGCACCTGTAGCAGAAAGTCGCGATGGGCACGCTGCAGCTGTTCCAGCTCCGCCGCCTGCAGGCTGGCGAGGATGGCCAGTGCTTCGTGGGCCGGCCGGTTCTGCTGGTAAAAGCGGCTGATGTACAGCTCGGTGGCGCGGCTGATCAGGCCGGCGGACTTGTGCAGCAGCTGGCTGGCCTCTGCGCCATAGAGTTCGAAATGGCTGCTCTCCTCGGCGTGATAGCCGGCCTCGTCCGCCACCATGCGCCACCAGCGCTGGCGGGTGGGTTTGTGCTGCTTGGCCTGATACATGGCGGCATCGGCCTGGCGCATCAGGGCATCCGGTTCGATGCCGTCGTGCGGATAGAGCGCGATGCCCACCGTCATGCCGACTTCCGCCTCGATGCCGGCATCCAGCACAAATGGCGCTTCCACTGCCTGGTGCAGCCGCTGCAAGGCGGTTTCCAGTTGTTGCAGGGCGGCTTCTTCCTGCAGGTCTTCCATGATGACCACGAACTCATCGCCGCCCAGGCGGGCGACAAAGTCGGTTTTGCGCAGCAGGGCCTGCAGGCGATGCGCCAGTTCCTTGAGCAAAAGGTCGCCCGCCTCATGCCCCCAGGTATCGTTGACCGGTTTGAAGTCATCCAGATCGATCATGCACACCGCCACCAGCTTCTCGCTGCGCTGGGCGCGCGCCAGCGCGGCGGCCAGGTGGCGGGTGAGGGCAAAGCGGTTGGGCAATGCAGTCAGCCAGTCGTGATGGGCGGCATTGATGATCAGCTCTTCATTGTGCTTGCGCTCGGTAATGTCCTGATTGGTGCCGATGGCGCGCAGGGCCTGGCCCTCTGCGTTGCGCGCCACCACCTTGCCGGTACAGCGGATCCAGGTCCAGCCGCCACTGGCGTTGCGATAGCGGAATTCCTGCTGGAAGCGCGCCTCGCTGCCACGCAACACGGCCGTGCAGGACTGGTAAACCTTTGGCAAATCGTCCGGATGCACGTTGGCGAACATGGTGGTGGCCCTGCGCTGTAGCGCCTGTTCGGGATAGCCCAGCATGCGTGCCCAGCGGGCATCGATACTGACCTGATCCTGCAGGATGTCCATGTCCCACAGCGATAGCCGCGAGGCGTCCAGCGCCAGCGACAGCTGTTCGTTGGCCTGCTGCAAAGCCAGTTCCATGGCCTT
The DNA here is from genome assembly GCF_003852595.1 of Aquitalea sp. FJL05. Taxonomy (NCBI): domain Bacteria; kingdom Pseudomonadati; phylum Pseudomonadota; class Betaproteobacteria; order Neisseriales; family Chromobacteriaceae; genus Aquitalea; species Aquitalea sp. FJL05. The sequence continues at coordinate 302,850 of NZ_QAJS01000016.1, forward strand.
GCGATCGGCAATATCGGTGTAGGACACCACAAAGCCCTGCACGGCACCGGCCGAGTCGTACAGCGCATTGCAGTGCAGCATGGCGATGACGCTGCGGCCATCGCTGGCGATGCGCCGCACCTCGCCCTGAAACGGCAGCGCGACATTCGGTCCACAGCCAAAGCCGCCATCGTGCAGCCCGTCCGGTGCATCTGCAGGAATGATGATATTGATGGATTGCCCGTTGAGGGCGGCACTGTCATGACCGAACAGCCGGCAAAACGCCGGATTGGCATAATCAATGTGGCCCTGGGGGTCGAGGATGGCAAAGGCTTGCGAGCTTTGTTGCAAGGCTTGCTGGAAATTGGGCGCGGTCATGGTGTGGTCCTGCAGCCGGTGTCATGGCCACCCGGCTGACAGCAAATAACTTGTCGTGTGCCGGCTTGCTGCGCGGCACTGTGGCTGATTTTACCCCAAACCATTGGCATTGCCGCCGGCCATGCCAGGGCAAATGGTGGCAAAGACGCAAAAAGCGGGCTTCTGTGTCGGCACGGCAATCGCTATCATGCTGCTTTTGCTCGACCTGAAACGACCGGCCCACCTGGTCGCGCTGCGAGCCACTGCCAGGACACCCCATGAGTACTGCACACCAAGCACTGATCCACGCCCTGCCCAAGGCCGAACTGCACCTGCATATCGAGGGCAGCCTGGAACCGGAACTGATGTTCCGCCTGGCCGCGCGCAACGGCATACAGCTGCCCTATCCCACGGTAGAGGCGCTGCGGGCGGCCTATGATTTTGACAATCTGCAATCCTTTCTCGACCTCTACTACGCCGGTGCCGGGGTATTGCAGACCGAGCAGGATTTCTACGAGCTGACCTGGGCCTATCTCTTGCGCTGCCGTGACGACCATGTCGTTCACACCGAAATTTTCTTCGATCCGCAAACCCATACCGCGCGCGGCATTGCCTTTGCCACGGCTTATCAGGGTATACGGCGTGCGCTGGACGATGCCCGGACGCAGTTGGGCATCAGTTCGCGGCTGATCATGTCGTTTTTGCGCCATCTGAGCGAAGAAGACGGTTTTGCCGTGCTGGAGGACGCGCGGCCCTTCCTCGCCGGAATTGACGGTTTTGGCCTGGACTCCAGTGAAGTGGGCCACCCGCCGTCCAAGTTTGCCCGGCTGTTTGCTGCCTGCCATGCGCTGGGCCTGCCTTGCGTGGCGCATGCCGGCGAAGAAGGCCCGCCGTCTTATGTGTGGGAGGCGCTGGACCTGCTCAAGGTCTGCCGCATCGACCACGGTGTGCGGGCGCTGGAAGACGCGGCACTGGTGGCACGGCTGGTGGCCGAGCGCATGCCGCTGACGGTGTGTCCGTATTCCAATATCAAGCTGCGGGTGTTCGATCAGCTCAAGGACCACAATCTGCGCCAGTTGCTGCAGGCCGGGCTGTGCGCCACGGTGAATTCGGACGATCCGGCCTATTTTGGCGGCTATGTGCAGGAAAACTATCTGGGCTGCGCACGCGAACTGGGCCTGAGCAAGGCTGAAATTGTTCAGCTATGCCAGAACGGTTTCGAGGCCAGCTGGCTGTCGCCAGCGGACAAGGCGCACTGGCTGGCGGAGTGCGCGCGCATTGCCGCCGGCTTTGCCGACGCGGTTTAGCAAACCAGACCGGCAGCCAGCTGGCGGGTCAGTTCACCCGCCGCAATCGCCTGGCAGCCGCTTGCATTCTGGCCGCACCACAAGGGGCTGAAGTCGTCGCGGCCCAGTGCTTCTGCTGCGGCGCGCAAGGGAGCCAGCGCGGCGGAGGCCAGCGGAAAGGCCGGTGCTGCCGGATGACGCGGGCCCAGTTCACGCATCAGGCGGTTGACGATGCCGCGTGCCGGCCGGCCGCTGTAGAGCGTGGTCAGGGCGGTGTGCGCCGCCGCCGGGCTGCGCAGTGCCGCACGGTGCAGGGCGCTGGTGTCGGCTTCCGGACACAGCAGATAGGCCGTGCCCACTTGCACGCCCGCCGCCCCCAGCCGCATGGCAGCCGCCACCCCGGTGGCATCGGCAATCCCGCCTGCGGCGATCACCGGAATGTTCACCGCCTGCACAATCTGCGGCAGCAGGGCAAAGCTGCCCAGCTGGTCGTCCAGATCCTCATGCAGAAACATGCCGCGATGGCCACCGGCTTCCAGACCCTGCGCAATCACGGCATCGGCACCATGGGCCTCCAGCCAGCGGGCTTCGGCCACCGTGGTGGCGCTGGACAATACTTTGGCACCAGTGGCCTTGACCTGTTGCAGCAAGGCCGGGGCCGGCAGGCCAAAGTGAAAACTCACCAGCGCAGGGCGGTAGTGGCTGACCATATCCGCCATTTCCTGATTGAAGGGCAAGCGCCCTGCGCCACCAGCCGCCGCCAGATGGATGCCCAGTTCCTGATAGAAGGGCGCCAGCAGCGCCTGCCAGCCGGCCAGGGCGGCCGGGTCGTCTGCCGGGGGCTGATGGCAGAAAAAGTTGAGGTTGTACGGCTGCGGGCCCAGTTGCTGCAGTGTTTCCAGTTCTTGCCGCAACTGGCTGCTGGAAAGCATGGCGGCCGGCAGCGAACCCACGCCACCGGCCTGGCTGACTGCCATGGCCAGCCGGCTACCCTGCACGCCAGCCATCGGGGCCTGGATGATGGAAAAAGGAATGTCCAGCCATTGCGCCAGCGTCATGTTCTGTCCTAGTCGGGGTGGGTAGAAACAGCAGCATAGGCCAGCCAGCCCGGCTTGAACATGCTGCTTGAGTGGCACGGCGAGTACGGCCGGGGCGTGTTCACGCTTGCGGCCTGCTGCTCAGCGAGCGCTAGCGTTGGCCAGTCCCGGGCTGTTTTTGCCTCTTGGCTGAGGGCATTTTGACTGCGATGGTGGCGGTTTTGCGCCATAATCAGGCAGCCACACCTGTTTTCGATCGCAATCGGGGCCATTACGATAAAAAGGGCTATGAAGCCATGCTGACCGTCAAGAGCAAGCTGCTGCTGCTCTCCCGTTACTACTGGTTGATCCTGTTGGTATTCACCGCCTTTATCGTCAGCTTTGTGCTGTATGTACGGGCAGAGAAAGCCATCGACCACGCCAATGATGCACGGCATGAATCGATTTTGCTGGCAGGTGAATTACGCCAGTCTTCCGACGACCTTACCCGCATGGTGCGCACCTATGTGGTGACTGGCGACCCTGTCTATCAGCAGCATTATCGTGAAATTCTGGCCATCCGCGACGGCATGGCCGCCCGCCCGCTGGATTACCACAGCATCTACTGGGATCTGGTGCTGGACGATGATCGCCGGCCGCAGGCGGCCAGTGTGGCACCCTCCCTGCTGCAGCGCATGCGCGCTGCCGGCTTTACCCCTGAGGAAATGGCCAGGCTGGCCGAGGCCAAAGCCAAATCGGACGCCCTGACCCGTACCGAATGGGCGGCCATGGCGCTGGTGGCCTCCAGTCCCCCGCAGGGCTCAGCGCCACGGCAGCAAGCCATCCGCATGGTGCACGACGCCGCCTATCACCAGGCCAAGGCCGGCATCATGCAGCCGATTGCCGAATTCAACCGCCTGTCTGCCCAGCGCACCTTGCAGGCGGTACTGGATGCCGAACGCTATGCCTTGCAGCTGCGCTGGGTATTCATTGCCTTTGGTCTGCTGTTGCTGCCTTTGTTGTGGGATCTGCGGCGCAATTTGCACAATGTGCTGGGTGGCTCCGTGGCCGAAGTGCACAGCAGCATCGCCCGGCTGGGCAGTGGTGATTTCTCGCAGCCGGTGCCGCAAGGCAAGTTCGGCCGTCGTAGCGTGATGGGCTGGCTGGCCGAAACCCGCTACAAGCTGCAACTGCTGAATGAAGCCCGCCGCCAGGCTGATGCGCGCAATCAGCGCCTGACCGGGCTCTACAATGCGCTGAGTCAGTGCAATCAGGCCATTGTGCGCAGTCGCTCCGAACGCGAGCTGTTTGAGCGGATGTGTCAGGCCGCCGTAGAGCATGGCGGCATGAAAATGGTGTGGGTGGGGTTGCTGGATGAAGATGCCCGCCACATCCGCCCGCTGTGTGCCCACGGCAGCGGTACCGAGTACCTGGTGGATCTGCCGCTGGCAACCGATGCGGCCGATCCGCTCAGCCACGGTCCGACCGGCCGGGCGGTGCTGAGCGGGCTGGCGCAATGGTGTCAGGACTTCCAGCATGACCCTGCCACCACCCCCTGGCATGTGCGTGCTGTCCGCTATGGCTGGGGCGCCTCGGCGGCGCTGCCCTTGCAGCGCAATGGCCAGGTCATCGGTGCGCTGACCCTCTACAGTGGCGAGCCGCACGCCTTTGACGAAGCGGCACGCACGCTGATCGAGGAAATGGTGATGGACCTGGACTACGCGCTGGACAGCTTCCAGCGCGAGCAGGCGCGACAGGCTGCCAGCACCGCCTTGCAGCGGAGCGAGCAACGCTTGCGCACCATCATCGAAACCGAACCGGAATGCATCAAGGTGGTGGCGGCCGATGGCCAGCTGCTGGAAATGAACCAGGCCGGCATGGCCATGCTGCAAGCCGACACGCTGCAGCAGATCCAGCAGCTTGGCCTGCTGCATTTTGTCTTGCCGGACTATCATGCCGCCTTCATGCAGCTGCACCAGCAGGTGATGAGCGGGCAGAGCGGTACGCTGGAGTTCGAAATAAGCGGCCTGCAGGGGCAGCGGCGCTGGCTGGAAACCCATGCCGCGCCCATGCGCGACGAAGACGGTAGCATCAGCATGCAGCTGGCGATTACCCGCGATATCACCCAGCGCAAGCAGAACGAGCAGCATATCCGCTATCTGGCCCATTACGATGTGCTGACCGGCCTGCCCAACCGGGTGATGCTGGAGGAGCAAGCCGAGCAGATATTGCAGCAGGCTGCCCGCCAGCAACAGGAACTGGCCTTGATGTTCCTCGACCTCGATCACTTCAAGGACATCAATGATTCGTTGGGGCACAGCGTGGGCGATGCCTTGCTGGTGCAGCTGGCCGCCAGATTGCGCCAGCTGGTGCCGGATGGTGCGCTGGTGTCCCGCCTGGGTGGCGACGAGTTCATCCTGCTGCTACCCGATATGAATGCGTCCATGGCGGAAGCACTGGCCCAGCAACTGCTGGGCGATATTGCCCACCCTTATCAGGTGACGCCTTACGACCTGAATGTTTCTGCCTCCATCGGCATTGCACTGTATCCGCGGGATGGTCTGGATCTGGAAACCCTGTCGCGGCGGGCCGATGCCGCCATGTATCTGGCCAAGAAGGCTGGCCGCAGCTGTTTCCGCTTTTATACGGCGGCGATTCAGGAAAAGGCCTCGCGCCATCTGCAACTGGTGAATGCCCTGCGGGTGGCAATGGAACAGCAGCAGTTCAGCATCCATTACCAGCCACAGCTGGCCATGGCGGGTGGCCAGCTGGTGGGGGCGGAGGCGCTGCTGCGCTGGGCGCATCCGGAGCTGGGCAATATTTCGCCAGCCGAATTCATTCCGGTCGCCGAAGATTGCGGGTTGATTCTGCAACTGGGCGAATGGGTGCTGCGCCATGCCGTGCGTCAGGCGCGGCAGTGGCGGGAGCAGGGGCTGGCGCTGGTGATGGCGGTCAATCTGTCGGCCGTGCAATTCCGCCAGCCGGACCTGCCGGCACTGGTGGCGCGCATCCTGCAGGAAGAGGGCTTGCCTGCCAGCGCGCTGGAGCTGGAGCTGACCGAAGGCGTGGCCATGTTCGACCCGCAACAGGCCATCGCCGTGATGAATGTCTTGCATGAGCAGGGAGTGCGCATGTCGATCGACGATTTTGGCACCGGCTATTCCTCGCTCAACCTGCTCAAGCAGTTCCGCGTCTACAAGCTGAAAATCGACCAGAGCTTTGTCCGCGACATCGCGACCGATCCGGAAGATCGCGCCATTGTGGCCGCCATCATCCACATGGCGGAAAACCTTGGCCTGCTGACCATTGCCGAGGGGGTGGAAACCGAAGAGCAACTGAGCTGGCTGCGCGCCCAGGGCTGCGATGAACTACAGGGTTATTTGTTCAGCCGGCCTTTGCCCGCCGCTGCCTTTGCGGCTTATGCGCAGCAGCACTTGCCGGCCACCGCGCTGCTGCGCTCATGAGTCGGCAGCCACTGCCGGCGTTTGCTGTTGGCTGTCCTGCTGTGTGTTTCCGTCATGGCGCGCTGGCTGGGCATCTGTCAGCCAGTTTTGCAGCTGTCCGGGCGGCAGTGCCTGGCTGAACAGATAGCCCTGAATCACCTGGCAGCCTTGCGCCACCATGAAGTCGTACTGGGCCACGGTTTCCACGCCTTCGGCGATCACGGTCAGGCCCAGGCTGTGGCCCAGGGCGATGACGGCCTTGCAGATGGCGGCATCGTTGGGGTTGTCCAGCACATCGCGCACAAAGCTGCGGTCGATCTTGACCTGGTCCAGCGGCAGTTGCTTCAGGTAGGACAGCGAGGAATAACCGGTGCCGAAATCATCCAGGGCAAAGGTAATGCCCAGCTGGCGCAGGCTGTTCATCTTGCTGCCGGCGTCGTCCAGCTTCATCAGCAGCAGGCTTTCGGTGATTTCCAGTTTCAGCAGGGCCGGGTTGGCACCGCTGTCTTGCAGCAGGCGGCTCAGGCGGCTGACAAAATCGCTCTGGTGAAACTGGCGGGCGCTGACATTGACCGCGATGCTCAGGCTGGCGGTGTCGGCATGGCCGGCCCAGGCGGCCAGCTGGGTGCAGGCTTGTTGCAGCACCCAGTGGTCGATGGCCAGGATCAGATTGCTCTGTTCGGCCAGCGGAATGAAGGAGCCGGGCAGACGCAGCCCCTGTTGCGGGCTGTGCCAGCGCAGTAGCGCTTCCACGCTTTGGCAGGGCTGGCCGTGGCGAATCTGCGGCTGATAGTGCAGGCTGAGTTCGCCGTGCTCCAGCGCATGGTGCAGCTCGGCTTCCAGCCGGGTGCGGGCATTGATTTCCGCCTGCATCAGCGGATCGAAAAAGCGCAGGGTATTGCGGCCGGCCGATTTGGCCTGATACATGGCCAGATCAGCCTGCTTGAGGATGTCTTCGGTGCTGGCGTGCTCGTCGGCAAACAGGGCGATACCCAGGCTGCAGCTGCCCCGGTAGTCGTGGCCGCGCAGCTCGTAGGGCTGCTTGAGCTGCGCCAGTATCTTGCGGCCCACGCTTTCGGCCTCGCGCAGCGCTGCTTCGCGCTGCGGGCCGAGGTTTTCCAGCATCACGATGAATTCGTCACCCCCCAGCCGCGCCACGGTATCGCCCACGCGCATGCCGTGATGCAGGCGGGCGGCCACGTCTTGCAGCAGCAGGTCGCCGATGTCATGCCCCATGGTGTCGTTCAGCGACTTGAAGTTGTCCAGGTCGAGAAACAGCAGCGCGCCGTACTGCTGCTGGCGGTGTGCTGCATCCAGCGCGTGCTGCAGCCGGTCCAGCAGCAGGCGGCGGTTGGGCAGGTGGGTGAGGGCATCGTAAAACGCCAGGGTCTGGATTTCGTCCGCAGCGGCCTTGCGCTCGGTAATGTCCTGGAAGATGGCCACGTAGTGGCTGGTCTGGCCGTCGCTGTCGTGCACGGCGGTAATGGTGAGCCATTCCGGGAAGACTTCGCCGTTCTGGCGGCTGTTCCAGATTTCACCCTGCCAGCGGCCATCCTGCAGCAGGGACTGCCACAGTTGCTGGTAGAACGCCGGCGGATGCCGGTGCGAGCTGAGAATGGCCGGGGTCTTGCCCACCACCTCGGCACTGCTGTAGCCGGTAATCTGGCAGAAGGACGGATTCACCCGCAGAATCACCCCGTCGCGGTTGGTCACCATGATGCCTTCCTGAGTCAGGAAAGTGGTGGCGGCAATGCGCAGCTCGGCCTCCATGGCCTTGGCCTGGCTGATGTCGGCGATATAGCCATACCAGGTGACGAAGGGGCCGTCTCTCTCGGGCATGGCATCCACCCGCAGCCATTTGAGCTGGTCATCGGGCAGCACGATGCGGTACTCGATATTCCATAGCGTCAGGCTGGTGGCCGAGGCATGCATGGCACTGAAGAAGGCATCCGCGTCGTCCGGGTGCAGCATGGCGCGCATGGGGTCGGCGTTGCAGCTGACTGCCAGCGGTGTCAGGCCATACAAATCCAGTAAAGCCTCGCTGGCAAAAGGCAGGCAGCCGTGGCCATCTTCGAACAGGCGGTACTGGAACACCACGCCGGGAATATGCGACACGATCTTGCGCAGCAGCCGGTTGGCGGCGTGTTCGCTGGCTTGCTCTTCTTCGCGCAGGATGCGCTCCAGCAAGCCGTTGAACGAGGTGGCCAGCAGGCCAAGCTCATCTTGCTGCCGCACCGGCAGCGCCTGCTTGGGCAGCGTGCCATCACGCATGCCGGCCAGCAGGGCGGTGGCCTCGGACAGCGGCAGCAGCTGTCGGCGCAGCCACCACCAGCAGAAGCCGCCGGCCAGCATGGTCAGGCACAGCGCCAGGCCAAACAGTTGCTGTTGCAGGGTGCGGATGGGGGCGAAGGCTTCTGTCGTCGGCAAGACCGCCTGCATCAGCCAGCCGGTGGACTGGATGCGCACGCTGGAGGACAACTCGGCGATCCCGCGCGAACTGACGGCAATGCCCGACCCCTGGTAACCGGACAGATAGCGGTCATACAGCGGGTTGATCCCGGGCGGCGGCCCGGCCTTGAGCAGGCGTTGCTTATCCGAGGACATGATGTAGCGGCGGCTTTGTGGTGCAGTAATGAAGAAACTGCCGGTGGCACCATAGCGCGCCGCACTGATGTCATCCAGAAAATTGGGTTGCGCCAGATTGGTGATCCCCATGATCATCCCCACCAGCTTGCCATTGGCATCCAGTAGTGGTTCCAGCATGGAAATCACTGGTTTGCCAGTGTACTGGCCTTGCATTGGCTCGGTGATATAGCGTCCGCCGTGCTGCATGGCCAGCTGGAAGAACGCGCGGTCGGTATAGGAGCGACCGTTGCGGCCCAGGCTTTCCGGGATGCTGGCTTTCACCTGGCCATTTTTGTCCAGTACCACGATGCCCCAGTTGAACATCATCAGCAAAATGGGCCGCCGTTGCAGCTCGGGCTGGATGGCGTCCGCAGTGACCGGCTTGCCCTTGAACTGTGTGGTGAGGGACTGCAATGCCTGTACCCGCTCCCTTACTGAGCGGTCCACTTCGCGCGCAGCCAGCGATACGGTAGAAAACTGCTGGGCGGAAATGGTGTCTTCCATCTGCTGGCGCAGACTATGGCTGATCAGCAGGGTGGCCAGCCACAAGGTAATGACCAGTGCCAGCAGCATGCCAAGTGTGATGCGAGTGCGCAGGGAGCGCCTGCCGTGCGGGGAGAATTGCGTGCTCATGATTCCGGTAGCTGCCTGCGGGTAATGCTTCTCGTCAGCATAGCGGAGGCCCTGCGCGCTGTGTGTCTTCTTGTCGGACAAAACCGCCAATGTCTGAGGCGGATCAAGATTATGACATCGTGGTCGGGCCCGTACGGCAGGCCCGACCGGCCAGTCAATTACCAGTTGGTTTCACGGTCCGGTGTGGCCGTGATCTGGTGGATGGTGAGGTCGGCCCCGTTGAACTCTTCTTCTTCATCCAGCCGGATGCCCACAGTCTTGCGCAGCACGGCATACACTACATAACCGCCGCCAAAGCCGATGGCGATGCCGCCTGCCGTGCCCAGCAGCTGGGAAACCAGGCTGACGCCGCCCAGGCCACCCAGTGCACTCTGGCCGAAGATGCCGGCAGCAATGCCGCCCCAGGCACCGCAGATGCCGTGCAGCGGCCATACCCCTAGCACGTCATCAATTTTCCAGCGATTCTGGGTCTGGGTGAACAGCCAGACAAACATCGCACCTGCCGCCAGCCCCACCATCAGCGCACCCAGCGGATGCATGATGTCCGAGCCGGCACACACCGCCACCAGGCCGGCCAGCGGGCCGTTATGGATAAAGCCGGGGTCGTTCTTGCCGGCCCACATCGCGCTGAGCGTGCCGCCCACCATGGCCATCAGCGAGTTGATGGCCACCAGCCCGGAAATGCCGTTCAGTCTTTGTGCGCTCATCACGTTGAAGCCGAACCAGCCGACGATCAGAATCCACGCTCCCAGTGCCAGGAAGGGAATGGAAGAGGGCGGATGGGCCGAGATGCGGCCTTCCTTGCTGTAGCGGCCACGGCGCGCACCCAGATTGAGTACGGCAGCCAGGCCGATCCAGCCACCCACTGCATGTACCACCACCGAGCCGGCAAAGTCGTGGAAAGGCTGGCCGAAGCTGTGGCTGAGCCAGTCCTGCACGCCATAGTGGTTATTCCAGGCAATGCCTTCGAAGAAAGGGTAGACCAAGCCGACCAAGAGGAAGGTGGCAGCCGATTGCGGGTGGAATTTCGCCCGTTCGGCAATGCCGCCGGACACAATCGCCGGAATGGCGGCGGCGAAGGTCAGCAGAAAGAAAAACTTCACCAGTTCATAGCCATTGTGCTGGGCAATATGGCTGGCATCCCCCAGGAAGTTCACCCCATAGGCCACGCTGTAGCCGACAAAGAAATAGGCAATGGCCGACACGGCAAAGTCGGTCAGGATCTTGACCAGGGCATTGACCTGGTTTTTCTTGCGCACGGTGCCCAGTTCCAGAAAGGCGAAACCTGCATGCATGGCCAGAATCATGATGGCCCCCAGCAGCAGGAACAGTACGTCGGAAGGTGAATTCGAGTTTGGCATGGCGAGTCCCGTTGTTGTCGGCTTTTATGGGGCTTCCTTAAAGCAAGGGGAATGCCAGCTTGTCGCCATCGGCACCAGTTTGAACCGTGGTTGCTCGAAAATGGTGACAGCACTGCCCGCTTTCGGTGATGCCGAGTGTGGCTTGGGATGGTGCTGCTGGTGCGTTGATGCACCAAAACGGTGTTTTGTTGTGAGTCCGTGCTGTTAATTGGTGCGTTAAAGATAAAAAGCACCGCTTCGGTGCGTGGCGACACGGCTGCGATCCCGCTCGGTGTTGCTGCCGGGCGCATGGGCCGGCCAGACCGGCCAGCTGCCGCCGTGGTCATTTGATCGAATTTTCGTAAAAATACTTAGGTATAAGGGATGACAAGCAGCTACATTCAAACGGTGAATTGAAAAAGAAGAAATGCAATCGTGGCATTCAATAAATTCAGCCTGCTTGCGGGGGTAATCGGCTGCCTGTTGTGCTGCCAACTGGCCATGGCCAAGGACGTGCTGCGCGTGCTGGCCTGGCCTGGCTATGCCGATCCGGATGTGGTGCATGCCTTCGAACAGCGCTTTCAGGTGAGCGTGGAGGTGACTTTTGTCGATTCGGACGAGGCGCTGTGGGCGAAGATGCACGCGTCCACCGGCCCGCGTTTCGATGTGCTGGCTGCCAATACCGCCGAAATGCAGCGCTATTTCGCCGCCGGTCTGCTCAAGCCGCTGGACCCGGCCTTGCTGCCCAATACCCGCCGTCAGCTGCCGCGCTTTCGCAATCTGGCGGCCATTCCCGGCTTGCAGCAGCAAGGCCGGCTGTATGCCGTTCCCTTCACCTATTCCACCATGGGCATCATCTACGACCGGCGGCAGTTTCCCGTACCGCCCGACACGATGAATGTGCTGTGGGACCCGCGTTATCGCCACAAGGTGCTCGACTTCAATAGCGGACAGCACAATTTCTCCTTTAGCGCGCTAGCCAGCGGCATCGAGCAGCCCTTTACGCTGAGCGCGGCGCAGCAAGGCAGGCTGGTGCAGCGGCTGATTGCGCTGCGGCGCAACGTACTGACTTTTTACAGCCTGCCGGAAGAAGGGACGGAATTGTTCATCCGCCACAAGATCGCGCTGATGTTTGGCAACTACGGCACCCAGCAGCTGAACTCCCTGCGTCAGGCCGGGGCCGATGTTGGCTATGCCATCCCGCGCGAAGGCGTGCTGGCCTGGCTGGACTGCTGGGCCATGACCGCAGCCAGCAGCCAGCCACGGCTGGCACAGCAATGGATCAACTACATGCTGGAACCCGCAGTCAGTGCCCTGCTGCCGACCCGTCAGGGGCTGGCCAATACCCTCAGCGCCAGCGACGAACTGAAACCCGGTGCCAAAGTGCTGTGGTTGCAGCCGGTGGAAAATGCCGCGCAGCGTGAAGCGCTATGGCAAAAAATCTATTCCGGCGACCGGCCGGGGAGCTTCTGAATCATGCGCTCCGGTCTGCTGGTGAAACTGGCGCTGCTACTGGCGGTGTTCGGCATCCTGTCGTCCGGCCTCACCGGCTATTACGCCTTTACCGCCAACCGCACCATGCTGGTGTCGGCGGCGCAGGGCGATTTGCTGATGGCTGCGCGCGGGGTGAACCGCCGGCTGCAACAGGCCGAGGAAGAGGCCGCCGATGACGCCATGCTGCTGGCACGGCTGGTGCAGGTGGCCCAGGTGATCAATAGTCATGGCGGCCAGCAGGCACAAGGGGCGCGCGACGAACTGGCGCAGGCATTTGCCGGCATGCTGGCGCTGCATCCCGAATACTTGCAGGTCAGGCTGATCGGTGCGGCTGACAACGGGCTGGAACTGGTCAGGGTAGACAGCAGTGGCGGGCTGACCCTGCGGGTGGCGGGCGCGGATTTGCAGGAAAAAGGCCACTTCCCCTATGTGTTTGAAACCCTGGCCTTGCCGGCCGGGCAAATCTACCAGTCAGCCATCGGCATCAATCACGAACGGGCCGCACATGACGCCGAAGGACGCCCCGGCATGATGGTGGCGACGCCGCTGCCGCGCAGCGACGGCCAGCCGGGTGGGCTGCTGGTGATCAGTCTCGATCTGCAGCGGCTGCTGGGACAGCTGCGTGCCGACTTGCCCAAGGGCTATCAGCTGTATATGGCCAACCGCTGGGGCGATTTTCTGGTCCACCCCGACCCGACGCAAACCTTCGGTTTCGAGCAGGGCCGCCGTATCCTGATGCAGGACAGCTTTGCCGCCACCCAGCCCCTGTTCGAGCGCAAGCTCAACAATCTGGCGCTCAGCGGGCTGGAACAGCCACAGCAGGCCGCAGACCGGGTGATGGCTTTTGTGCGCCAGCCGGTGGGGCTGGGCAATCGCGATGATTTCGTGGTGACCGGGCTGGTACAGCCGCTGGATGCGGTGCTGGAAAGCGCTGCGCCGCTGGGGCTGCGCATCATCCACATGGTACTGGCCTTCAGCGCCATCGCCATCTTGCTGGCGGTGGTGTTCGCCCGCGCCTTGTTGCGGCCGATCAACACCCTGGCGCAGGCCGCCAGCAGTTTTTCCGAAACCCAGCTGCAGCAGGTGCTGCCGGTGGAGCGCAATGATGAAATCGGCGTACTGGCGCGCAATTTCGAACGCACGCAGCGGCAGATCAACAGCCACATGGCCAGCTTGTACGACAATCAGCGCGAACTGAGCTATCTGGCCCACCACGACAGCCTGACCGGGCTGGCCAACCGCGCCTTGTTCTTCCAGCGGCTGGAGCAGCTATTGCAGCTGTCGCAGCGTAATGGCGCGCCGTTCGCCGTGCTGTTTGTCGATCTGGACCACTTCAAGGAAGTGAATGACCGCCATGGCCATGCCATCGGCGACCAGGTCTTGCAGATTGTCGCCCGCCGCTTGCTGCATACCGTGCGCGGCAGCGACATGGTGGCGCGCATGGGGGGGGATGAATACCTGATCCTGCTGCAGGGCAACTTCACCGATGCGGCGCTGGGCGAGCTGATGTACAAGCTGCGGCTGAGCATCGGCGAAGCCATCACCGTGGCCGGGCAGCGGCTGGAAGTGGGGGCCAGCATTGGCTACAGCCTGTACCCGCGTGATGGCACCACGGCCGAGCAACTGGTCAACGAGGCCGATCACGCCATGTACCATGTCAAGGCCAGCCAGCGCGGCGGCGAAGCCAGCGCCTTGCCCTGTGGCTAGGCTATGTTGCATGAGCCGCCGCCGGCGGCGCCTCCTTACATGCTCGGGAAGATGCCGATGAAAAGAGCCACTTCCACACACCTGCGCCAGCGCAAGCAGGCAAATCCGCAGCAGCGGCCTATGGTCGCCATGTGCTTGCCACAATTGCTGGCACAGCTGCACGGCAGCTGCCGCCAGTCGGCAGCGCAACAGGGCCTGGCCTGGCAGCTGGACACCGATGCCGTGCTGGCACCGTCCTTGCTGCTGCACTCGCTCGCCTTGCAGCAGCTGTTGCAGCAACTGCTGGCTGCCAGCATCCGTTACACCCGCCAGGGTGGCCTTCTGCTCAGGACGCAGCTGCTGGCACAGCAGCAGATGTGCCAGATCATCACCATCGAAATCATGCATGAGGGTAGTCAGGATGATGGCCCGGCGGTGGCATTGGCCGCGCTGTTGCAGCAGCCGGATACCGCCCGCAAGGCCGGACAGCATGCCGCCAGCTGGCATAGTATTCGCCGTCTGGCTCGGCTGAGCGGTGCCAGGCTGCAGCTGGAGCATGGTAGCGGGCTGGGCTGCCAGCTGATTGTGCAGCTGCGCGCCGAGGTCGTCGAAGCCGCCATGCCGGCACCGCCTGTGGACGAATCGCTGCCGGTGCTGGATCACCGCGTGCTGCGCGTGCTGTATCAGGATGACTGGTCGCAACAACGAGCACTGTTGCAGGCTTTTCTGCATGACAAGCAGGCCGACCTGCATGCGCTGCTGCAAGCCTGGCACAGTGGCGACCTGCAGGCTTTGGTGCTGCTGTCGCACCGGATCAAGGGTGCCAGCCGCAATGTGGGAGCGGCCGCGCTGGCACAGGCTGCCGCACAGGTGGAGCAGGCCGCCCGTGGCCAGCACCACGCCAGTTTGCCTGGCTTGCTGCGGGCGCTGGAGCAGGCGCTGCAATCCTTTGCCAGCGTGCTGCAGCGGGCACAGGATGGACCGCTGATTGATATCTGAGAACCTGCTCACGCTCTGCGATACTCGGGTGATCCTGCGTTGAAATGGCGTTCAAAATGCTCATGGACGCCATGTCCATTGCGCTTTTTCACGCCCTTTCGCCTTGTCTGACCCTTCGTTCCCTAGATCATGAATACCTTCTAATCCCGGCGCAGGCATGGCGCAATGCAGCGTAAGGCCCTAAAATAATCCGACAATTCCTAAGAGCGTGTCCGCGATCGCGCCATGCCGCCTCATCCATGCGGCAGATCGTGTACAGCTTCTAACAGCCCACTACGCTGGAGAAACCTCTCATGGCCGTTATCCGTCAGGATGATTTCATTCAAAGCATCGCCGATGCTTTCCAATACATCAGCTGCTACCACCCCAAGGACTATATCGACGCGCTGTACCAGGCGTATCTGCACGAAGAAAGCCCGGCGGCCAAGGACGCCATGGCGCAGATCCTGATCAACAGCCGCATGTGTGCCGAAGGCCGTCGCCCGATCTGCCAGGATACCGGCATCGCCGTGGTGTTCCTGAAAGTGGGCATGAATGTGCAGTGGGATGCCACCCTGTCGGTACAGGAAATGGTCAACGAAGGCGTGCGCCGCGCCTACAACAACCCGGACAACAAGTTGCGCGCTTCCGTGCTGCTGGACCCGGCTGGCAAGCGCCAGAACAGCAAGGACAACACCCCGGCCGTGGTGCACTTCGAGATCGTCGAAGGCGACGGCGTGGAAGTGACCTGTGCGGCCAAGGGCGGCGGCTCGGAGAACAAGTCCAAGTTCTACGCACTGAACCCGTCCGACAGCATTGTCGACTGGGTGGTCAACACCGTGCCCACCATGGGCGCTGGCTGGTGTCCGCCGGGCATCCTGGGTATCGGCATTGGCGGTACGCCGGAAAAAGCCATGCTGCTGGCCAAGGAAAGCCTGATGTCGCACGTGGACATCCACGAGCTGAAAGCCAAGGCTGCCAGCGGTGCCGAGCTGTCCCGCGTTGAACAGCTGCGCCTGGAAATCTTCGAAAAAGTGAATGCGCTGGGCATTGGTGCGCAGGGCCTGGGTGGCCTCACCACCGTGCTGGACGTGAAGATTCTGGACTACCCGACCCACGCTGCCAGCCTGCCGGTCGCCATGATCCCCAACTGCGCCGCCACCCGTCACATCCATTTCCATCTGGATGGCAGCGGCCCGGCTCATCTGGCTACGCCCAGCCTGGAAGACTGGCCGGAAATCACCTACGACACCAGCAATGGCAAGCGCGTTGATCTGGACCAGATCACCAAGGAAGAAGTGGCCAGCTGGCAGCCGGGCGATGTGCTGCTGCTCAACGGCAAGATCCTCACCGGTCGTGACGCCGCGCACAAGCGCATGGTGGACATGCTGAACAAGGGCGAGGCGCTGCCGGTGGACTTCACCAACCGCTTCATCTACTACGTCGGCCCGGTTGACCCGGTGCGTGACGAAGTGGTTGGCCCGGCAGGCCCCACCACTGCCACCCGCATGGACAAGTTCACCCGCCAGATGCTGGAGCAGACTGGTCTCCTGGGCATGATCGGCAAGGCCGAGCGTGGCCCGGCTGCCATCGAAGCCATCAAGGACAATAAAGCGGTGTACCTGATGGCAGTGGGCGGTTCGGCCTACCTGGTGTCCAAGGCCATCAAGGCCTCCAAGGTGGTCGGCTTTGCCGATCTGGGCATGGAAGCCATCTACGAATTCGAAGTCAAGGACATGCCGGTAACGGTGGCAGTCGATTCCAACGGTATCTCGGTACACAACACCGGCCCGGCGGAATGGCGCGTGAAGATTGGCAAGATTCCGGTCAACAAGGCCTGATCCTGCTTCTTTGCCTTTCAGTAATCAGAAACCCGCCATCCGGCGGGTTTTTCTATTTGGGCTGAGAGAGGGGCGCTTCAGGCCAGTGCTTGCGCCGCCGTCGGCAGGGCCACACGGATAGACAGGGCATTCAGCGCAATGGCGTGCAGCATCTGGTCCACCGTGGTGCAGCAATCGGCCAGCACCGCCACCTCGTACTGAGCGGCTGCGGGTGACAGGGCGGTATGGGTCACGCAGTTCTGCGTCATCATGCCGCACAGCAGCAGCTTGCGGCTGCCAAGTTGATCGAGTGTTGCCTGCAGCGTGGTCTGATGAAAGCTGTCGGCGGCCTGCTTGATCACCATCGGTGCCTGCGGGGCGGCGGCCAGAATACGCGGGTGGATGGCCACGCCCGCGCTGCCGGCATTGAAGAAAGGCGCGATGCCCTTGCTGCCGTCGGCCACGTGCTGGACCAGAATCACCGGCATCCCCAGTGTGTTGGCCCGTTCGATGGCCGCCACACAGTTATCCAGTACGGTTGCCGTATTCCACAGCGGATATTTGCCGTCGGGGAAATAGTCGTTCTGCAGATCGATCACGATCAGTGCGCTGTCTTGTGCTGTCATGTGCATGCTCCGGTTTCAGGTGGTCAGGCGCTCATTATCAGCACCGACGACAGACTGCCATAGTGGCCCGCTTGCCATAATACGTTAAGATCGGGCCAATCCTGTTTCGCGCTGGTATCCCGCCATGTCCACCCCCGTCATTGCCGTTGTCGCCTTTGCCCAGATCAGCCCCTTTCACCTGTCGGTGCCTTGCGTGGTGTTTGGCGATGCCCATCCGGGCTTGCCAGCATTCGACCTGCGGGTGTGCAGTGCGGAAGCCGGTGAGCTGCGCACCAGCGCCGGTTTCAGCATCCACTGTGAGCATGGTCTGGAAGCACTGCTTGCTGCCGACATCATCATCCTGCCCAGCTGGCAGGCTGGCCGCGCGGTGCCGCCGCCCTTGTTGCTTGCCCTGCAGCAGGCAGCGGCGCGTGGTGTGCAGATCGTCGGCCTGTGTCTGGGGGCTTATGTGCTGGCCGAGGCCGGCTTGCTGGATGGTCGTGCGGCCACCACGCACTGGGCCTATGCCGATGACTTTGCCCATCGCTATCCGCAGGTACGGCTGGACCCGGCGGTGCTGTATGTGGAGGACGGCCAGATGCTGACTTCGGCCGGTACGGCAGCCGGGCTGGATTGCTGCCTGCATCTGCTGCGCCAGCGCTACGGGGCCGAGCTGGCCAATGGCGTGGCGCGGCGGCTGGTGGTGCCGCCACACCGTCAGGGCGGGCAGGCGCAGTTCATCGAGCAGCCACTGCCGGCCAGCGCCGGTGATTCACGGCTGGCGGTGCTGCTGGACTGGATCAGGGCCAATCTGGCCGCGCCGCATACCCTGGACAGCCTGGCAGACAAGGCGGCGATGAGCCGGCGCAGTTTTACCCGGCATTTCCGGCAACTTACCGGGCGCACGGTGAGCCAGTGGTTGCTGGACGAGCGCTTGCTGTTGAGTCAGCGCCTGCTGGAACGCGCCGATCACACTATTGAACAGATTGCCCAGCTGGCTGGTTTTGGCTCGCCCGAGTCCTTGCGTCATCACTTCCGTCAACGCTATGCCGTGTCACCCAGCCAGTGGCGGCAGAGTTTTCAATGAGCGACTGGCGTTGCAACAGGCTGTTCCCAGGGCGGGGTGGGGGCAAAGTGCTGCTGCAGGAAGTCCAGCAGCGTGCGCATGGCCAGCGGCAACTGGCGGCGCGAAGGGTAGAGCGCATAAATGCCCATGCTGACGGGCTGCCAGTCTGGCAGCAGTGCCACCAGTTCGCCGCTGTGCAGCAGCGGTTTGACCAGATAATAGGGCTGCATGGCCAGGCCGGCACCATGGCGGCAGGCCTGCAGCAGCGCCACGGCTTCATTGGCGCTCAGCCGGCCATGTACCTTGACCACGGCTTCTTCCTCGCCGCGGCGCAAGCGCCATTCGCTGCGGCCAAACTGGCTGTAGCTCAGGCAATGGTGCTGGCCCAGATCGGCGGGCTGTAGTGGCTGGCCGTGCCGCGCCAGATAGGCGGGAGCCGCGACAATGACTGAATGGCAATCAGCCAGCCGGCGCGCGATCAGGCCCGGCTCCGGGTCATTGGTGATGCGGATGGCCAGATCAACACCTTCTTCGATCAGGTTGACCGCACGGTCGCCCAATTGCAGGTCAATGCGGATCTGCTGGTGTTCGGCCAGAAAATCGCTGATGGCCGGTGCCAGCTGCGCCATGCCAAAGGACATGCTGGTAGTGATGCGTAGCTGGCCGCGCAACTGGCCATCGCGCAGGCCCACCTCTTCGCGGGTTTCTGCCGCCAGTTCCAGCATCTGCTGACAGCGGGCCAGGCAGCTGGCACCGGCATCGGTCAGCGTCACCTTGCGGGTGGAGCGCTGCAGCAGGCGCGCGCCCAGCCAGTCTTCCAGCTCGGCGATATAGCGCGTCACCATGGCGCGGCTCAGGTCCAGCTCTTCGCTGGCTGCGGTAAAGCTGCCGCGGCGGGCGACTTCAACAAATACCTGCATGGCAATCAGGCGATCCATGGTTTTCCTTGTTTGTTTTCGGTGCCAGTGATACGGCTTGGCCGAGCCCTTGCACAGCGAAACAGCAAGATAAAAAGGCGGCAATCCGCCAGTTTTGAGCCATGCCTGCCAAACAGCTAGGCAATTTGCTCATTTGTCATCAAATGGCGGCTCTGCTGGCTGCGCTAGCGGCTTGCCTGCGGGCATTTCCGTTATACTGCCGGCAAGCAGGCTGCTCATCGCGTGGCAGCGCTGCTTTTTTCCGCATCGTGTCGCTATTCAGACCCATACGGTACGCACTGGATCGCACCATGTCTAATCTCGAATGGATGCCAGGCACCACCTTGTTGACGAGGGGGAGACCATGGTAGCGAAAATGCCTCCCAGCCTGAATCAGGCGCTGGCGACTGCCGACAAGCAGCCCTGGCATCAGCTACAGTTCCCACCGCTGCTGGAAAAAATCTACCAGCGGGATACGGCGGCGCATCGCATCCGGCGTTATCGGCTGTTCGGTGCCATCGGTATCGTGGTGTTCATGTTGTACGGTCTGGTCGACCGCTTTTACCTGGTGGATGTTTATCAGCGCATCTGGATCTGGCGCTTGCTGCTGCTGCCAGGTTTTGCTGCACTGACCATCATCTGCAGTTTCTGGCGGCCATTCCAGCCTTACTACGAATATTCCGTGGTGGTGGCCAGCACCGCCTTTGTGTTGGGACTGACCTGGTTTTTCTCGATCAGCCATATGCCGACCGCCCAGCATTACTATGGCGGGGTGATGCTGTGCCTGGTGTTCATGATGTTCGGATTGCGCATTCCCTTCCGCCTGGCTTGCTATAGCTGCGTTGTCTCGCTGGCTTACCTCGGCTGGGTATTGTGCGGTTTGCATTTTCTTGAGGAGGCGGCGCGTTCGCTCATCTTCATTCTGCTGGTTTCCTGCGTATTGCTGGGCTTGCTCGGCCTGTTCCAGCTGGAAAAAGAGGAGCGGCGCAGCTATCTGCTGGCGTTGGAGTTGCAGCGCGATCACCGCCAGCTACAGCAGGGCTTCAAGTATCTGCAGCAAATCTCCACGGTTGATGGCCTGACCGGCCTGTTCAACCGACGCTATTTCGACCAGCAATTGCTCATTTTCTGGGAACGGCGCCTGCAGCAGCAGGTAGACATCGCCCTGCTGTTTGTCGATGTGGATTACTTCAAGCGTTACAACGACAGCCAGGGCCACCAGATGGGGGACGAGACCCTGATCAAGGTGGCGCAGGTGATCAGTCGTAATGCGGCCCCCTGGCAAGGTTGTGCGGCACGCTATGGCGGTGAGGAGTTTGTCCTGTTGCTCAGTGGCTGCAATCTGCAGCAGACCATGGCGCTGGCCGAGCGCATCCGCAGCGAGGTTGAGGCGCTGGCTTTGCCACATCCCTCATCCGGCTGCAGCAGGGTCGTTACCATCAGCATTGGCATTGCTGTGGCGCACGCCAGCATCAACCAGCAGCCCGACTGGCTGGTGAATACGGCGGATGCGGCGGTCTACCAGGCCAAGAAGCAGGGGCGTAACCGTATCGTGGCCATGCACTCCTGCCAGCCACTGGCCGGTTAAGACGCTGTTCATCGTCTGCTGCGCTGCGGTGATACCGCGTTAATACCGCCGGCGGAATGCGCATGGACGCCAGGCAAACTCCGCTTCCTTTCTAAACGGCTAACAATAGCGATTTGCTCTTTTTTTGAAACAATACTGCCCAGGTTAACGGATTTATCTGCATTATTTTTAGCGCTAAAGTGCACTCCATCAATGACACGCAGGGTAGATGCCCGCCACCATTCAGGAGATACACATGAAGCTTTCCACTTTGAAATTCCTGCCGCTGACGCTTGCCCTGGCCTTGGGCACCACGCTTGCCCATGCCGGCGAACCGCTCAAACTGTCGGTCTACAATGCCGACGACAACAGCTTCAATGTCACTTCGGTGCTGGTCAGCGGTGAAAAAGATGCCGTGCTGATCGATACCGGCTTCACCCGTGCCGACGCCTACCGCATTGCCGCCCGCGTGCTGGATAGCGGTAAGCAGCTGAAAACCATTTACGTGAGCCAGGCCGATCCGGATTACTACTTCGGTGCCACCGTGCTCAAGCAGATTTTCCCGCAGGCCGAACTGCTTGCCGCCGCACCGACGTTAGCCAAGATCAAGGCCAATGTGGCAGGCAAGCAGGCTTTCTGGGGGCCGAAAATGGGTGCCAATGCGCCCCAGGCTCCGTTGGCACTGCCGCATGCCTTGTCTGGCAAGCAGTTGATGCTGGAAGGCCAGGTGCTGGAAGTGCGCGGCACTACCGGCCCGCTGGCCCACCGTGGCTATGTGTGGATTCCGTCGATTCGCGCCATCGTGGGTAATGTCGGCGTGGTTTCCGGCCTGCATGTGTGGACGGCAGATACCCAAAGCAAGCAGGAGCGTCAGGCCTGGGTGGCCCAGCTGAATGAAATGGAAGCGCTGCAGCCCGAGCAGGTCGTGCCAGGCCACATGGCGGCTGGTGCTGCCACCGGCGTGGCCAGCCTGCGCTTTACCCGCGACTATCTGCAGCAGTTTGAAAAGAATCTGGCGTCTTCGGCCAATAGTGCCGAGCTGATCCAGCGTATGCAGCAAGCTTTCCCCCAGGCTGGTGAAGCCATGTCGCTGGAAATTGGTGCCAAGGTCAACAAGGGCGAGATGAAATGGTAAAAGCCACCCTGCATTATTTTTATGATCCGCTGTGTGGCTGGTGCTATGCCGCCTCGCCACTGTTGCAAGCCGCAGCTGCCCAGCCGCAATTGTCGCTGCAACTGCATGGCGGCGGCATGATGAGCGGTGCCAATCGTCAAGCGGTGACCCCGGCGCTACGCGACTATGTGATGCCGCATGATCAGCGTATTGCCAAGATGACCGGCCTGCAGTTTGGTGAGGCTTACTTTGAGGGCTTGCTGCGAGACAGCAGCGCGGTGTTTGATTCGACCCCGCCAACGGCAGCCATTCTGGCCGCCGCGCAACTGGGCCTGCCGGCACTGGACATGTTGTCTGTTCTGCAGCGGGCGCATTATCAGCGTGGTTGGCAAATTGCCAAACCCGAGGTACTGCAGGAGCTGGCCGGAGAACTGGGTCTGCCGGCTGCAGAATTTGCAGCCGAGCTGGAGCGGCAGCTGGAAAGCGTGGCCGCACATACTGCGGACAGCCGCTTGCGTATGCAGCAGGCCGGTTTGAGCGGTTTTCCCAGCTTGCTGCTGGAGCAGAACGGCCAGTGGCAGCGGGTGGATGTATCGCCCTGGCTGGGGCAGCCGCAAGCTTTTGTCGCAGCCTTGCTGGGAGAGCTGGTGGCCACCGGCGAAGATGCGGCCCTGTTCTGCACCCCGGAAAATTGCACACCACCGCAAGCTTGAGCGGGTTCACCATGAAAAAAGCCGATCACCGCTAAACGGTGATCGGCTTTTTTATTTGCTGGTAATGCTTTACTGGCAGCGGACCACCACCAGCGAGATGTCATCGTGGTTTTCCCGCCCGGCCAGATGCTGGTTGACGGCATGGGTGATGGAGCCCTGGATGTCCAGCGTGCGCGCCTGGCTTACCGCACCCAGGATGCCATCCACCCCGAAGGGCTGGCGGCTGTCGTCATAGGCTTCGGTCACGCCGTCGGAGCAGACGATGAGCGCACCGGCATCTTCCCAGCTGTAATAGTCGAGCGAGGATTCAAAAGCGCTGTCCGGCAGAATGCCCAGAGGCGGTGAGCGCGAGCCAAAAGACTTGAGCACCTCACCCTGGCGGTCGACATACATGGCACAGGGAATGCCGCCATTCCATACCGCTATGCGTTGCAGCTGGTAATCCACCTCGATGATGGCAGCGGCGACAAAGCGGCCGATGGGCAGGATGGTGTGCAGCTTGCGGTTGATGGTGCGGGCAATCTCCTGCACCGGCAGATTGCGGTCGCACATGGCAAAGAATGTATCCACCGCCGGCAGGCCGCAGATGGCCGCCGCCAGCCCATGCCCCGTGCTATCGGCTAGCATGATGCGGTCCAGCCCCGACTGGCAGCGACGAATGCAGATGGTGTCACCGCTGAAATTCATCGCCGGGCGCTGCCATTGCTGGATATTGGGCGGTGTCTGCTCGGCGCGGCGGGTAAAGCGGTCCAGCACCATCTGGGCAAACATCTGCTCCTGCTCGTTGATGCGGTAGTAGCTTTCCAGCCGCTCGCTGTCCGAGGCGATGCGCTGCTGCATCTCCGAAATGCGGATCAGCACATGCAGCTTGGCGGTGAGCATGTCCAGATCAATCGGTTTGGTCAGGTAATCATCGCCGCCCATGGCCAGGCCGCGCAGCAACTGGCTGCGATCCGACAGCGAGGTCAGGAAGATGATGGGAATCCAGTGCTCACCCAGCAGCTGGCGGATCGCAGCCGTCGCGGCAAAGCCATCCAGCACCGGCATGGTGACATCCATGAAGATGACGTCGGGCCGCTGCTGGAGGCAGTATTCCACCGCTTCCTGCCCATTGCTCACCGGCACGGCTTCATGGCCAAGCAGACGGATGTAGTCGAGCAGAATCTGACGGGAGGTCGGACTGTCTTCGGCCACCAGGATGGTCAGCGCGCGGGTCATTCAACAAACCTTGTGAGGGGAGGGACGGAAATCATGCCCCACTACTATAGTGGCCTTGGCCGGTTTATGCCATTAGCTTGGTAATGAATGCACCAACTTTAACAAATTGCCATGGGCAGAAGCATGGCGACTGTTGTAGGCTTGCCGCACTCCAGCCACACAAGAACCGTAATCATGACCATCTGGGTAGATGCCGATGCCTGTCCTGCCGTGATCCGCGACATCATTTGTCGCGCTGCCCAGCGCACGGCCACGCCAGCCGTATTTGTGGCCAACCGCCGGCCAGCCTTGCCGGCCAGTCCTCATATCCGCAGCATTGTGGTAGGGCAGGGCTTTGATGTGGCCGATGCCGAGATCGCCCGGCAATGCCAGGAAGGGGATCTGCTGGTGAGCGGTGATATTCCGCTGGCGGCACAGGTACTGGCCAAGGGCGTTGCTGCCATCAACTTTCGTGGGGAAGCCTATTCCAGCGATACCATCGAAGGCCAGCTGACTCTGCGCGATTTCATGGACAATCTGCGCGCCAGCGGTATTCAGAGCGGCGGCCCGCCGCCATTCAGCCAGGCTGATCGTCAACAGTTTGCCGGCAAGCTGGATCAATGGCTGGCAGCCCGCCTGCGTCGCACCAGCCCACCAGGCCGGTAATCCGCCTGTCAGCATTTTCATGCTGGCGCATGCTGCTGCGGCTGCCTGCCGTAGCGGCCCATTCAGTCTGCTGGCTTTGCTGCAGCTCTCCGTCTGCCTGTCCTGCGGATTTTCGCCATGGGCGGCAAGCTTGCTGATCCTGCCTGATGTTGTTTTTCCCGCTGAAATAATCAACACAATCTGCTGAATGGCTGATCCGGAACAAGTATTGGCCAGCATAAGCGATAAAGAATAATAGTAGCCAATATTGGCTGCTATTTAACTGTCTGATTATTATTTCCGGGTGGAAATGGCGACTTGTTTAAATAAATATTTGTAAAATAAATTAATTCTAATTGGCGCTGATTTTCAATGCTATTATCATTTCTGTGCAAAATGAAAGGGTGACGCGGAATAGTCCGGCGCACTGTTTACCTGAGAGAGCGTTTATTTGAGCCCCATCATGGATATGCGTGCCATTGCCACATTTGATTTGCAGTCCGACCAATACGCGCGCTACCGACCGCGCTATCCGGACAGTTTATTCCGCTGGCTGAATACCGCGGTTACCGGGCACGAGCGTGCCTGGGATTGCGCCACGGGTACGGGACTGGCGGCGCTGCAGCTGGCCCGCAGATTTGGCAGAGTCGATGCCTGCGATATCAATCACAGCCAGCTTGCCGCTGCCGAACGTGCCGATAACATCATGTATTTCGAGTGTGCGGTGGAGCATCCACCCTTTGGCGATGCGGTATTCGACCTGGTGACGGTGGCGCAGTCGCTGCACTGGTTCGATCTCCCCCGTTTCTGGCCTCATGTCGAGCGGGTACTCAAGCCGGGTGGTGTATTTGCGGCCTGGGGCTATGACTGGTTTCATGTCAATCCACAGGTGGACGACGCCATGCGCTTTTTCCGCGCTGTCATCGAGCCGTTCTGGTCCAGTTGCAGTCAGCTGCTGTGGGATGGCTACCGTGATGTCGATCTGCCGTTGCCACCGCTGGAAACGCCGCAATGCCAGATCATGATGGACTGGAATTTCGAGCAGCTGCTGGGCTATCTGCATACCTGGTCGGCAACCAAGTTGTGCGTGCAAAGCCTGGGCAACCATGTGCTGAATGATGCCCGCCAGCGTCTGGCCCGTGGCTGGGGCGACCCGACCATCGTGCGGCGCGTCAGCATGCCCTTGCACATCATTGCCGGCCGCAAACCGGCGTGAACAAAAAAACCGGCGCGGCCGGTTTTTTTTATGGTCTGGTCGGACAGGTGCTTAGCGCTGCTGGCGGTGCGATTCGGCTTCCAGATCGGACAACAGGATGTTCAGGGCATCGGACGAGCGCACCAGCTCCCACAGCGAGGTGGCCAGCGAGGCAATCATCATCAGCAGGCTGATGCCGAAAGACAGCTCGCCCAGTTGCTGCCAGCCGGTATAGATCTGGAACATGGCCATGGTGCACAGGAACAGGCTGCCGATGCCCAGAAACTGCATCCATTTGATCAGCTGGATGCGGGTACGCAGATTGCCGATTTGCAGCAGGATCTTGGGATTCTGTTCTTCCTTGTAATCGGTATACAGATTACGGATGATGCTGGCCAGACCGAGGAAGCGATTGGTATAGGCCAGCAACAGCAGGGAAATGGCGGGAAACAGCAGGGCCGGCGTGGTCAGGTTGAGAGCTGCGTGCATGGTGATCAGGAATTCTCGTCTATCAAAACGTCTATGCCGTTTGGCGTCTGCTCAAACAGCTGGATAATGTCCGGGTTTTTCATTCGTACGCAACCCAGCGAAGTCGGATTGCCCCAGGCGACATGGTCGCCGGCCCCGTGAATGTAGATGGCGCGGTCATAGCTGTCGACATTGCCGCCCTGGTTTTTGCCCGGTTCATCACCGCACAGCCACAGGATGCGGGTGAGGATCCAGTCCTTGTCGGGGTATTGCTGGTGCAATTCGGCCGTGTACTTCCACGGCGTGACCCGGCGGCGAAAAATGATGGTGTTTTCTTCGGCACCGGCCCCCAGCTTGTCACACACATGGTGCCAGCCGCGCGGGGTCTGGTAGCTGTTGACCTGTTCGCCTGCTCCGCGTTTGGCCGTAGAGGCTACATAGCGTTGCTGCTGCCGGCCCCACTCGTCAAACAGGCTGAGCGACTGGCTGCGTATGCCAACCAGAATCCATGGTTGTCCGTAATGGCGCAGATTGGCACGGGTGCTTTGAATGGGGCCATCCTGCTCTGTCTGCAGGATAAATCCGGCAGCATCCTCTGCCGCAGCTGCAGACGCAAAGCGGGGCACGGCCAGCAGGCCGCACAGCAGGATCATGTTCCACGACAGTCTGTACATGCTAGGACTCCTGCGACCGGCGTTGGCGGAAGAAAGTGGCCAACTGGGCCGCACACGGCTCGGCCAACTGTCCTCCCCATACCGCGGTGTGATGATTCAACTGCCGTAGCGCAAACAGATCGGTCACGCTGCCCGCCGTGCCGGTTTTGGCTTCGTAGGCCCCGAATATCACCCGTGCCAGCCGTGCATGCAAAATGGCACCGCTGCACATGGCACAAGGCTCCAGTGTGACATACAGGTCGCAACCGTCCAGTCGGTAATTACCCTCATGCCGTGCGGCAGCACGCAGCGCCTGGATTTCGGCATGGGCCGACGGATCGCAGCTGCCCAGCGGCTGATTGAAACCACGGCCGATGATCTGGCCATCTTTCACCACCACCGCGCCCACAGGCACTTCGCCCTGTCCAGCGGCCAGCTCGGCCTGCAACATGGCCTGCTGCATGAAGCGTTCAATGTCCGCAGCCGTCGGAGGCAGTGACACCGGCGGGTGTGCAGCCAGTTGCTGGCGTAAATGCTGCTTGTCGGCATCACTCAGTTGCGACCAGTGCACGCCGCGCGCCGCCGCCTCCAGTGCGAACAGCAGGCGCGTGGTCACGCTATGGCCGGCTGCTTTCAGGAGCAGAAACGCGGCTACGCTGCCCTGTTGCTGTAGCTGCTCCCGGCTGGCAATGCCCATGTCGCGCAGCCATTGCACCGCGGCAGGTGGCAGGGGCGGCGTGCCTAGCAGGTCGGTAGAAGAAGAGGGCATCGAGTGTATGTGTACAGTCCAAGGTGCAGGCATTTTAACGGTATTGCTGACCAGTCTTGTACCGTTGACTTAAAGAAGTTGCCGATAATGCCGATACATTCACATAAAGATAGCGTCTCGGTAGCTGCAGGCATGAGCCAGATCCAGTTTTTTTCCCCTTTCCTTAGCCAGACGGTGTCACGCGCTAGTGACACCCCTGCGTCTGCTGCCAACAAGTCCGCCACCAGCATGCCGGCAGCGCTAACGGGATCAGCCAGCGCTGTTCTGCCCTCCGCCTTGCCAAATAGCGGCAAGCAAGCGGTCAATCAATCCCTCCAACTCGCTTTGAGTCAGTGGCAGCAACAACAAGCCAGCCTGCGTAGCCGCTCTGCGACACGCAGCCAGTCCAGTCAGGCGCAGCAGCTGGATGGTAGCCGTATGGACATGCTGAAAGAGCGCATCAAGAATCTGCGCCAGATGATGATGCTGGTTGGCCGGGATAAAGGCGGACTGCGTGCCATCGCGATGCAGCTGAAGCAGATTACGTCCGAGCTGCGTCAGATGGTTGCCAATGCCACAGGCAATGACTCGCAGCAGAGCATGGCGCTGACCGTGTCAGCGAGTGCGCCGGCCGCCGCGAGCACGGCAACGGACAGCAGCGATGGCAAGTCAGCTCAAGTCAGCGACGATGCCAATGCCAGCGATGTCACCCAGCAAGCGCCAGCCGATGCAGACGCCGCCGCTGCCACTGGCGACAGCAGGCAGCAGCTGGGTAGCGCCCTGGCCGCAGATGCTGCTGGTGTGACCGGTAATGGCTCGGCATTGAAGGGGAATCTCGAGCTGCAAATCATGCTTAACAGCATCAAGTCGATTCAGCAGTGGCTCAAGCAGCGCAGCCAGCAAATGCAGTCGGATGATGGTTTGAAAAAATTGCTGGAGTCGGGTGACAAGGATATGGCAGCCATTGATCATATGCTCAATGGTGGCGACAACAGTGATAGCGGGCAAAGCACTATCGCAGTCCAGTTCAGCGGGGCGGACGTCAATGCTGGTGGCACTGACAGCGCTGGCAGCGGTGTGCAGTCTTGAAGCCAGCCAAATAAAAAGCGGCTGTCGCCGCTTGCTTGATCATCGAGATGGCCAAAACTTGCTGGCCAGCTTCCACAGCAGAAATACGCGTGATGCCCGGCGCAACCATTGGCGCAGCGATTCCGAAGGCAGGATGGCCGCCAGCGTATTGACCAGTTTTCCCAGCGCGCTACTGGTCGAGAAAGCCTTGAAGCCCTCGCCTGCCAGGCCAAGTGGGCGTTGACGCAAGCTGTCGATTTCCAGCTTCAGCTTCACGCGCAGCACTTCACCTTTCATCAGCAGCAATTGCTTTTTCAGTGCACGATCCTGTGGTGACATCTCAGCGCCTCCCGCTCAGGCTGTCCCAGTCCTTGCGGACTTCAGCGACAGTACCGGCAAACGGCGCACGGCTACGATGCGCGCGTCGCCTCAGTTGCCACAGCAAACCAAGCCCACCCAGTACGCTGCCCAGCGTGAGACAGGACAAAACCGCCGGGCGGTAGGCCGCCGGTGTCAGCACCAGCACCAGCAGCAGTGCACACAAGAGACCGATCAGCAACAGAATCAGCGCCAGTCCGCCAAGCAGCAGGCTGAACAGCAGATTGTCCTTGTGCTCTTCGGCTTCAAGCAAAAAAAGCTCAAAGCGTGTTAGCAGCAAGGAAAACACCCCGCCCATCAGCGAGCGGATGCTGCCCGGGCGAGGTGTCTGGCGTGGGGTATCGCTCATTCAGTCAATCCGCATCAGCGGCGCGAAACCAGCATACCCAGCAGGAAGCCCACACCGGCTGCGATACCGATCGACTTCCACGGATTTTCATGCACGTAGTCATCGGTTGCCTTGGCGGCTACCTTGGCTTTGCCAACCACCACTTTTTCTGCTTCCAGCAGGCGGGATTTGGCCAGCTTGATGTTTTCGCTCAGGCGCTTGCGCAGCTCGCGACCTTTTTCGCCACCTTCATCGCCGGCAGCACCCAGCAAATCTTCGGTGCTGGACAAAACTTGACGGACATCTTCCAGCAGTTGTTCTTTTTCCTGATTGAGTGCGGCATCGGACATGGCGATCTCCTTGGCTAAAGTTGAAGCGGGTAAACGGTATCGGACCATCATGCTAAAAGAATGGTTCCCATCTCCCGTGTATGCCTGTTGACCGTAACAGTCGGGATGAAGCACGTCAAATGCTCACGGTCACACATTTGCTGTAGTGCAACAACACAGCCTGGCCAGATGGAGGCTGCCATGGCTGGGTGGGGCGCATAGAGCGCGGCACCGCCCGTCGTGGCGTGCTATCGCCGCGATGGCATACGGTAAGGCGTGCATTGTCAGGGTAGGAATACACGCCTTACCGAACATCAGTTCATCTTTGTATTTAGAAAAATATTTAAAATCAACCGATTGATTTATTGATTTCACTGGCATAGATGTTGCAAATGCTGTGGATAAGGCGATCGCACATTTCTCGTACTTTTCCTTTGAGATCAATATGAAAATCACCAAACATCTCACGTTGACTTTGTCTATCAGCTTGCTCGCCATGCTCTGCGTTGGTGGTTATGGAATTTGGCAATTACACCAGGCCCAACAGCGCTTCCGTTTTGTCGCGATGAATACCACTACCAGCATCGCCGCCATTACTGAGGCACAGCACACCACCGCAGAAATGCGGCTGGCCACCTTGAAATATCTGGTCGCACCGGATGTGGCAATTCGCCAAGCCGCACAACAGGCAATTGCACAAAATGACAAAAAGCTGGATGACTTTCTGGTCGATTATGCTGCACATGATGTAAGCGATGAGACCGACCGGCAAATGCTGGCGGCTGATCAATTGGCCTTGAGCCATTATCGTGCGGTACGCGATCGCGTGATCCGCCAGAGCGCCACCGATCGTGATGGTGCGTTCCGCACACTGGTGGTGGATGCGCGCGCCATGAGTACTGCCTTGGGGCAGCAGTTCAAGCAGCATGTCGCTTACAATTTTCAACAGGTGCGTGCACTCAATGCGCAAAACCAGCAAAGCTATGAGTGGTCGATGCAAATGGCGATTGCCTTGATGGCGGCGTCGGTGATGGCATCGAGTTTGTTGGCTGCCCAGTTGTTCCGCATCATCCGTAACGGGCTGAATGGCATTCAGGGCAGCTTGCTCAATGTGAGTCAAACTCTGGATTTTTCCCAGCGGGCGGTGGTATTGCATCCGGATGAAATTGGCCAGACCGCGCTTGCCTTCAATCACCTGTTGAGTGTGTTGCAGGGCAATTTGCAGAGCATTCTGCATGGCGCACAGCAGGTGGCGCAGGCTTCCTTGCAGATGTCGGAAACGGCCAGCCAAGTGTCTGGCGCATCCTCCGCGCAAAGTAATGCTGCGGCAAGCATGGCCGCTACTGTTGAGCAAATGACGGTGAGCATTAATCATGTTGCCAGCCGGGCACGTGAAGCCCATGCGCTATCTGCTAACTCGGGGCTGCTTGTGGGGCAGAGTTCCGAGATTGTCGGCCAGACCATTATGGATATTCGCGAGATTGCCAGTATGGTGCAAACAGCATCCAGCAGCATCCGCGAACTGGAAGATGATAGTGGCAAGGTCAGTATGGTGGTGATGGTGATTCGGGAGATTGCCGATCAAACCAATTTATTGGCCTTAAATGCAGCTATCGAAGCGGCGCGTGCCGGCGAGCAGGGGCGTGGCTTTGCCGTGGTCGCCGATGAAGTACGCAAGCTGGCCGAGCGCACCGCCCGTTCGACACAGGAAATATCCCACACCATCACCACCATGATTGCGCGTGCGCAACAGGCTACCGTGCAAATGCAATCCGCTGAGATATTGGTGGCCCGTGGTGTAGAGCGGGCCGATCTGGCAGATCATGCAATCAAGCAAATTGGTAGCGCATCGGCCAGTGCAGGGGCGTTGGTAAGCGAGATTAGTGCCGCGATTAGCCAGCAAGGTGTGGCTAGCGACAACATCGCCCGCGAAGTCGAGCGGACTGCGCAGATGTCTGAGCAGGCGAGTGCTGCGGCGCAGACTACGGCGGATACGGCGGTGCATCTGGCTACCCTTGCCGGGCAACAAATTGCCACGCTAGCAAGCTATACGCTGTGAGGGCTGTACTGTATAGGCACACCGAAGGGAAGGTGCATCCCGATGTCGCGTGAGAAGAGGCTAAGTATCTGGCTTGCTGCTGATGAGGTAGTGTCCACTCCAGCAGGGTGTGATGAGCGGGCGATAAAGTAAAAGCCCGGTTTCCCGGGCTTGGCATGGTGAGTGTGCTGTCCAATTTCTGTCCAAGTAGCTTGGCCAGCAAAGCACCTCAGAGCAAAACTCTTCAGTGCCTTCACTCTCGCTGCGAATCGTTTGTGCAGTAAGTAACTAATTGATATTAAATCAGTTTCATTCCCACTCAATCGTTGCCGGTGGTTTGCCCGACACATCGTAAACCACGCGGTTGATGCCGCGCACTTCGTTGATGATGCGGTTGGAGGCGCGGCCCAGCAGTGCATAGGGCAGTTCGGCCCAGTGGGCGGTCATGAAGTCGCTGGTCACCACGGCGCGCAGTGCCACCACGTAGTCGTAAGTGCGGCCATCGCCCATTACACCAACCGATTTTACCGGCAGGAACACGGCAAAAGCCTGGCTGGTGAGGTCGTACCAGTTCTTGCCGGTCTTTTCGTCCACGGTATTGCGCAACTCTTCGATGAAGATGGCGTCAGCCTGGCGCAGCAGGTCGGCGTATTCCATTTTGACTTCACCCAGGATGCGCACGCCCAGGCCCGGGCCCGGGAAGGGGTGGCGATACACCATGTCGTGCGGCAGGCCGAGCGCCACGCCCAACTGGCGTACTTCGTCCTTGAACAGCTCGCGCAGCGGTTCCAGCAGCTTGAGGTTCATGTCTTCCGGCAGGCCGCCCACATTGTGGTGGCTCTTGATGGTGTGGGCCTTTTTGGTTTTGGCACCGGCCGATTCGATCACGTCCGGGTAGATGGTGCCCTGGGCCAGCCACTTGGCATTGCTCAGCTTGTTGGATTCGGCCTGGAACACTTCGACGAATTCGCCGCCAATGATCTTGCGCTTCTTTTCCGGATCGGTTTCGCCGGCCAGCTTGCCCATGAACTGTTCGGTGGCATCCACGTGGATGACTTTCACGCCCAGGTTCTGTGCAAACATCTCCATTACCATCTTGCCTTCGTTCAGGCGCAGCAGGCCGTGGTCAACGAAGACGCAGGTCAGTTGCGGGCCGATGGCGCGATGGATCAGGGCGGCAGCAACCGAGCTATCCACGCCGCCGGACAGGCCGAGGATGACTTCTTCATCGCCTACCTGGTCACGGATTTTCTTGACCGCTTCGTCGATGTAGTTGGGCATGGTCCAGCTAGGAAGGGCACCTGCCACGTGCAGTACGAAACGATGGATCATTTCGGTGCCGCGCTTGGTATGGGTGACTTCCGGGTGGAACTGCACGCCGTAGTAGCCGCGTGCTTCATCGGCCATGGCGGCGATGGGGCAGGACGGGGTTTCGGCGATGACGTGGAAACCGGCCGGCAGGGCGGTTACCTTGTCGCCGTGGCTCATCCACACATCCAGGAAACCGTTGCCGGCATCGTCGATGTGGTCTTGCAGGCCTTCCAGCAGCTTGGAGTGATGGCGTGCCTGGATTTGGGCGTAGCCAAATTCGCGCTTGTCACCGGCTTCTACCTTGCCGCCCAGGCTTTGTGCCATGAACTGCATGCCGTAGCAGATGCCCAGCACCGGAACGCCGAGTTCGAACAGGGCCGGATCGGCCTGATAGTCCGATTCGTACACCGAGTTGGGGCCGCCTGACAGAATGATGGCCTTGGGGCCGAATGCACGGATTTCTTCAATCGGCATGTCAAACGAATGAAGCTCACAGTAGACGTGAGCTTCGCGTACGCGGCGGGCAATCAACTGGGTAACTTGAGAGCCGAAGTCGAGAATGAGGATCTTGTCCATGCCTGTCCTTGAAAGGTTCCGTTGGCCCTAGGGCCTGTCGTTCAATGGGTAAATGGTGTGCCGGATCAGGATTTGTCCTGGTCTTCCAGCATGGAGCGCCAGCGCAGGCTGCGCTCCGGAATGCGGTCACTACGTGCCAGCAGCATCAACAAGCCCATCACGACCATGCCCAGCGACAACAGGTGGCTCAATTGCAGGCCCATATTGTCGCGCAGATAGATGGCGGCACCGGCATAGACCAGCAGCGGGCTGCTGATCAGGGTGGATTTGTTGAAGCCGTCGATGATCAATAATAGACACCCTGCAGCTGCCAGTAGCAGGGAAAGCAGGGTGGAGGTGTTTGGCAGCAGGGCGGTGCTTTTGAGAAACCACACCGAACCCAGGCAGATCAGTGCAATGGGCAGGGCGGCGCTCTTTTTCATTCGCCACCTCGTTGGTTCTTCATGAAGCGCTGCTTTTCACGCTGCCATTCACGGTCTTTTTCCGTGTCACGCTTGTCGTGCAGCTTCTTGCCCTTGGCCAGGCCAACCTGGGCCTTGATATTGCCTTTGCTGTAGTGCAGGTCCAGCGCCATCATGGTGTAGCCGGCGCGTTCCACCTTGCCGATGAAGCGGTTCATTTCTGATTGGGACATCAGCAGCTTGCGCGGGCGTACCGGGTCTGGCTTGACATGGGTGGAGGCCGACTGCAGAGCGGTGATGTGGCAGCCAATCAGCCAGAAAGCGCCGTTTTTCCAGTCGATATAGCTTTCCTTGAGCTGGACGCGTCCGGCGCGTATGGCCTTGACTTCCCACCCTTCCAGCACAAGCCCGGCCTCGAGTTCTTCCTCGATGAAGTAATCATGGAAGGCTTTGCGGTTCTGGATGATGCTCATGAGCCTGAGATTTCCGTGGCTTTAAAAGGGAATCCGGCATTCTACCAGAAGCTGCGTCCAGGCCAAAATTCCTGAAAATCAGCAGCTTGAAATCGGCTGCGGGACAGGCACGGACAGCCGGGGCGGCTTTTGGTAAACTTGCCAGCTTGAATCATTTTGCACAATGTGCGGCTTCCCCATGCAGGTTGTAGAAAAGAAAGTCCTGGTTGGTCATACCCCGGCGCAGATGTTTGCTCTGGTAGACAAGGTGGAAAATTACCCGCGTTTCCTGCCCTGGTGCGCCAAGGCAGAAGAGCATTCGCGTGAGGGCGATCAGCAGGTAGCCAGCCTGCATATTGATTACCTGAAGATTCGCCAGCATTTCACTACCCGCAATACCCTGCGTGATGGCGAAAGCATTCTGATGGAGCTGGTCGAGGGGCCTTTCCAGCACTTGCAGGGCTTGTGGCAATTTACCCCGCTGGGCGATTTTGGCTGCAAGGTGGAGTTCACCCTGCGCTACGAGTTTTCCAGCAAGCTGCTGGAAAAGGTGATCGGCCCGGTGTTCGGCCATATCTCCGGCACGCTGGTGGACGCCTTTATCAAACATGCCGACAAGGTCTATGGCGATGACTGAGCTGATTCGGATCGAGGTCGCCTGTGCCTTGCCGCAACGGCAGCGCATCATGGCCATGCAGGTGGCAGTGGGGACGACGGCGGAGCAGGCGGTGCGGGAGTCGGGCATTCTGGCGCAGTTTCCCATTATCGATGCTGCGGCTCTCAAGCTGGGTATTTTCAGCAAGGCCATCAAGCCGGATACCGTGCTGCGCGAGGGGGACCGGGTAGAGATTTACCGCCCCTTGCAGGCAGACCCGAAAGCTGTGCGGCGACAGCGGGCTGAGGCCGGCAAGGGCATGAGCAAGGGCGGTAGCGCAGAATGAAAAAACCGGGGTAGCTCCCCGGTTTTTTTTGTGTTGACTGCGTGACTCAGATGATACGGTCTGGCTCGGCTGAAATGACCCGGTTCTTGCCGCTGATCTTGGCCTGATACATGGCCTGGTCGGCACGCTCGATCACTTCGATGTCTTGCTCGCCCAGATGCCATTTGGCCACGCCGGCGCTGAAGGTGATGACCAGCCGGTCGTTATTGGCCATGAAGAAGGTGCGGGTCAGTTCGCGCTGGAGTCGCTGCACCGTGTCGATGGCTTCTTCAACCGGCGTATCCGGCATGAGCAGGACAAATTCTTCACCGCCAAAACGGGCGACGATGTCGGCCGGACGCAGATTGTGCTTGATCACGTCCACCAGATATTTCAGGGCGTCATCGCCAGTCAGGTGGCCATAGCGGTCGTTGAGCTGCTTGAAATTGTCGACGTCGATCAAGGCGACGCTCAGGTCGCTGCTGGTGCGCTCGGCACGGCTGATCTCGCGCTGGAAATGCTCGGCCAGACCACGGCGGTTGTAGGCACCGGTCAGTTGGTCTTCCTTCACCTTGGCGCTGGCGGCTTCGAGTGCGTTTTCCAGTTCGTTGATGCGCTGTTCGGCGGCTTCTACCTGTTCACGGGCTGACAAGAGTTCGTCGCGCGAACGGGTCAGGTCCAGCTGCATCAGCGAGGTGTCTTCCATCAGCGAACCAATGATGCCGCTCAGCTCTTCGACATTGCTGGTTTGCTTCAATTTTTCGCTATGTTTGCTGATCTTGCTGTGGAAGTCGTCGGTGGTGTCGGTCATCAGCGCCAGGCGCGAGATGAAGCGGTCCAGCAGGGTGCGCAGCGAGCTGGTGGCTTCGTCCAGTGTGCTCTTCAGCATGCCCTGCTTGCGGATGACTTCCTTGAGGCTGGTTTCCAGCTGGTACACCTGCTGCATCGACAGCGGCTGGTGCGACAGCACTTCCTGCAGAGAATGGACCTGACCGACCAGATAATCATCCGAGCGGTTGATCTCGGCGACATTGTCCAGCAACAGGCGCAGCAGATTGGTCAGCCCGGAAACCAAGCGGCCTTCCTGCTGGGTTTGCAGTTCCAGCTTGATCATGAAACCGCGCAGCTTGGGCATGTAGACGTTGAGGCTGGCGTCGTCGCAAACCTGTTCCAGCTCGCGTATCAGCGCTTCCAGCGATTCCACCATGTCCGGCATGCTGATCAGGCGCGGTTCCAGCCCGTGCTTGAGGGCAAAGGCTAGCGTACGTTGCCATAGCGGCCAGCTGCTATTGTCCTGGCCTGCTACGGTGGGAATATTGCTGCCGATGCTTGCCGGATCATCCGGCATGGCTAGCGCTTCGCGCTGGCTGGCAGGGGCGCTCCAGTTTCTGACCAGAGCCGACAGTTTGGTATTGAGCTCTTCGGGCTGGTTGCCGTAGTTGATCAGTACCCGCTCCAGTGCTGCCTGCTTGTGATGTTGTGGCAGGTCGGGCAGGCGCAGATCCCAGCTGCGGATCAGGCTTTGTATCAGGCTGCCCCAGGTCTGGGTCAGATTGCTCTCGGTCAGTGCCAGCCGCAGAAAATCAATGGCCAGCTGCGGCAGTTGTTCCCAGCGCGACTCGTCGGTGGCTTGTTTGATGCGCAGCAGGGAAGTCTTGCTCTGCGGGGTTTCGGCTGGAATGGTTTCCAGTGCCCGCAGCAGCTGGGTGCCCAGCTTGTTGTCGCGCTCGATAGGGGTTTGTGTGAGCTCGTGGTAGACGCGCTCGAAATTTTCCGGTGTTGGCAGCAATTTGCGCATGCTCAGCTGCTTGAGCGTTTCGCGTGCAACCTCAATCGGATTCTGTGTTGTCATTGACCAAACCCTGGAAGTTTTAAAGCCAGCCATAATTATTTTTAGTCTAGGAGGGTGAAGGTTTGGATGGGCTTAGTCAATGTTTTGCAGAGGCGGCCGGATCCAGTAATTGAAAAAATACCTCACCATTGCGGATCATACCAAGTTCGTTTCGCGCCCTCTCCTCAATCGCGTCAGTTCCTTGCTTCAGATCACGTACTTCGGCATCCAGTGCTGCATTGCGGGCTATCAGCTTTTGCGTGACGGCCCGCTGTTCCTGCAGTTGCTTGTCCAGCTGCCAGACCCTGAGCCAGCTCCCCTTGCCAAACCACAAGGGCCATTGCAAGGCGATCAGCAGGGTTACCAGAGTCAGGGTCAGCCAGCGCATAGTTCAGCTTATTTCAGGTGGTAAAAGGCGGCACGGCCCGGATAGTAGGCAGCATCACCCAGCTCTTCTTCGATACGCAGCAGCTGGTTGTACTTGGCCATACGATCCGAACGCGACAGCGAGCCGGTCTTGATCTGCATGCAGTTGGTGGCCACGGCGAGGTCGGCAATGGTGCTGTCCTCGGTTTCGCCGGAGCGGTGGCTCATTACGCTGGTATAGCCGGAGCGCTTGGCCAGATCAACAGCTTTCAGGGTCTCGGACAGGGTGCCGATCTGGTTGACCTTCACCAGCAGCGAGTTGCAGATGCCGACCTCGATGCCCTTGGCCAGGATTTTCGGGTTGGTGACGAAGACATCGTCGCCCACCAGCTGGATGCGCTTGCCCAGACGGTCGGTCAGGATCTTCCAGCCGTCCCAGTCGTGTTCGCTCATGCCATCTTCGATGGAGATGATCGGGTAGTTGTTGACCAGGGTTTCCAGGTAGTCGGCAAACTGCTCGGAGGACAGTTGCAGGCCTTCGGCGGTCAGGTGGTACTTGCCATCCTTGTAGAACTCGGAAGAGGCACAGTCCAGCGCCAGCATCACGTCCTGGCCTGCTACGTAGCCGGCAGCATCGATGGCTTCCAGAATCAGCTTGATGGCATCTTCATGGCTGGCCAGGTTGGGGGCGAAGCCACCTTCGTCACCCACGGTGGTGGCGTAACCCTTGCTGTCACACAGTTTTTTCAGGCTGTGGAAGATCTCAGCGCCGCAGCGCAGTGCTTCGCGGAAGGTTTGTGCGCCAACCGGCATGATCATGAATTCCTGGATGTCCAGGGTGTTGTTGGCGTGAGCGCCGCCATTGATCACGTTCATCATCGGCAGCGGCAGGGCCATCGGGCCGGCACCACCCAGATAGCGGTACAGCGGCAGGCCGGCGTCTTCGGCTGCAGCGCGGGCCACGGCCATGGAAACGGCCAGCATGGCATTGGCGCCCAGGCGGGACTTGGTTTCGGTGCCGTCCAGTTCGATCAGGGTCTTGTCGATGAAGGCCTGGTCGGCAGCATCCAGGCCGATGATGGCTTCGCAGATTTCAGTATTGATGTTTTCTACGGCTTTCAGCACGCCCTTGCCCAAGTAGCGGCTCTTGTCGCCATCACGCAGTTCCAGTGCTTCCTTTTCGCCGGTGGAGGCGCCGCTGGGAACAGCTGCGCGGCCCATGACACCAGATTCCAGCAGTACATCGGCTTCAACGGTGGGATTGCCGCGGGAATCCAGAATCTCGCGGGCCACTACGTCAATAATCGAACTCATACTTGTCCCCTTCAGTTGCTTTGCTAGGTTAACCGTATCATCACCGGCCAGCCCTCACAGGCGGCTGGCCGCAGAAAACTTGTTACCACAGATGGAGCGAAAACGTATTACAGCGAGTGTTCCGGCCAGGCACTTTGCTTGACCAGGCTGTCCAGCTGTTGCAGCGTGGCCAGCAGTTCTTTCATGCGGCCCAGCGGCCAGGCATTGGGGCCGTCGGACATGGCACATGCCGGGTTGGGGTGGGTTTCCATGAAGATGCCGGCAATGCCAGCAGCCACGGCCGCACGCGCCAGTACCGGCACGAATTCGCGCTGTCCGCCGGAAGAGCTGCCTTGTCCGCCTGGCAGTTGTACCGAGTGGGTGGCATCGTAAACGACCGGGCAGCCGGTTTCGCGCATGATCATCAGCGAGCGCATGTCCGATACCAGGTTGTTATAACCAAAAGACACGCCACGCTCGCAGCTCATGAAGCTGTCTTCCGGCAAGCCGGCTTCCAGTGCGGCAGCACGGGCTTTGTCGATGACATTTTTCATGTCGCCCGGTGCCAGGAACTGGCCCTTCTTGATGTTGACCGGTTTGCCGCATTGCGCAACTGCGCGGATGAAGTCGGTCTGGCGGCACAGGAAGGCCGGGGTCTGCAGCACATCCACCACGCTGGCGACCTGGGCGATTTCACTCTCTGCGTGTACATCGGTCAAGACGGGAACGCCGATCTGGCGCTTTACTTCGTCCAGGATGCGCAGGCCTTCATCGATGCCGAAGCCGCGAAACGAGGTGCCGGAAGAACGGTTGGCCTTGTCATAGCTCGACTTGTAGATGAAGTTGATGCCCAGTTCGCTGGTGATTTCCTTCAGCTGACCGGCGGTGTCCAGAGCCATCTGTTCGCTTTCGATCACGCAGGGGCCGGCGATCAGGAACAGGGGCTGGTTGAGGCCGACTTCGAATCCGCACAGTTTCATGCTTATTTCCCTTGCTTTTCAGCCTTGTAGTCGATGGCGGCCTGCACATAGGCCTTGAACAGCGGGTGGCCATCGCGTGGGGTAGAGGTGAATTCCGGGTGGAACTGGCAGGCAAAGAACCAGCGATGGTCTTTCAGTTCGATGGTTTCCACCAGCTTTTCATGACCGGCGGAACGGCCGGAAATGGTCAGGCCGGCTGTTTCCAGGCGCTGTACGTAGTAGTTGTTGACTTCGTAGCGGTGACGATGGCGCTCGACAATGTCGGTAGCGCCGTACACGCGTGCTGCCAGCGAGCCATCTACCAGATCACAGTGCTGACCGCCCAGACGCATGGTGCCGCCCAGATTGGAGTTTTCATCACGCTTTTCGATCTTGCCGTCGTGATTGACCCATTCGTCGATCAGGGCGACCACCGGGTAATCGGTGTCGAGGTCGAATTCGGTGGAGTTGGCACCAGCCAGACCGGCCACGTCACGCGCGTATTCGATCAGCGCGATCTGCATGCCCAGACAGATACCCATGTAGGGGATATTGTTCTCGCGGGCAAACTTGACGGCCTTGATCTTGCCTTCCACACCGCGCTTGCCAAAGCCGCCCGGAACCAGGATGGCGTCCATGTCCTTCAGCGATTCGGCGCCATCACGTTCGATGTCTTCGGAGTCGACATAGATGATGTTGACGGCCGAGCGTGTGTGGATGCCGGCGTGTTTCAGGGCTTCGGACAGCGATTTGTAGGATTCGGTCAGATCGACGTATTTGCCGACCATGGCGATGTTGACCGACTGCTCCGGGTGCTCGATGGCGTCGATGATGCGCGCCCATACCGACAGGTCGGCCGGCGGAATGTCCAGCTGCATGTGTTCGGTGATGATGTCGTCGATGCCTTGCTCGTGCAGCATCGCCGGTACCTTGTAGATGGAGTCGGAGTCATAACAGCCGATGACGGCGTTTTCTTCCACATTGCAGAACAGGGCGATCTTGCGCTTTTCATCGGCCGGCAGTTCGCGGTCCATGCGGCACAGCAGGATATCCGGCTGGATGCCGATTTCGCGCAGTTCCTTCACCGAGTGCTGGGTCGGCTTGGTCTTGATCTCGCCTGCGGTCGCGATGAACGGCACGTAGGACAGATGCACATACATGGTGTTCTTGCGGCCCAGGTTGGAGCGCAGCTGGCGGATGGCTTCCAGGAAGGGCAGGGATTCGATATCACCCACGGTGCCGCCGATTTCGACGATGGCTACGTCGGCATCGCCGGCGCCCTCATGCACCTTGTGCTTGATTTCGTCGGTGATGTGCGGAATGACCTGTACGGTGCCACCCAGGTAATCGCCACGGCGTTCCTTGGTGATGACCGACTCGTAAACCTGACCGGTGGTAAAGTTGTTGCTCTTCTTCATCTTGGACTGGATGAAGCGCTCATAGTGGCCAAGGTCAAGGTCGGTCTCTGCGCCGTCTTCCGTCACGAATACTTCACCGTGCTGGAAGGGGCTCATGGTACCCGGATCGACGTTGATGTACGGGTCGAGCTTCAGCATGGTGACTTTCAGCCCGCGCGACTCAAGAATGGCAGCAATGGACGCAGCGGCAATGCCCTTCCCGAGGGAAGACACCACACCGCCGGTTACGAAGATATACTTGGTCATGGAATTACGGCTCTATGGGAATCCGGGATTTTAACCTGAAATCGCTTGGATTTGAACCGCCATGGCACCGCTTGTTGCAACAATGAATGCAACACTTGCTTCGGGCAATTGCATGTTGCACTCGCGTGTTTGTGGTAATTCCGTTACAATCCGCCCCGACTGTTTCATATACGAGATCGTGCTTTCTGCGGAAGGTGCGCATCATGCTTGAATCGCTGGCTTTTTTCATGGTATAAAGCCAGCTTTTACCGGTTTTGGGAGTGTTAACATGGCGCGTGTTTGCAAAGTCACCGGCAAACGTCCGATGACCGGGAACAATGTTTCCCACGCCAACAACAAGACGAAACGTCGTTTCCTGCCGAACTTGCAGTACCGCAAGTTCTGGGTAGAAAGCGAAAACCGCTGGGTGCGCCTGCGCGTATCCAACGCTGCACTGCGTACTATCGATAAAGTTGGTATCGATGTAGTGCTGGCAGATCTGCGCGCTCGTGGCGAGATCTAAGCGGTCAACTAGATAGCGACAGATAGGTTATACAATGCGCGATAAAATCAAGCTTGAATCCACAGCCGGCACTGGCCACTTCTATACCACTACGAAGAACAAGCGCACGATGCCGGAAAAAATGGAGATCAAAAAATTTGATCCCGTTGTCCGTAAACACGTTATCTACAAGGAAACCAAGCTGAAGTAAGCTTGTTTTTCGGTAACGTTCAAGAGCCCTTCTCTGGTGCACGGAGAAGGGTTTTTTATTGCCTGTCATGCACGGGATTATTGTGTTGTTTCTGAGGCGCACTTAGGCTGGTCTCTTGATGATTTGATCAAGTATCAATTCATTGCCTGTATTAATTCATCTATATTGGCTTTTTAAATTTTTTTGTGATCATTTTTGCATCGATTGGGTGCCAGGTGAGCATGAGGAAACGACATGAAGCCTATCGCCATCATTCAGCATGTATCGCTGGATGGACCAGAGTATTTTCTCGATTATCTAAACCGCCAGAGCATCCCTTCGCGCATTTTCAAGGTCTATGCCGGTGATGTGCTGCCCGATGATGTGTCAACTTACGCCGGCATCGCCACCTTTGGTGGTCCGATGAGCGTAAACGACGAGACAGAGCATGACTGGATTCTGCCGGAGATTGATTTCCTGCGGCGGGCAGTGGCTGCTGATGTGCCGGTGATTGGGCACTGCCTGGGTGGCCAGCTGCTGGCCCGGGCGCTTGGGGCGCAGGTACGCAAGGCTGCAATCCCGGAAATCGGCTGGATCGATCTGCAGGCCGAGCCGCTAGCGGAGGAGTGGTTTGGCCAGCGCGCGTCCTTGCGTGTTTTTCAGTGGCATAGTGACAGCTTCGACTTGCCGCAAGGTGCCAGCTTGCTCGCCAGTAGTGCTTATTGTCGCAACCAGGCTTATCTTTACGATGGCCGGCACCTGGGCATGCAGTTTCATTGCGAGGTGAAGGTAGAAATGATCCGGCAGTGGTTGCAGGTGGGTTATCAGGAGATCGATGCCCATGATCTGCCCAGCGTCATGTCTGTGGCGCAGATTGCAGCTTCGCTGGAGGAGGGCATGCCACAGAGCCACGCCCAGGCCGATGACATCTATCGGCGCTGGCTGCTGGGCGTTTATGGCTGATGATGGCAGGTTCTGCGGCGCAACTAGCTGCTGAGGCGGCTGAAGTGCTGCTTGGCCAGCACCATGTCTTGCCAGGCCTTGGCCTTGTCCGGCAGATTGCGTAGCAGATAGGCCGGGTGGTAAGTGGCAATCAGCGGAATGCCTTGATACTGGTGTAACTGACCGCGCAACTTGCCTATGCTTTGCTCGGTTTGCAGCAGGGTTTGCACGGCAAAGCGGCCCAGCGCCAGGATCAGGGTGGGTTGTACATGGCGGATCTGCTGTTGCAGATAAGTGCTGCACGCCAGGATTTCTTCCGGAGCCGGGTTGCGATTGCCTGGTGGCCGGCATTTCAACACATTGGCGATATAGACATCGTGCTCACGGTCCAGCCCGGCAGCGGCCAGCATATTGGCCAGCAACTGACCGGCCTTGCCGACAAAGGGCTGGCCTTGCTTGTCTTCCTGTTCGCCGGGTGCCTCGCCGATCAGCATCCAGCGTGCCCGCGGATTACCACGGCCAAATACCGTTTGGGTGCGAGTGTGGCAGAGCTGACAGTTCTGGCAGTTTGCCACTGCTTGTTCAAGCTGGTCCCAGCCTAGCTCCACCAGCGGCTGGGGCGATGACAGCGGCTGCTCCAGGTGGTCAGTCACACCGGCGGCAGCTAATGCTGCGTCCAGCGTGCTTGGTGCTGCAGTTTCGCTTGTCACCATGGCCGGGGTGGGCATGTGGACATTGGTAACAGCAGCTGGTGCCGGGATGGCTACAGTGTCTGTTGTGGGCGGCTGGCTGGATTGCTGCTGTGCCAGTTGCATGGCTTGCCGGTCCAGTTCGGCCGGATGCTGTTCAAACCAGCCGCTGCGGGCCTGCCATTGCGGGCCAAGGCCGATGGCCTGCTGGATAAAGCTGCTGCGGTTCACAGGCTGGCCTCCATCAGGATGGCGTGTTCGCGTTGACCATCGTGGCCAGGATAGTAGTTTTTGCGCAGGCCGGACTCACGAAAGCCACAGCGTTGATAGAGTGCCCGCGCCGGGGTATTGCTGGCACGTACTTCCAGAAACAGGCGCTGACAGCCCTGTTGCTGGAGATCCTGCATCAGGCCGGCCAGTAGTTGTCGGCCCAGACCGCGCCCTTGCTGCGGCGCGGCGATGACAATGTTCAGCAATTCGGCTTCATCCAGCACGGGCATGACCACGGCAAAGCCGATCTCTTGTTGACCAAGGCAGTAAAACGGGTGGCCAGCGTTGATGGAGTCCTGATAATTGCCTTCGCTCCAGCCATGCGGTGTCGCAGCGGCTTCCAGCGTGGCCAGGCTGTGGGCGGAGGCA
The DNA here is from genome assembly GCF_003852595.1 of Aquitalea sp. FJL05. Lineage (NCBI taxonomy): Bacteria > Pseudomonadati > Pseudomonadota > Betaproteobacteria > Neisseriales > Chromobacteriaceae > Aquitalea > Aquitalea sp. FJL05. The sequence continues at coordinate 347,250 of NZ_QAJS01000016.1, forward strand.
GGATGGTAGCGGTGGACGCTGCTCATCCCTTGAGCGCCTGCTGTTCGATTGAGGTCAAGGCCACTTTGTTGCGGACGTAAAGCAGTTCGGCTTCGCGCGGGTGCTGCATGGGATAACGGCCGCTCTGTGCCAGCGCGATGTGGGCACGGGCATCGGCGCGCAGGACGCCGCTATGGCGGATGTGCTCGCGCTGTCCAGCCAGCAGGGCAGGGTAATTATCAAAGCCGTCACCAGCCACCAGGCTGATACCGTCCGGTAGTATTACCGCTTGGGGGTCCTGCAGGGTAATGGGTCCCCGGCGTTGCCAGTGAGGGCCGGTCTGGTAGACCGCGCAGTACACCTGCTGCATGCGGGCATCCAGGCAAACCAGCAGCTGGCCGGCTTCACTTTGCTGGGCAACTGCATCCAGTGTGGGGATGCCGATGACCGGCAGCCCGGCTGAAAAGGCCAGTCCTTGCGCCAGGCCGCAGGCAATGCGCAGACCAGTAAACGAACCTGGCCCCTGCCCGAAGACGATGGCGTCCAGTGCTCCGAGTTTGATGCCCGCCTGTTGTAGCAGGCGGTCAATTTCCGGCAGGGTCCGTTCCGCGTGTTTTTGCCCCATTTCCTCATGAAAGGCGTGCATTTCGCCATCCAGGCTGAGGGCCAGGGACAAATAACTGCTGGAGGTATCAATGGCTAACAGTTTCATCGAAGGGTTCGGAACCGGCTGAAGGGCTGGCAATTATAAGCCCAGATCCTCTACCCATGCGAGTGCGGCGACGTGGGCCTGATTGAGCTGGTCCGCGCTGAGCTTCAGTTGGGCTGACTGTTCAACTACGCCGGTCAGCTGGCCATCTTCGCAGCTGCAGGTCAGTTGCAGCAGCGCGCCCATCTGGCCCTTGCGTTCCGCCAGGGCTTCGATCAGGGCAGCCGGCAGCTGCAAGTGTTCCAGAATATTGGGCATGGGCATGTCGAACAGCACATCCAGCAGGCTGAACATGCCGACGATGAACAAATTGTCGCAGTCGTCATGATTCAGTCCCAGCTGCTCACCCAGTAATTCCATGAGGCGGCCGCGGGTCACCGCAGTTTTCTGCAAGGCGGGCGGTGCACGGCCATCGTCAGAGGCCGTGATCAGCAACAGGGTCAGCCAGCGGTAAAGCTTTTTGTAGCCCAGTACGGTGACGGCATGCGAGAAGGAGCTGATGGTGGTATTCAGCCCGGCTGCCGCGGAGTTGACATAGCGCAGCAGCTTGAAGGACAGGGCCACATCGCGCTTTAGGATCTGTTCTACCTGGCGCAGGTCAGCATCCATGCGCAACAGGTTGAGCAGTTCCAGCGCATTACTGAAGGTGGGATGAATCACCCGCGCCGACAGCGTTTCCGGCTTGGCGAAGTAGTAGCCCTGAAAGCCATCCATGCCCAGTTCCTTGCACAGATGGTATTGCTCGTGGGTTTCCACCCGCTCGGCGATGCGGATCACCGGATAGCTGCGCAAACGGGCCGCCAGCACCTGGAAGTGGTTGGTATTGCGGTTCTGGATATCCAGCTTGACGTAGTTGGCGAACTCCAGAAAAGCGGCGGACTGGGCTTCGAACGAGAAATCATCCAGAGCGATGCCAAAACCCAGCGAACGCAGATGGCGCGCCCGCGACAGCAGCTCGCTGGAGGCGCTGATGTCGGGGGCGATATCCAGAATCACGCGGCGCGGTGGCAGCAGCTCCAGAAAGTCGCTGGTGAGCATGGCTTCACCAACATTGATAAACGCCAGCTTGTTGCCGATCAGCCAGCTGGTACCCATATTGTTCAGGGTATTGACCAATACCTGGGTATCCGCCTGCAGTTCGCTGTGAGGGCCTACCGAGTTGGCTTCCTCGCTTGCACGAAAAAGCAGCTCATACCCGATGAGCTGCTGGTTACGGTTTAATACCGTTTGTCGGCCAATGAAGGCGCTTTGTGAGGTCATTAAAACTTGCCAGTTCTGGTTTTTCTTATGCGGAGATCAACTCCGAGGTCCGGACTTGACCGTTGGTGCCATCGCTGGAGCTGAGCAGGTCTTCCATGTCCAGTACCAGGACTACCGAGCCATCACCAGACAGCGTGGCACCAGCCACACCCTTCGGACGAATATTCTGCAGCGGCTTGATGACAACATCGTCACGACCGACAAAGGAGTCGATGGCCAGAATGAAGGACTTTTCGGCCGACTGCATCAGCACGCCAAAGTAAGGCTTCTGCGTCGGTTCCCAGCCTAGCAGGCCGGCAAGCGTGCGCAGTGGCAGGATTTCGTCGCGCACCACGATGGTGGGCTTGCCGGATACTTCCTGGATGGCATTCGGATCGATGGTGATGATCTCGCGCACCATGGCCAGCGGTACGGCAAACGGCTGGTTGCAGGCACGTACCACCAGTACCGGCAGAATGGCGAGCGTCAGCGGCAACGAGATGCTGATGCGAGTGCCTTCGCCCGGCAGCGAGTTGATATCGATGCGGCCGTTCAGCTTCTGGATATTGGTCCGCACCACGTCCATGCCGACACCACGGCCGGAGACGCTGGAAATCTGGTCCTTGGTTGAGAAGCCCGGCATGAAGATGAGCTGCAGGCACTGCTTCTCGTCCAGACCGTTGGCGGTTTCCTGGTCGATCAGGCCCTTTTCGATAGCCTTGCGACGCAGGGCATCCGGATTCATGCCCTTGCCATCGTCGGTGATTTCAATCTGGATGTGATCGCCCACCTGTTCGGCAGTCAGCTGGATCAGCGATTGCGGCTTCTTGCCTGCGGCAATGCGCTCTTCTGGTGACTCCACACCATGATCGACCGCATTGCGAACCAGGTGGACCAGCGGATCGTTCAGATCTTCGATCATGGTCTTGTCCAGCTCGGTTTCCTCACCGGACAGCACCAGCTCGACTTCCTTGCCCAGTTGGCGGGCCAGGTCACGCGCCAAGCGCGGGTACTTCTGGAACAGGCGGCCAATCGGCTGCATGCGGGTCTTCATCACCGCGTTCTGCAGGTCACCCACCAGCAGGTCGAGCTGGCTGATGGCTTCGTCCAGCGAACGCAGGGTGTTGCCGTCGCGATTGCCCTGCAGGATTTCCGTGCGCAGGGTAGTCAGGCGGTTCTTGGTCAGGCCGATTTCGCCGGACAGATTGAGCACCATGTCCAGGCGTACGGTATCGATACGGATGGTGTTTTCCTGCGGGCCACTGCTATTGCCGGCGCTGCTGGGCTGCTTGTTGGCAACAGCCTTGGTGGCGGGCTTGGCTGCAGGGATGTGTTCTGCTGCGGGCAGCAATTCCTGAACCGGTGTCGTGGCGACGGCAGTCACCGGTGCTGCCGGTGCCGGTGCGGCTGCCGGGGCAGTCGGAGCGGCCTGCGGCACGATGGCCTGATGCAGGGCATTCCAGTCCGGACCGTCTGTCGCGGCGGCTGCGGCTGGAGCAGGGGTGGCCACAGCTTGCGCTGCCGGGGCCACTGCTGCAGGGGCTGCAGCTTCTGCCTTGCCGGGCATCTCGCCGGCCAGTACGGCGTCCAGCGCATTGAGTACGTCGGCATCGGCATCGGCCACCATCAGGCCTTGGCCCAGGGTGCCGAACATGTCGCGCACAATGCCGGTTGCGTCCAGGATCACGTCCATGACTTCTGGCGTGATGTGGAGTTCACCATTGCGCAGCTTGTCGAACAGGTTTTCGGTGCGATGGCACAAATTCACCATCGGACCCACATTCAGAAAGCCAGCTCCGCCCTTGATGGTATGAAAACCCCGGAAAATGTCATTCAGCAGTGCCTTGTCTTCAGGACGCTTTTCCAGTTCCACCAGTTTGTTGTCCACGTCGGACAGCAGATCGGTAGACTCCATCAGGAAGTCTTGTAGCAGTTCTTCCATGCCGCCAAAATCGCTCATTTTCTCACCCCGCTTATGCCGCTAACACGTTCACCGCTTTTTGTTTAGAAGCCCAGGCTTTCCAGCAGATCATCGACCTGCTGCTGGCTGGACACCACGTCCGTTCTGCCTTCCGGATTGACTACCGGTCCATTCAGCAGATTATTGTCCAGCTCGGCCTTCTTCGAATCCGGAGAGAATTCGATCAGGAAGGCGACCAGTTCCGTTTCCAGTATATGCACCATATCCATCATTTTCTTGATGACTTGGCCGGTCAGGTCCTGAAAGTCTTGCGCCATCACGATTTCCAGCAACTGGGTATTGGTGGCTTGAGTCTGTTTCGGAACATGGCCGAGGTACTGACGGGTATCCTCGGCGAGGTTCTTGAATTCGGCAGTGGACAGCTGGTTGGCATAGAGCAGGTTCCAGCGTTCCGACAGCAGTTTGGCACGGCTTTCCAGATCATCCTGGTAGGGTTTGGCCAGATCGGTGGCATTCAGCACCCGCTCTGCGGCACTTTCCGTCAGCGAGGCGATATAGCTCAGCCTGTCCTTGGCATCGGGAATGGCATCCGCCACCTTCCCCAGCGATTTGTCGTAGCCCAGGTCACGCAGTGCGTCGTGCATCTTGCGGGTTAGCTGGCCAATCTGTTCGTACATGACTGCCGTACTGATTTCGTTGCTACCTGCCGTGGTGACCGCCCCAGCCGATGTCGTCGAGACTGCTTCTGGTTCTTTTTGCTGTTGCTGACTGGCTATGCTGTCAAACAATGCTTCGAGATCCGGGGAATCTCCACTTTCCAGAATGTGATCCGGCACGATAGCCTCTCCTCAGTGCTGACTAGGCAAGTTTATTTGCTATGTTTATTCGTTTTACTTGTTCATGGTCTGGAAGATCTTGTTCATCTTTTCTTCCAGTGTTGCCGCCGTGAACGGTTTGACGATGTAGCCGCTGGCTCCGGCCATGGCGGCTTCTATGATGTTTTCCCGCTTGGCTTCGGCAGTAATCATCATGAAGGGCAGATGCTTGATCTGTTGATCGGCGCGTACTGCTTTCAGCAACTCGATGCCGGTCATGTTCGGCATGTTCCAGTCGGAAACGATAAAGTCGAAATGCTGCGTTTTCAGCTTGTGCAAGGCAACCTGGCCGTCTTCGGCTTCATCGACGTTGGTGAACCCCAACTCTTTCAGCAGGTTGCGAACAATTCTTCTCATGGTCGAGAAATCGTCCACAACGAGGAATCGCATGTTTTTATCTGGCATCTGGGTAGGTCCTGAAATGTCGGTATTCCATTGAGCCGTTGATTTTAACGGTTACCTCTGCAGGAATGGAATCAAAGTTTCAGCCAGTATTGCCGGATCGAATTTGGCAACATAGGCATCGACACCCACGCTGGAACCCATCGCCTTGTTGGCGTTGGAGGAGAGCGAGGAGTGCATGATAACCGGGATGCCTTTAAAGCGGACATCGGATTTGATCAGTTTGGTCAGGACATAGCCGTCCATTTCCGGCATTTCCGCATCCACCAGAATGATCTTCAGATAGTCGTGCAGCGATTCGTCCTCGCCCCAGTTGCGGCTGGCCAGCACTTGCAGGCGGTCCCAGGCTTCGCGGCCATTGGTGGCCTGCTGGAACTTGATGCCCATCTTTTCCAGCACACTGGTGATTTCCTTGCGCGCCACCACCGAGTCGTCGACGAAGAACAGGTACTGGTCGTTCTCCAGCTGTGCCTGCGGGATGTCCGGCAGGCGTGGCTCACCCACCACGGTAGCCAGAATCTGCTCCACGTCCAGAATGGAAACCAGCTTGCCGTCTTCCAGCTCGGTAATCGCGGTAATCAGGTTGGAGTTGGTCGTGGTGCTCATCATGTTTTCCGGGGCACGTACCCGGTCCCAGTCGACGCGGATGATGCGGTCGACCGAATCCACCAGAAAAGCCTGCGTGCTCTTGTTGAATTCGGTGACGATCATGGTGTCGAATTTGCGTCCGCTCTGTTCCGAACCGACGAAACGTGCCAGCGAAATGACCGGGATGATGTTGCCGCGCAGGGACAGCACGCCCTGCACCCCGAACGGCATGTTGGGGGTTTTGGTGATGGCCGGCGTTTGTGATACTTCCCTGACCTTGAATACATTGATGCCGAAGGTTTCGCGGGTGCCCAGCGAAAACAGCAGGATTTCCATTTTGTTGGAGCCCGCCAGTTTGGTACGGGCATCGACGCTGGCAAGCAAGGATGCGTCTGTTGCTGACATATTTTTTCCCTCTTCCGAATGGCTGTCCGGTTTGCTTTAGTTTTTGGCCAGGTTGAGCATTTCGCGCAGCTTCATCGACAGCTTCTGGGCTTCGAATTTCGAGACATATTCGTCGACGCCCACCGACTGGCCCAGCTTCTGGTTGGAAGAGCCGGACAGCGAGGAGTGCATCAGTACCGGAATGCCGGCAAAGCGCGGGTCGCTCTTGATCAGCTTGGTCAGCATGTAGCCGTCCATTTCCGGCATTTCCACGTCGGTCAGTACCAGATGCAGGGTTTCACACAGGCGCTTGCCGGACAGCTCGGCCTGCATGGCCATTTTTTGCAGTTCTTCCCAGGCGCGCATGCCATTGATGGCGTAGGCGTATTTGACCTGCATCGCGTCCAGGGTGCGTTCGATCTGTTTGCGGGCGACGGCGGAGTCGTCGGTGAAGAAGATCATGCGTTCTTCTTTTACCGGTTCGATATTGATGAAGTGGTGGGAATCGTCAACCAGCGAGGTTTCGGCCAGTACTTTTTCCACATCCATCATCATCACCAGGGTGCCCTGATCCAGCTCGGTGACGGCGGTGACCAGGCCGGCCATGCGGTTGGTGATCATGTCCGGCGGCACGCGCATGGCAGACCAGTCCAGGCGCAAAATGGTGTCGACCGCTTCCACCAGAAAGCCCTGCGTGTGGCCGTTGTACTCGGTGACGATCATGATTTCCGGCTTGTTGCTGGTGACGATGCCAGCGTATTTGGCCAGATCAATCACCGGCACCAGCGAGCCGCGCAGGCTGACCATGCCTTCGACCGACGATGGCATTTCCGGGGCGGACGTGATTTCAGGGGTGCGCATGACTTCGCGCACCTTGAACACGTTAATGCCGAAAACTTCTTTTCTTCCCGTACGCTGGTCGTGCCCCAGGGAGAACAGCAGGATTTCCAGCTTGTTGGTCCCCGCCAGTTTTGTTCTGGCATCAATTTTTTTAAGAAGCTCTGACACAGAAACCTCCGCTGCATCGGTTCGTTGTGGTGGCGCAATACTCCCGTTGTATACGCCAATTATTCATTTTCCCAGCTTTCTTTGAAAACTGTCTTGGCTCAGATCAGACTTTAAGTTGGCTTGGCTCAGACTTAGTCATTATCATACTGTTTAAGTCCTTTTTACAAATACGACGCTAAACATGGCCAAGACAGCATCAAATTTGAAAGACCAGGAGATGCTGGAGGCGGCTTTCGAGCAGTTCAACACTGTTTCTAGTCAGTTAATCGATGCTTATCGCCAGCTCGAAGTGCAGGTTAACGTACTGAATGCGCAACTGGACGAGGCTAACAACCAATTGCGTAAACAGCGTGACGAAAACGCCGAACTCGCCGAAAGATTGGGGATGTTGCTGGAAGCGCTGCCTGCCGGCGTGGTACAGCTGGCCGCCGATGGCGTGGTCGTGGCTGAAAATCCGGCGGCCCAGCTTTTGCTGCAAGGCAAGCACGGCGGGATGGCCTGGGATACCGTCATGGCCGGCTGGACGCGCTCCGAACTGGACGGGACCTATACCTTGCCGCAGCAAGAGTCTGCCCGTCGTCTGGCCTTGCAATATCAGGATTTGCCGGCCTCGGGCGGACGCATCGTGCTGCTGCATGATGTCAGCCGTCTGCATCATCTGACGGTGGAGCTGGCGCACCAGCAAAAGCTGGCCGCGATGGGCGGCATGGCTGCGTCGCTGGCGCACCAGTTACGCACCCCGCTGGCCACGGCCATGCTTTATACCGCCAATCTGAAGCAGGAAGGCTTGCGGCCAGAGGACCGGGCGAAGTTTGTCGACAAGAGCCTGGCCCGGATGAAGGCGCTGGAGGGGCTGATCCAGAACATGCTGGGGTTTGTGCGCGGCCAGACCAGTGCGCTGGAGTGGCTCGATGTCGCGGCGCTGGTTGAGGATGTCGCTGCGGTATTGATACCGCAATGTCATGAGCGTGACATGATTTGGGATTGCAATAACCTGCTGCCTTCTGCCATAACGGTAATGGGTGACCGCAAGGCCCTGCAGGGGGCGCTGGTCAACCTGCTGGAAAATGCCATGCATTTCTCGCCGGAAGGCGGGCGTATCGGCCTCACGGTGAGTCTGCGGGATGAGCAGGTTTGTTTCCGGGTAGAGGATGATGGCGTGGGCCTGCAGGGGGCTGATCCGGCCAGGCTGTTCGAGCCTTTCTTTACCACCCGCCCAGGCGGAACAGGCCTTGGGCTGTCCATCGTGAAAAAGGTGGCGGAAGAGCTGGCCGGCACGGTGATGGGTGGGGATCGTGCGCAAGGTGGTGCTTATTTTGAATTGACTCTCCCCTGCCGCGGGACGGGAGCGGTCGATGTGTAATGTGAATCAGGGGGATAGATGATGAAGCCAGTGGTTAAAGTAGAAGGTCAGGTTGGTACGCTCGTTCTGGTCGGCCAGTTCGATTTCAATCTGCACAAGGATTTCCGTCTTGCCAGCCAGGAGTTGCTGGAAAATCCGGCCGTGCAGGAAATTCAGGTCGATTTTGATCAAGTGCCCTTTCTGGATAGCTCGGCGCTGGGCATGTTGCTGCTGCTGAAAGAACGCGCTACCAGTCAGAAAAAATCGATGTCGCTGATCAATTGCCGCGATACCGTGCTGCAAGTGCTGGAAATCGCCTGCTTCAACAAGATGTTCACCATCAAGTAATGCCTTCACTCTGTGACGTAGTGCCGGCCCGGGCTGGCTGGTGAGCGCCATCTCGCTGTCTGTCGGGGTTTCCGTTGGCAGCAAGTCAGTCTATATATTTTGACAGACAGCCGTTTTGTCGGTTTTCTGTAGAAGTGATAAAAACATTAATAATTAATTATTTAATGGCTAATACCATTATTTACACCATCCGGTCGATTTTCTCCTTGATTAAGCTGGCATATTAGTTGATGAAGAAGATAGTACATTGGCAATTTTGCTGAATGACCGGGGGCTACATGGTGCTTTTCTATCCGCAGCGACGTTTCGTGGCGTGTGGTCTTTGCCTGATTTCGGTACTGGTGATATTGAGTGGCCCCTTGTGGGGTGCGCTGGTGTGGGGCCTGGCTTTGCCGCTTGCCGCCAGCCTGCTGTTCGTATTGCATTTTCTGTACCTAGCCAAGGAGCCGACGGTGATGGATAGGGAAGAGGCGGATTCCGGCAAGACCGCAGCTGCACCTGCTGCGCCTGACTGCCTTGACTTCATTCAGGAGCAGATCTCCCAGTCAAAGCTGGAGGTGAGCCGGGTACAGACGCTGATCCAGGATGCGGTACTGACCCTGGTCAACAGTTTTTCCGGCCTGTCGCAGGAGGCCGCTGCACAGTTGCAGCTAGCCGAAAGCCTGGCCAAAGGCGAGGTGGGCATGGACTCGCATGCCATGTCTTTCAGCACTTTTGTCAATGAAATCGCCAATGCGATGGGCAGCTTTGTTGAAAAGACGGTGGAGAACAGCCGGCTGGCCATGCTGCTGGTCGAGCAGATGGAGTCGATTGGTCAGGAGATGCAGGGGGTCATTCTGTTGCTGGATGAGATTCACTCCATTACCAACCAAACCAATATGCTGGCCTTGAACGCTTCGATCGAGGCGGCCAGGGCCGGGGAGGCCGGCAGGGGGTTTGCCGTGGTGGCCGAGGAAGTCCGCCATCTGTCCGGCCGCACCAGTAGTTTCAGCGATGAAATCCGTAACCTGATCAACCGGGTGAATGGTTCGGTCGAGCATGCCGAGGGGCTGATCAACCAGCTGGCCTCGCAGGACATGATGTTTACCTTGCAGGCCAAACAGCGGCTGGATGACACTTCATCGCGCATCCGGGTGATGGATGCGGTGATGGCCGAATCAATCGGTCGCTTGCGCCATGGCGTGGGCTTGCTGTCAGACCACGTGGGCGATGCGGTGCGTTCGCTGCAGTTTCAGGACATGGTGTCGCAATTGATTGCCCATGTCGGCAAGCGTTTGTACGGCATCGAAGAAATGATGGAATTGACCAGCAACAAGCAGCAACAACAAGGGCAGTGGGAGGTGAGAGCCTCTGCCCGGCTGGCAGAACTGCAAATCAGCTTGTCCAACAATCCGGTGGCACAAGGTCAGATGCAGAGTGGCAGCATTGATTTGTTTTGAGCGTGAACAAAAGAAAAGTGGGAACAACATGCCAAAAAAAGTACTGACAGTCGATGATTCGGCGTCAATCCGTCAAATGGTGACCTTTACTCTCAAAAGTGCGGGCTATGAGGTAGTAGAGGCGGTCGATGGCAATGGTGGTCTGGCGCGGGCCCAGGCGGACAGCTTTGACCTGATCCTGACCGACCAGAACATGCCGGGCATGGACGGCCTGAACCTGATTCGCGCGCTGCGCAAATTGCCGGCCTATGGCACGACGCCCATCCTGATGCTGACCACCGAGTCCAGCGATCAGATGAAATCGCTGGGGCGAGCCGCCGGTGCTACCGGCTGGCTGGTCAAGCCGTTTGATCCGCAAAAGCTGCTGGATGTGGTAAAGCGGCTGGTTGGCTGATTGCCCAGACCGATCGTGATGTGCCGGGCGACAGCAGACGGGTTCCACCGCTGACTATCCGGACTGCGCAGTAAGGGGAAGCATCGTGTCAATCGATATGTCGCAGTTTCATCAGGTGTTCTTTGATGAAACCGACGAGCATCTGGCCACCATGGAGTCCGTGTTGCTGGGGGTAGACCTGGCGGCACCGGACGGCGAAGACCTCAATGCCATTTTCCGTGCTGCCCACTCCATCAAGGGGGGGGCGGCTACGTTCGGGTTTGCCGATCTGGCTGCGCTGACCCATATCCTGGAAAACCTGCTGGACAAGGTGCGCAAGGGCAGCATGCGGCTGACTGCCGACATGGTGGATGCCTGCCTGAATGCCAAGGATGTGCTGGCCGGCATGCTGGGCGCACACCGCGGTGGCGAGGCCGTGGCCGAGTCCGCGATCAGTGCGGTGGAAAACTGGCTGGAACGGCTGGTTGCCGGTGGCGGCTCCGCACCGCCGCCGGTGGTGGCGCCTGTGCAGTCATCCGCCGCGCCTGCAGTCTGCACCACGCTGTATGTCGAGCTGGACTGCTGCTTGCCGACCACCGATTACCCGGCACTGTTGCAGTCGCTGACTGCGCTGGGTGAGCTGAGTGTGGTGCAAGAAGGGGGGGGGAGTGATCAACTGCCCTGGGTAGTGATTTTCACCTCGACGCTGGCTGCTGACGAAGTGGCCGAATCGCTGGCCTTTTCCATTTCGCCGGAACACTTCCGCATCACCCAGGATCATGGCCAGCAAGACGAGGGCGATTTCGGGCTGTTTCTTTCTTCCAGTATTGCCAGCCCCACACAGACTGCTGCTGCCGACATTGCCTTTGAAGAGGATGGCTTCGGCTTGTTCGAACCCTTGGCCGCTGCCGTTGGCGGCAGCGAGCCGACGGCAGACATGCTGTATGAGGAAGAGGGCTTCGGGCTGTTTGCCCCGGTAGCCGGGCCAGCCATCGCACCAGTCATGTTGCACGAGGAAGAAGGTTTTGGCCTGTTTGCACCGCTGGAGCCGGCTGTGGCCGTGGCGGCCGCACCCACGGTTGCCGTGGTGGCCGCTCCGCGACAGGAGCGTGCTGCACCGGCCGTGGAAAACTCCATTCGGGTGAATATCGACAAGGTCGACCTGCTACTGAATCTGGTGGGCGAGCTGGTCATTACCCAGTCCATGCTCACCCAGTCCAGCCAGGAGCTGGACGCCGTGCAATACGAACGCCTGCTGGGCGGCATCTCGGCCTTGCAGCGCAACTCGCGTGAATTGCAGGAAGCGGTGATGTCCATTCGCATGACGCCCATCGCCTTTGTCTTCAACCGTTTTCCGCGTGTGGTACGCGATCTGGCCGGCAAGCTGGGCAAGCAGATCGAGCTGAAAATGGTGGGCGAAAATACCGAGCTGGACAAAGGCTTTATCGAAAAGCTGGCCGACCCGCTGACCCATCTGGTGCGCAACAGCCTGGACCACGGGGTGGAATCGCCCGAGGTCCGGGTGGCCAAGGGCAAGTCGGCCGTGGGGCGACTGACACTGCGGGCCTTTCATCAGGGCAGCAGCATCGTGATTGAAGTGACCGACGATGGCGCCGGCCTTAATCGCGAGCGCATTCTGGCCAAGGCGCGCGAGCGCGGCATGCCGGTCAGCGATGCCTTGAGCGATAGCGAGGTGTGGGGGCTGATTTTCGAGGCGGGCTTCTCCACGGCAACCGAAGTGACCGATGTGTCTGGTCGCGGAGTGGGCATGGATGTGGTCAAGCGCAATATCCAGAGCATGGGTGGCCGCATCGATATCGATTCCATGCCGGATTTCGGCACCACCATCAGCATCCGCCTGCCACTGACGCTGGCGATCATGGATGGCATGTCGGTGCGTGTCGGCCAGGATATCTATGTCATCCCGCTGACTTTTGTGCTGGAGTCCCTGCAGCCGCAGGCTCCGGAACTGAAAACGGTAGCAGGGCGCGGCCAGCTGGTGAATGTGCGCGGCCAATACCTGCCCATCGTGTCGCTGGCTGCCTTCTTCGGCCATGTCGATGCCAGTGCCGCCAGCGATCCCACCAGCGCCATTCTGGTCATCGTCGAGGCCGGCGGCTATCAGTTGGCCCTGCTGGTGGATGAACTCATCGGCCAGCAACAGTTCGTGGTAAAGAATCTGGAAACCAATTATCGCAAAGTCGAGGGCATGTCCGGCGCCACCATCATGGGGGATGGCCGGGTTGCCCTGATTCTGGATATATCGATCATCGCCCGTCACAACCAGCGACCGGCGCAAACGGCGGCACGGCAGGCCATGACAGACGAGGCATGAGGGGAAGGCAGAACCGATGACAGAACAGCTGGAATACCGCCACGGGCAAAGCAAGGCAGTGCGCGAGCTGCTGGTGTTTACCCTGGGACAGGAAGAATACGGGATCGACATCCTGAAAGTGCAGGAGATTCGTGGCTACGAAGCGGTGACGCGCATTGCCAACGCCCCTGCCTTCATCAAGGGAGTGGTCAATCTGCGTGGCAGCATCGTGCCGATTGTCGACATGCGCATCAAGTTCGGGCTGGGCGAACCGGTCTACAACGCATTTACGGTGGTGATCATCCTCAATATCTTCCAGCGTACGGTGGGGATGGTGGTGGATGGCGTGTCCGATGTCATCCAGCTGGCTGAGGATGAACTGCGCGATCCGCCGGAGTTTGGTTCCGTGGTGGAAACCACGTATATCGAGGGCCTGGGCACCCAAGGGGAGCGCATGGTGATTATTGTGGATATCGAGCGCCTGATGAGCAGTGATGAGATGGCGCTGGTGGATATTACCGACCGTGGCTGAGGCCGACATGGCGTTTGGGAGAGGTGAAAATGAATAATCTGAAAGTGTCGCACCGCTTACTGCTGGGCTTCGGCCTGCTGGTCGTGGTGATCATCGCCGCCATGGCGGTAGCGATTGCGCAGATCCACAGTCTGCGCAACGATATCGACGAAATCGCCAACGTCCATGTGCCGCGGGCTTCTGAAGCCAACAAGGTGGTGGATAACGTCAACCTCACCGCCCGGGCCACCCGGACCTTGCTGCTGTCCAAAGACCCGGTGGTGCTGGAACAGCAGCACAAGCAGATCGACGAAGCGCTGACGCTGATTAGCCGGCAGATGGCCACCCTGTCCAGTGGCGTGCCGGCCGAAGGGCAGGTGCTGTTCGACCGTGTGCGTACGGTCGAGGCCAGCTATCGCCAGCAACTGGCCGTGTTCCGTCAGCATCTGCAAGCAGGGCAGGAGGAAGAAGCCAAGAGCTATCTGCTGCAGACCCTGCGCGCCACCCAGCTGGACTACCTCAAGGAAATTGATGGCTATGTCAAGTTCGAGGAAGCGCTGTCCCGGCAGGTAGCGCAAGGCACCTTGGAGCGGGCTAATAGTGCGTCTGTGCTGCTGAACGCCCTGATGGCGGCCGCTGTGCTGATCGCCATGCTGGCCGGCTGGCTGATCAGCCGCTCCTTGCTGCGGCAGATCGGTGGCGAGCCGGCAGAGGCTGTCAAGCTGATGCAGGAGCTGGCTGCCGGTGAAGTCACCACCGAACTGAAAGTGGCGGCCAATGACAATAGCAGCCTGTTTGCCTATATCCGCCAGGCGGCAGACAAGGCGGTGGAAAACATCCGGGTGCGCAATGCGCTGGATAATGCCGCCACCAATATGATGATTGCCGATGCCGACTTCAATGTGGTGTACGCCAACCAGTCGGTCATCAATATGTTCGCTCAGGCAGAAAGCGATATTCGCCGCGACCTGCCGCAGTTTTCCGCCCGCAATCTGCTGGGCAGCAATATCGACCAGTTCCACCGCAATCCGGGGCATCAGCGTGGCCTGATGCAACAGCTGCGTAATCCGCACCAAGGCACCATCCATGTCGGCGGCCGCACCTTCAACCTGATTCTGACGCCGATCAATGGCCAAAGCGGCAAGCGGCTTGGTTATGGGGTGGAGTGGATTGACCGTACCGCCGAGCTGGCACAGCAGGCCATCGAGCAGCAGCGCATGGATGCCGAGCGCGTAGTGGCGGCAGAGAATGCCCGCATCCGCAGCGCCCTGGACAATGTCACCACCAATGTGATGATTGCCGACAACGAGCGCAACATCATCTATGTGAATCACAGCGTGCTGGAAATGCTGGCCACGGCCGAGGCGGATCTGCGCAAGGCCCTGCCCAATTTCAGCACCCGTCATGTGCTGGGTGGCAACATGGACATGTTCCACCGCAATCCGGCGCACCAGCGCGATCTGCTGGCCAATCTGCGCAGCACTTACAAGGCGGATATCGCGGTCGGTGGCCGTCATTTCTCGCTGACTGCCAACCCGGTATTCGGCGGCGACGGCGAACGTCTGGGTACGGTGGTTGAGTGGAAGGACCGCACCGGCGAAGTGCTGATCGAGAAAGAAGTGGAAGCCATCGTCAGTGCCGCCGGCAAGGGCGACTATGCCTCCCGGCTGGTGCTCGAGGGCAAGACCGGCTTCTTCCGCGTACTGTCCGAGGGTGTCAACCAGTTGCTGGGTGTGACCAGCCAGGCACTGGGTGACATCGCCATCGTGCTGGGCGGCCTGGCTCAGGGCGACCTGACGCGCACCATCAAGAATGATTACGAAGGCATGCTGGGGCAGCTCAAGTCTGATACCAATGCCACCGTGGAACGGCTGCGCAGCATTGTCGGCAATATCCAGGAGTCGACCGAGGCCATCAACACCGCCTCGCAGGAAATCGCTGCCGGTAACAGCAATCTGTCCGGTCGCACCGAACAGCAGGCGGCCAGCCTGGAGGAAACCGCCTCCAGCATGGAAGAAATCACCAGCACCGTCAGACAGAATGCCGAAAACGCCAAGAAGGCCAATAGCCTGGCCATCGGTGCGTCCGACATCGCTGCCCGTGGCGGCCAGGTGGTGGGCAATGTGGTGTCCACCATGAACGAGATCAACGACAGTGCCAAAAAGATTGTCGACATCATCAGCGTGATCGACGGCATTGCCTTCCAGACCAATATCCTGGCGCTGAATGCTGCGGTGGAAGCCGCGCGTGCCGGCGAACAGGGCCGGGGTTTTGCCGTGGTGGCCAGCGAAGTGCGCAATCTGGCACAGCGCTCGGCGGCTGCCGCCAAGGAAATCAAGCTGTTGATCGGCAACTCGGTGGACAAGGTGGAATCGGGTAGCCGGCTGGTGGATGAGGCTGGCCGCACCATGGAAGAGATCGTCAGCTCCATTCGCCGCGTGGCCGACATCATGAGCGATATATCGGCCGCCTCGGTCGAGCAAAGCTCGGGGATCGAACAGGTCAATCTGGCGGTGACGCAGATGGACGAAAACACCCAGAAGAACGCGGCGCTGGTCGAGCAGGCTGCCGCGGCGGCCGAGTCGCTGGAAGAGCAGGCCCGTCATCTGATGGAAGCGGTGTCGATCTTCCGCCTCGATGGCACGCCAGTGGCGCGCCTGTCCGCACCCAAGGCGCATCGCAGCCACGACCACGGCCAGGCGGCGCGCCTGCCGGCACCCGGTCAGCAGATCAAACCGGTATCGACCCGCATGGCGCTCAATGCCGAGCGCATCAAGACCCTGCCGGGGCCGGCTCAACACGACGACGAATGGGAGGAGTTTTGAGCCGCGCGGTGATGCCTGATGAGCACTGAGCGCGATATCAAGTTTACCGCGGCGGATTTTCGTCGCCTGCGACAGATGCTGTACCAGCGTGTCGGCATTTCGCTGAACGACAGCAAGAGCCACATGGCTTATTCCCGGCTGGCCAAGCGCGTGCGCCAGCTGGGCATGCGCCAGTTTGCCGATTATCTGGACCTGCTGGAAAAGGCGGAAGACGAGGCGGAGTGGCAACACTTCGTCAACGCGCTCACCACCAATCTCACCGCGTTTTTCCGCGAGCCGCACCACTTCGACTTGTTGCGGCTGCATGCGATGGAGCGAGTGGCGCAGGAGCGGCATTACCGGGTGTGGAGCGCAGCAGTTTCCACCGGCGAGGAGGCCTACTCCATCGCCATGACCCTGCTGTCGCTGCCGCAGTTGAATCGGCAAAAGCTTGAGCTGGTGGCCTCGGATATCGATACCAAGGTGCTGAGCCAGGCGGCCGATGGCGTATACGATGCCGAGCGGGCCAAAGTGTTGGACAGCAGCCTGCTCAAGCGCTTTTTCCTGCGCGGGGTGGGGCACAATGCCGGCAAGGTGCGCATCCGGCGCGAAGTACGCGAGCAGCTTTCCTTTTACCAGTTCAATCTGGTCGCCGCCGAGTGGCCGGACATGGGGCGCTTTGACGTGATTTTCTGCCGCAATGTGCTGATCTATTTTGACAAGCCGACCCAGGCCGCCATTCTGCAACGGCTGGCTGCCAGCCTGCAGCCGGACGGGCTGCTGTTTCTGGGGCACTCGGAAAACATCCAGCATCTGAGCGACGCCTTCCAGTCTTGCGGCCGTACCGCCTATCGCCTGGCTAATCACAAGGTGCGGAGATGACATGAGCGCAGCCGCCGGCAGAAAAATAAGAATCGTGGTAGTGGATGATTCCGCGCTGATCCGCAGCCTGCTCACCACCATCATCAACGAAGCCCCCGATATGGAGGTGGTGGCGACTGCATCCGATCCCATCGTGGCGCGCGAACGTATCCGGGAAACCAGCCCGGACATGATCACCCTGGATGTGGAAATGCCGCGCATGGACGGGCTGGAATTCTTGCGCCGGCTGATGCGGCTGCGCCCGACCCCGGTATTGATGATTTCCTCGCTGACCCAGTCCGGCTCGGAAACCACGCTCAGTGCGCTGGAACTGGGGGCGGTGGATTTCCTGCCCAAGCCGACGCTGGATGTCAGCAACACCATGCAAAGCTACGCCGACGACATTCGCGACAAGATTCGCATGGTGGCGGCTGCCCGCCTGCGCCGGCCGTCGCTGTTTGCGGCAAGTTCTACCGCTGCGCCGCCGCGCGTGGCACCGGCCTTGCTGCGGCAAAATGCCATCATCGCCGTGGGCGCTTCCACCGGCGGCACCGATGCCATCAAGGAATTTCTGGAAAAGCTGCCGGCAGGCAGCTCGCCGGTATTGATCGTCCAGCACATGCCGGAAGGCTTTACCCTGTCTTTTGCCCGGCGGCTGGACAAGCTGTGCGCCATGCAGGTGAAGGAGGCCGAAGATGGCGAGCCGCTGATGCGCGGCGTGGCCTATGTTGCCCCCGGTCATTCGCATATGCGGCTGGGCAAGGGGGCGCAAGGTTTTGTCATCTGCCTGGATCAGAGCCCGCCGGTCAACCGGCACCGGCCATCGGTCGATGTGCTGTTTGCTTCGGTTGCTGCGCTGGCGGCGGCCCAAACGGTGGCGGTCATCATGACCGGCATGGGCAAGGATGGCGCGCTGGGCATGTTGCAGTTGCGGCAGGCCGGCGCCACCACCTTTGCCCAGGACGAAGCCAGCTGTGTGGTATACGGCATGCCGCGCGAGGCCGTAGCGCAGGGCGGGGTGATGCATGTGCATCCCTTGTCGCAACTGGCCGACAAGGTAATGGACTGCCTGCGTCTGCCGCATGACAGGGCGGCCCCGTGAGCTATTCCGACCAGCCCTCCGAGCGTCTCTACTTCGACCGCCAGTTCCAGATCGACGCCATCAAGATATTGCCGGGCGAGTACTTCGCCACCCGCCAGCCGCTGATGCTGACCACGCTGCTGGGCTCCTGTGTCGCCGTCTGCCTGATGGACCGCCACGCACGGGTGCATGGCATGAATCACTTCCTGCTGCCGCAAGGCAGTGACTGGCATAGCCAGACCAGTGTGCCCGCGCGTTTTGGCGTCAATGCCATGGAGTTGCTGATCACCGACATGCAAAAGCTGGGGGCGCAGCGCCACCGGCTGGAGGCCAAGGTATTTGGTGCCGGCAATGTGCTGGAGGGCATGTCGGTGGTGAATATCGGCGAACAGAACAGCGAATTCATCCGCGCCTATCTGCGCAGCGAGCAGATTCCGGTGCTGGCGGAAGACTTGCTGGGCAGCTTTGCCCGCAAGGTGTTTTTCTTTCCGGACGAGGGCCGGGTACTGGTGCGCAAGCTCAAGGGCAGCCGCACTCTGGTATCGAAGGAAGCGGCTTACCGGCAGCGGCTGGACCGCCAGACTGCCTCCCAGCCCAGCGGCGATATCGACCTGTTCATCTGATTCAGTCGCGCTGCAGATGGGGCAGCTTGTTGGTCACCTCTGCCCAGTCGGCATGGTCGGGCAGTGGCGGCTTGCTTTGCGACAATACCGGCCATTGCTGGGACAACTCGGCGTTCAGCCGGATGTACACCACCTGTTCGGCTGGCACATCGTCTTCGGCATAAATGGCCGATACCGGGCATTCCGCCACGCACAGCGTGCAATCTATGCACTCCTCAGGATCGATGGCGAGAAAGTTCGGCCCCTCATGAAAGCAGTCCACCGGGCAGACATCCACGCAGTCGGTGTATTTGCATTTGACGCAGGCATCGGTTACAACGTAGGCCACGTTTGATTCCTCCTGATAATGGACAATCTGCTGCCGCAGGGTGTCCCGGGCATGCCGCAGGATGCTGCCGGCAGCCTTGCCGGTGGATGGATTATTTCCGAGTAATACGCTCAAGTATTATCAACCAAAAAACAGCGCATTGTGGCGCAATCTGCATTCTCATCGCCGAAACCTTTTGTCATGCCAAGCATTCCCTATCGTGGCCGTTTTGCCCCCAGTCCCACCGGCTTGCTGCATGCCGGCTCCCTGATGACCGCCGTTGGCAGTTATCTGGAAGCACACCGCCGTGGCGGCGAATGGTGGGTGCGCATGGAAGACCTGGACCCGCCGCGCGAAGTGGCCGGCGCTGCCGACGACATCCTGCGCACGCTGGAGGCTTTTGGTTTCGAGTGGGATGGCGAAGTGGTGTACCAGAGCCAGCGGCATGGGCTGTATCAGGCGGCCTTGCAGCAGCTGATCGAGGCCGGGCTGGTTTATCCCTGCACGTGTTCGCGCAAGGAAATCACCAGTGTCGCCCGGCGTGGTGTGGATGGTTATGTCTATCCCGGCTGGTGTCGGGCCGGCTGTCGCAGCCAACGCGACAGCCATGCCTGGCGCTTGCGGGTGGATGAGCCGGAGGTGGGCTTTGTTGATCGCCTGCAAGGGCCGTATCAGCAGCAGCTGCCGCGCGATATTGGCGATTTTGTCCTGCTGCGGGCCGATGGCTACTGGGCCTACCAACTGGCGGTGGTGGTAGACGATGCCGCGCAGGGCATGAGCGATATCGTGCGCGGCGCCGACCTGCTGGTGTCCACACCACGGCAGATCCATGTGCAGCGCAGCCTGGGGCTGCCCACGCCCACTTACTGCCATCTGCCCTTGCTGGTGAATGCGGCGGGCGAGAAGCTATCCAAGCAAACGCTGGCCCCGGCCATTCATGCCGCCGATGTCAGCCGCGAGCTGCGTGTGGCGCTGTGCCGGCTGGGTCATGTTCCGCCTGCCGAATGCCAGAGCGCGGCCGAATTGTGGCAGTGGGCCAAGGCCAACTGGTCGCTGTCGCGCGTGCCGGCTGGCCCCTGTCAGTTGTAAGCGCAACCCCCCAGCCTGTTTCCTGTCATGCTCGCCTTCTGTCGGGCATATCGCCATCGGCATGTTGACCATGTAGCGGCCGCGATGGCCTGCGGTGTTGCATGCAAGGCGCTGCTTGCCGTGGTTTTTCCTGCTGCTCCGTGCTGGCTTGTCATTCTTGCGGATTATCTATTTGATTTATCACATGGAGTTTGTCTGTTAAACAACCTACATCGTAATAGGCAGTAGCGTTTCTGGTGTTTCCGTCCGGTATCTGCACAGATCAGTTTTGCCGGCCATTTTCAAAACAGCGACATGGAATTACATATGCGAAAATAATACATTTACAAAATAATTAAATACTAATATAGTGAAGCTCATACAGAACACGTTCTTTAACAGCTTCGATTTTCGGCCTCGATGGAGACAAGACCATGAGCGAGACCAATGTAAAAAAAGCGGCACTGGGCGTGTGGATGTGTACCGCACTGGTGGTGGGTAATATGATCGGTTCCGGTGTATTCCTGCTTCCCGCTTCTCTCGCCCCCTATGGGGGGATGTCCCTAATTGGCTGGGCAATTACTTCGGCTGGTGCCATTTGTTTGGCGCTGGTGTTTGCCCGGCTCTCCGCCATGATTCCCAAAGAGGGTGGCCCTTATGCCTATATCCATGCCGGCTTTGGCGACTTCGCCGGCTTCTGGATCGCCTGGGGTTACTGGATAGCCCTGTGGGCAGGCAACGCCGCACTGGCGGTGGCCGCCACCAGCTATATGCAGGTTTTCTTCCCGCAACTGGGGCATGACAACTTGCTGGCCGCTGCATTTTCCATCGGCCTGATCTGGACCGTTACCTGGATTAACAGCCGGGGCGCACGCAGTTCCGGGTTGGTAGCCATCGTGACAACACTGCTCAAGCTGTTGCCATTGGCCGCCGTCACCTTTATCGGCTTCTTTTACATGCAGCCGGAAAACCTGGTGTTCAACCCGCACGGCAAGCCTTTGATGAGTTCGGTTTCCGCCACCATGGCGCTCACCTTGTGGGCGTTTCTGGGGCTGGAGTCCGCCTCGGTACCCGCTGGCGATGTGGTGAACCCGAGCAAGACCATACCGCGGGCCACCGTCATCGGCACCCTGCTGGCCACCGTGCTGTACATCCTGTCCACGGTGTCGCTGATGGGGGTGATGTCGCCAGCCATGCTGGCCAACTCGCAAGCCCCGTTTGCCGATGCCGCCCGCCTGATGTGGGGCGACTGGGCCTACTGGGTGGTGGGGCTGGGTGCGGTAGTGTCCTGCTTTGGCGCACTCAATGGCTGGAGCCTGATGCAGGCGCATGTCCCGCATGCCGCCGCCAAGGACCAGTTGTTTCCCCGCCGCTTCGGCCAGACCAACCGCCAGGGCGTGCCACTGTTTGGCCTGTTGTTGTCCAGCGGCCTGGTTACCGTGCTGCTGGCGATGAAATACGCCGGCGGGGAGGGTGGGGTGAAGATTTTTGAATTCATCATCCTGCTGGCCACGGCCACCACCTTGCTGCCCTATGCCTTCTGCTCGATGGCGCTGCTGGCCATCATGTTGATGAACAAGGGCAAATACACCCGGCGTGATTTCACCGCGCCACTGATCTTTTCCACCACGGGCTTTCTTTACGCGGTATGGGCACTGTTTGGTGCTGGTGCCGAGATTGTGATGTGGGGGATTTTGCTGCTGATGCTGGGTTTGCCTGTGTATGTCTGGCAAATCAAAGAACGTTACGAGACCGAAAACTGAAGCCAGCCTTTTGCTTTTCACTCCTTTCCGCAAGGAAGGGAGTGTACGGAAAAAGGTTTATACGATTACTTATCTGAAAGGATTCATCATGACCGGCAAATTTGGTGTTCATTCCG
>NZ_QAJS01000017.1:0-56375 GCF_003852595.1 Aquitalea sp. FJL05
AGCGAGAGGGGTTTGTCAATAATCTGAGGCAGCCGGATGGCTGCCTTTTTCATGGTCATTCCGTCTGCATCACCTTTTAGCTGGAGGCCGGGCTCACCACATTGCGGCCGGAGCGTTTGGCGATATAGAGCGCGCCATCGGCCTCTTCGTAGATTTGCTGGGCGGTGTCGCTGGGCTGGGGAATGCGGGCGGCTACACCGATGCTGCAGGTCACCTTGTGCAGCGGGCTGCCGTCATGTGGCAGGTCGAGGTCTTCCAGTCGCTGGCGGAAGGTTTCGGCTGCATCAACTGCATCCTGCATGGTGGCACCCGGCATCAGTACGCCGAACTCTTCGCCGCCCAGCCGGGCCGGCAACTCGCCCTTGCGCTGGAATGACTCCCGCAGCACATGGGCCACGCGCTTGAGTACCACATCGCCGGCATAGTGACCGTACTGGTCGTTGTAAAGCTTGAAGTGGTCAATATCCAGCAGGACAAAGGCCAGCGGCTGCTGGGCATTACGCTGGCGCTCGATGGCCGGGATGAAGACTTCGTCAAAATGACGGCGGTTGGCCAGCTGGGTCAGCCCGTCGGTGGTGGCCAGCGTCTGCAGGCTGGCCTGGCGCGCGATGAAGCGGGTCAGGCCGGATAGCAGCAGCACCAGCATGGTACTGGCCGGGGCGAACCAGATATGGCCCTGGTTCAGCAGCAGCATGGATCCGGCAGCCACCAGCAGCGCGGCGGCAGGATAGGCCATCAGCACCGTACGCTGCCGGCCCCATGGTGCCAGCAGGTAGTCCAGCACCACGATCAGCAGCAGGGTCAGCAAGGCCTGACGTATCAGGCTGAGTGGCCGGACCAGGCTGCCATCCTGCAGGCCGCGCAGCAGATAGGCATTGATCACCACGCCGGGCATGCCGGCGGAATTGGCGGAAATCGGCGTGGTGTGCATATCGCCCAGCCCGGCCGCAGTGACCCCGATCAGCACGATGCGGTCGCGGAACGTTTCGCGTCCGGCATTGGACAGGGCGTCGATATACGATATGCGCTCGAAGGGTTCGGCACCGTTGCCAAAGGGCACCAGTACTTCGTCGTCGCGCACCCATGATTCGTCGCTGGCATGGAAGGGCCGTTTCAGCGCCGGGGCGGGCAGGCCTTGCGCGACCTCCTGCACTGCCTTGGCAAAGCCGGGAAAGTCCGGCGTGCCAAGACCGGCCATCAAATAGGTGCGGCGGATGACGCCGTCGTTGTCGCGCTCGAAGTCGGTGTGTCCCAGCCGGTTGGAGGCCGCTGCCAGCAGCGGTATCGGCCTGGTTTCGGTGAGGCTGTCGCCGGCGCTTTCCGGAAACACCGGGCTGACGACCTTGCCATTGCGTTGGATCGCGGCAGCCAGTGACTGATCGGGTTTGTTGCTGGCCAGGGTGCTTTCCGCCAGGGCAATGTCGAGGCCGACGGCTTTGGCGTATTGCAGCTGGTCTATCAGGCGGGCGTGCAATTCGCGAGGCCAGGGCCAGCTGCCCATCTCGGCCAGGCTGCGGTTGTCCACTTCGATCAGGATGGGATCGTCGGCACTCTTGTGCAGCACGTGCCGGCTGAGGGACGCGTCATAAAACCAGTAATCCAGCCGCTGCACGGCACCAGTCAGGGCCAGCAGCAGGCCGAGCAGGCCCGCCAGCAGGGGAAGCAGTTGGTATGACCGGTGTTTTATCGGTGATGGCATGCGCTTATTTTATGCGATTGCTCATTGGATGTTGATTTTTTCAATCGCTTCCACCGCGTGATATCCATCATCTCCATTGACTTCGAGTTGGGCAAAGTACTGGCCGCGTGGCAGTTTGTCCAGCAACCAGGCCGGTTGCGGCTGGGTATCGCGGTAGCTGATATTGCGCATGGCCGGATTATCCGCCAGCTTCAGCGTGTAGCGTGCACCGCTTACTGGGTAATGCCGCCCCAGCAAGGCGGGCGTGTTGTTGCCGATGCTGGAGAACAGGCCTTTGACCACGACCTGCTGGGCGTCGCTGTACGGGCCGGGCTGACCCTTGCCATCCAGCCGGGCCACGCGCCAGAACCACTGGCCCTTGTCCGGCAGTTGCAAGGTGATGTCGCCGTCCTGCAGTGTGAGATTCTGGCTGATGGTGGCAAAGTCGCTGCTGCGGGACAGTTGCAGTTGCAATGGCTGCTGCGGGCTGGCCAGTAGCTTCAGCGGCAGCGACTGGCTGCGGATTTCCTGCGGGCCGTCCGTGCCAAACAGCAGGGGCGGCGGCGGGAAGGCGTTCAGGATAAAGGTTTTGCTGCTGTCGTAGCCTTCCAGTCCGCGCTGGTTGCGCGCCCGTGCCGATAGCAGGTATTCGCCATTGGCCGGCAGTGCCGGGAACAGCTGCGGTGCTGCAACCGTGCGCTCAGTCAGCAGGCGGCCATGCTCACCAGGCCCGCGCAGCTTGATGCGGTAGGCCACGGCCTGTTGGTCGCCGGTCCATTTGAGCAGGGGCGGGTTGAAGCTGCTGGCTGCGGGCAGCAGGTCCAGGTCGGGCGCGGCGGGCAGGGCTTCCGGTGCGCTGGGCTTGCCCGAGCCGGTGGCCAGCGTGCCAAAGCCGGCCGGAACATCAACCTGGCCCTTGCTCTTGCTGCTGACGCTGACCTTGCCGCGCAGCACTTCGGTCAGCGTGGAATTGCCGGACTCGGTATTGACGCGGAATTCGGTGCCGCGCACGGTGGTGACGGCCGATGGCGTGCGAATCTGGTAGCGGTTG
This sequence comes from Aquitalea sp. FJL05, assembly GCF_003852595.1. Lineage (NCBI taxonomy): Bacteria > Pseudomonadati > Pseudomonadota > Betaproteobacteria > Neisseriales > Chromobacteriaceae > Aquitalea > Aquitalea sp. FJL05. The sequence continues at coordinate 2,730 of NZ_QAJS01000017.1, forward strand.
GGCATCAGGATGTTGGGAATCACCGAGCTGCCGGCATTACCCTTGTCCAGCTTGATTTCGGTTTTGGCCGAACCGGTGCTGGGATAGTAGATTTCGTTTTGCAGCTGGGCGCTGGAGTTGGCGTTCAGCAGCAGGGTGGAGCCGTCTTCGAAGCGCAGCTTGAGCATGGCGTCGTTGCCGGTCTGGAACTGCACACCCTTGGGATAGCGCGTTTCCTTGTTGATGGGCAGCGGTTTGCCCTTGGCATCGTGCGCTGTCACCTCGCCGGAAAACTCTTCGATCTGCGCACTGGACGGATGCTGCCGTACCCAGGGATAGGGCACTTTGATACGGCTGCCCGGTGTCAGGCGGTAGGGATCGGCGATGTGGTTGAGGCTTTGCAGGCGCGGAACATAGGCGGGTGAAGACAGGTGCTGGTCAGCAAACGACCACAGCGAATCCCCCGGCTTGACCTGGTATTCCCAGGTGGCAGAGTCGATGCCTGGGCCGGCAAACAGGGTGTTGCTTAGAAAAATCAGGCTTAAAGCCGAGATAAGTCGCATAAACAAACGGGCAGAGGAATGGGCGCAATGTACGCAGACTATCTGAATAGTATGCTGCTGGCCGAGGATTACAAGCCATAGCGGTTTTGCCGGGGCATTAAATAGCGATTGCTTGATAAAAATCAGGCCGACCTGTTAGGGCCGGCCTGCAATGCTCTGCAATGGATGGAGCAGATGAGGAAATGGTCAGACTCAGCTGGTACGCAGGCGCTCGCTGCGGCCGCGCAGCCATTCCAGCGTCAGCAGCAGCAGGATGGAGAAGCCGATCAGCAGGGTAGCCGCCGCTGCAATGGTGGGGCTGAGGTTTTCGCGGATGCCGCTGAACATCTGCCGTGGCAGGGTGGCTTGTTCCGGACCGGCCAGGAACAGGGTCACCACCACTTCGTCAAACGAGGTGGCAAAGGCAAACAGCGCGCCGGAAATCACCCCCGGTGCGATCAGCGGCAAGGTGATGCGGAAGAAGGTGGTGATGGGCGATGCACCCAGATTGGCCGCAGCGCGGGTCAGGTTGTGGTTGTAGCCCTGCAGGGTGGCCGTCACGGTAATGATGACAAAGGGCACACCCAGCGCTGCATGTTCCAGGATCAGCGTGGTATAGCTGTTGTCCATGCCCAGCGGGGCAAAGAACAGGTAGCTGGCCACGCCGACGATCACCACCGGCACCACCATGGGCGAAATCAGCAGGAACATGATGATGCCCTTGCCACGGAATTCACCACGGGTGAGGCCGATGGACGCCAGCGTACCCAGTACCATGGCCAGCACGGTGGCGGCCGGGGCCACGATCATGCTGTTCTGCAGCGAGCGGATCCATTCCGGTGCGCTGAACAGGTCCTGATACCAGCGGAAGGAGAAGCCGGTCAGCGGGTACACCAGGAAAGAGCCTTCGTTGAAGGACAGCGGGATGATCACCAATACCGGCATGATCAGGAAGAGCAAGGTCAGGCCGCTGGTGATGCGCAGTACGTAGTGCCACACCTTTTCGATGGGCGACATGGTCGGGTTCAGCATGTTTTATGTCTCCGGGAAAGGGTGAGGATCAGCCCAGGCGCAGGCTCTTGGCGCCCACCAGCCAGTTGTAAACGATGTACAGGATCATGGTGGCTGCCAGCAGCAGGCCGCCCAGTGCGGTCGCCATGCCCCAGTTGATCGAGGTATTGGTGTAGAAGGCCACGAAGTAGCTCACCATCTGGTCGTTCGGGCTGCCCAGCAAGGCCGGGGTGATGTAGTAGCCGATGGACAGGATGAACACCAGCAAGGCCCCGGCGCTGATGCCGGCCACGGTCTGCGGGAAGTACACGCGCCAGAAGCTGGCAAACGGGTGACAGCCCAGCGAGATGGCCGCCTTCATATAGCTGGGCGAGATGCCTTTCATCACGCTGTAGATGGGCAGGATCATGAAGGGCAGCAAGATGTGCACCATGGAGATGTACACGCCGGTGCGGTTGAACACCAGTTGCAGCGGATGATCGATGAGGCCCAGCCATTCCAGGGTGGAGTTGATCAGACCGCCCGATTGCAACAGCACGATCCAGGCGGCAACGCGTACCAGGACCGAGGTCCAGAACGGCAGCAATACCAGAATCATCAGCAGGTTGCTGGTGCGGGTGGGCAGGTTGACCAGCAGATAGGCCAGCGGGTAAGCCAGGGCCAGCGCGATGGCGGTGACCACCAGGCTCATCCAGAAAGTACGGGTGAAGATGTCCAGGTAAATGGCCTGATCCGGCGAGGAGCGGCTGATTTCACCCAGATCGTCGATACGGTGGTCCATCGATGCCAGCAGGTAGAACGGGGTCTGGCTGCTGGTGTTGCGGCGGATGGCCTGCCAGTAGGCGGGGTCACCCCAGCGCTCGTCCAGATTGGTCAGTGCTTCCTTGTAGGACTTGGGGGCCGGGTCCATCGGCAGGGCGCGGGCAGTCTTGTTGAGCAGGCTGCGGTAGCCGGCCACTTCCATGTTCAGGCGCTTGCCCAGGTCACCCAGCTTCTGGTTGTCGTGTGCTTGCTGGATATCCTGTGCGGCAGCGGCATAAACGGTTTCCGGTGGCAGGGCGCGGCCGCTCCAGCCGGAGATGGCCTTGACCGTGTGCGGCATGGCATCAACCACTTCCGGGTTGTTGACGCTCTTGAATAGCAGGCTGGTAATGGGTAGCACAAACACCAGCAGGATAAACAGTACCAGCGGCAGGATCAGCAGCTGGGACTTGAATTTGTTCATGCGCTCGGCGCGGGCCAGTTTCTGTTTCAGAGAACGGCCGGCCTCCGGCAGGGTGGCTGCGATAGCGGTGGTGGGTGCAGAGGAAGCGGTCATTCTTCCGGCTCCGGATCAGGTAAGGGGTAAAACCCCCTGGGGATGAACCCCAAAAACCGGTTCAGAGTCTCGCGAGCTAGAGCGAGGCAAGGCGAAAACGGCTAAGGAAGCGCAGTTTACATGCAGTAAATGAGCATTCCGCAGGCGTTTTTAACGCAGCATCGCCGAAGCGCAGCAGACTATGAATGATTTTTAAGGGGGTGGGTCTGCTGCCGGCATCAGTACCGGCAGCAGTCATGCGTGTTACAGCTGCTTATTTGGCAGCCCAGGCGTTGAAGCGTTGTTCCAGCGATTCGCCGAAGTCAGCCCAGAAAGCCACATCCACGGCTACGCCGCTCTTGATGTTCTGCGGGGCGGTCGGCAGATCAGCCACCAGTTTCGGGTCCAGCAGCGGTACGGCTTTCTTGTTGGTCGGGCCGTAGGCGATATTCTGCGAGTACACCTTCTGGTTTTCCGGCTTGCTGGCGAAGGCGATGAACTTCAGTGCAGCGTCCTTGTTCGGCGAGCCCTTCGGGATAGCCCAGGAGTCGAAGTCATACATGCCACCGGCCCAGACGATCTTCAGGTTCTTGCCTTCCTTCTGGGTGTTGGCGATACGGCCGTTGTAGGCCGAGCTCATCACCACGTCGCCGGATACCAGATACTGCGGCGGCTGTGCACCGGCTTCCCACCACTGGATGTTCGGCTTCAACTGGTCCAGCTTCTTGAAGGCGCGGTCCACACCAGCCGGGGTGGCCAGTACCTTGTACACGTCTTTCGGCGCTACGCCGTCAGCCATCAGTGCTACTTCCAGGGTGTACTTGGCACCCTTGCGCATGCCGCGCTTGCCCGGGAATTTCTTCACATCCCAGAAATCCTTCCAGCCGCTCGGGCCAACTTTCAGCTTGTCGGCGTTGTAGGCCAGTACGGTGGACCATACAAAGATGCCCACGCCGCAGGACTGGGCTGCGCCCGATACGAAGTCGGCCTTGTTGCCGATCTTGCTGTAGTCCAGCTTTTCGAACATGCCTTCATCGCAACCGCGAGCCAGCTCTGGGGATTCCACTTCCAGCACGTCCCAGGACACGCTCTTGGTGTCGACCATGGCCTTGACCTTGGCCATTTCGCCGTTGTATTCGCCGCCCACTACCTTGACGCCGGTAGCCTTGGTGAAGGGAGCGTAGTAAGCCTTTTCCTGGGCCGCCTTGTTGGCGCCGCCAAAGGAAATCACGGTCAAGTCACCGGCCAGGGTAGTCTGAGCACAGCAAGCGGCAACCACGGCCAGCGAAAGAGCTTTCATGCATTTCTTCATTTGATAGATCTCCATATTGTTTTGAGACTACAGCTACTACACGCTACTCACTTGCACGCACTCACTCGGCCAGTTCGACGGGATCGAGCGCTCTTACGTGTTCTACATTCCAGCCCAGCGAAATCACGTCGCCCACTGCCAGCTTGGGGTCGAGTGTGGCGATTGGCTGTTTGACGATGAAACTGGAGTTGCCACAGGCTTCCATGCGGATGCGCACGTGGTCGCCCAGGTAGATGAATTCGCGCACGCGGCCGGAGAAGCGGTTCTGCTCCTGTGCCACATTCAGATTGATACGTTCCGGGCGGATGGACAGCGATACCGGCTGGCCGGGGGCAGCGTCATGCACGGCCATGGCTTCCACGCGCTCGCCGTTTTCCAGGCCCACGGTACAGCGCTCGCCATCGCGGCTGAGCAGCTTGCCGTGCAGGCGGTTGTTTTCGCCGATGAAGTTGGCAACAAAGGTATTGCGCGGATGCTCGTACAGGCCTTGCGGGCTGTCGATCTGCTGGATTTCACCCTGATGGAACACCGCCACGCGGTCGGACATGGTCAGCGCTTCGCTCTGGTCGTGGGTCACGTACACCACGGTCACGCCCAGGCGTTCGTGCAGATGCTTGATTTCCATCTGCATGTGTTCGCGCAGCTGCTTGTCCAGTGCGCCCAGCGGTTCATCCATCAGCACCAGTTGCGGTTCGAACACCAGGGCGCGGGCCAGGGCCACACGCTGTTGCTGGCCGCCGGACATCTGGCCGGGGTAGCGGTTGGCAAACTTGTCCAGCTGCACCATGGACAGGGCGCGTTTCACCCGTTCGGTGACATCGGTCTTGTCCATGCCGCGCACTTTCAGCGGGAAGGCCAGGTTCTCGGCCACGGTCATGTGCGGAAACAGCGCGTAGTTCTGGAACACCATGCCGATATCGCGCTTGTGCGGCGGTACGCGGTTGAGCGAACGCTCGCCCAGCATGATCTCGCCGGCGGTCGGGGTTTCGAAGCCGGCCAGCATCATCAGGCTGGTGGTCTTGCCGGAGCCGGACGGACCCAGCAGGGTAAGGAATTCGCCCTTGCGGATGTCCAGATTGAGATCCTTCACGATCAGGGTCTCGCCGTCGTAGCTCTTTTGTACGTTCTTGAAGCGGACCAGGATGTCGCTTGCGTTCGTTTCAGCCATGACCACTCCTGTTTAAATGGTGATGACTGAATTGTAAAAAGTGGATGACAGCAGGGGTATCGGGAGGCTGCGGATTTTTCTGTCAGGAAAAATGCTGTAGTCCTGTAGGGCAATCCCTACACGACAGCGGCATGCAAAGCGGGCGGCGGCCTGGTCTGTCTGGCCGGCTGAGGCGGCACTTGATCCGTATCAAGCCTTTTTCAGCTGTGACTTTTGCAACTCTGAAATCAATATATAGTGTTTGAAAAATTTAAGGCACTACATATTGTTATGAAAAAACCTGTTCTGGTCAGTCCGGTTGCCACGCTGGACGAATACCTCAGCCGCGCCGACTGGCGCGTATCTGCCAATGCCAACCAGGGCTACAGCCTGGGTGGGATGATCCTGAATGCCGCCGGCAAGCTGACTGCCAACTACTGGCTGGATGGCATCTACCCGGCAGCCGTCGCCACCGCCCACCGCGAGGCAGATTTTCACCTGCACGATCTGGATGTGCTGGCCGGCTACTGCGCCGGCTGGTCGCTGCGCCAGTTGCTGCACGAGGGCTTTAATGGCGTGCCAGGCCGGGTAGAGGCGGCGCCGCCGCGCCATCTGAGTTCGGCACTGGGGCAGATGGTGAATTTCCTGGGCACCCTGCAAAACGAATGGGCCGGAGCGCAGGCGTTTTCCAGCGTGGATACCTATCTGGCCCCCTTCATCCGGCGCGATGGCCTGAGCGATGAGCAGGTAGAGCAGGCGCTGCAGGAGTTTGTCTACAACCTCAACGTGCCATCGCGCTGGGGTACGCAGACGCCGTTTACCAATCTCACTTTCGACTGGAGCTGCCCGGCCGACCTGGCTGGCCAGATTCCGCTGATTGCCGGCGAGGAAATGCCGTTCTGCTATGGCGACTGCCAGCCGGAAATGGACCAGATCAACCGCGCCTTCCTGCGGGTGATGGCCAGTGGCGACGCCCATGGCCGGGCTTTCACCTTTCCCATTCCCACCTACAACATCACTCCGGATTTCGACTGGGACAGCCCGAATGCCGAGCTGCTGTTTGCGCTGACCGCCCGTTACGGCCTGCCGTATTTCCAGAATTTTCTCAATTCCGATCTGGAGCCGCAGATGGTGCGCTCCATGTGCTGCCGGCTGCAGCTGGACTTGCGCGAACTGCTCAAGCGCGGCAATGGACTGTTCGGCAGCGCCGAGCAGACCGGCTCGCTCGGCGTGGTGACGCTCAACTGCGCCCGGCTGGGCTACCGCTTCCGCGGCGACTGGGCCGGCCTGCTGGCCGAAACCGACCGCCTGCTGGCCCTGGCTTGCGACAGCCTGGAAATCAAGCGCCAGCGGGTACAGGGCTGGATGGATGACGGGCTGTATCCCTACACCAAGCGTTATCTGGGCACCTTGCGCAATCACTTCTCCACCATCGGCGTAAACGGCATCAACGAACTGGTGCGCAATTACACTGGCGATGCCGAGGATATTGCCAGTGCCGCCGGCCAGCAACTGGCGCTGGATCTGCTCGACCACATCCGCGCCCGCATGGTGCAGATGCAGGAAGACACCGGCCATCTGTACAACCTGGAAGCCACCCCGGCCGAAGGCACCACCTACCGCTTTGCCCGTGAAGACCGCAAGCGCTACCCGGACATCCTGCAGGCAGGGCCGGCCGACAAGCCGTACTACACCAATTCCAGCCAGCTGCCGGCCGGGCATACCGACGACCCCTTCGCCGCGCTCAGCCATCAGGAACCGCTGCAACGCCGCTATACCGGCGGTACCGTGCTGCACCTGTACATGACCGAAGCCATCAGTTCCACTGCCGCTTGCAAGCAGCTGGTGCGCCGTTCGCTGCAGCGCTTCCGTCTGCCCTATATCACGGTCACGCCCACCTTCTCGGTGTGCCCGCAGCACGGCTATCTGAGCGGCCACCACGAATTCTGCCCCAAGTGCGATGCCGAGCTGCTGGCCCGCTCCCGCTCCACGGCAGCCACCGTGCCTTGCTGCTGAAAAGCTTGGCGCGGCTAACAAAAAGCCTGCTGCTGCGTTGCGCCGCCTTGCCGTACGGCATGTACTGTCTGCGGCGGCGCGCCTTGCCCCAGAGACGCTACGCCATTTTGTTAGCCGCGCCTGATTCCCAACCCTCACAGGAGAACAACATGTCCCATCAAACCGAAATCAAACAGGCAGAACAGCTGGACCCGGCCCTGCGTACCCGCTGCGAAGTCTGGACCCGCGTCATGGGTTATTTCCGCCCGGTCTCTGCCTTTAATGTGGGTAAGCAGGGCGAGTTTGCCGAGCGCCTGCATTTTGATGAACAGCATCTGCATCGCTGAGTCGCGCAGCCCGGCCAGCCCGGTGCTGCTGCCGCTGGCCGGGATCGAGCCGTTTTCCAGCTGCGACTGGCCGGGGCGGCTGGTGGCCACGGTGTTTGTGGCGGGTTGCCCCTGGCGCTGCGGCTATTGTCACAATGCCGCGCTGCAGGCACGCAGCGCCGGTGTGCTGGACTGGCCGGCGGTTCGTGCTGTGCTGGCGCAACGGGTGGGCTTTCTGGATGGCGTGGTGTTTTCCGGCGGCGAACCCACGCTGGCCCCGCAGCTGGCCGAGTGGATGCAGGACGCCCGCCAACTAGGCATGGCCATCGGCCTGCACACTGCCGGCATTTACCCGCAGCGGCTGGCAGCCGTGGCCGGACTGGTGGACTGGATCGGCTTTGATATCAAGGCCGCACCCGGCGGGGTGGATGTGGTGAGCGGCGTCTCCGGCAGCGAGGCGCGGATGTGGCAGGCGCTGGATATCGCACTGGCGATGGTGTCGGACAGCGGTGCCGCGCTGGAATGCCGCACCACGCTGGACCCGCGCGTGATGACGGCAGACAGCCTGTTTCAGCTGGCGGACACCCTGCAGGCCAAAGGCGTGACGCATGCCGCCTTACAGCAGGGCCGGGATGGCAAGGGCCAGCCCTTGTTTGATGCTGCACAGTGGCCGGGGAGGGCGGTGCTGGATTACTGGCAGCAATCCTTTACGCATTTTGTCTGGCGGGCAGCCTAGCACCCGCTGCCGTACCGCAGGTCAAGCAGCGTAGTTCAGCGCCAGACGACAGCGAAACCATCCTTTGCGTGAGCGGATACAAAATCTGCTCTCGTTCCATGTCGGCAAGTGGGCGGTCATCCAGTAGCGCTGCATTTAACTGCGCCGGTCTTGCTCCGCCAGCGAGGTACTTTCTTTTGCTGCGATACTTCGCCAACAGCAAGAACCCAAAGAAAAGGCGACGGGCCGCACTGCGAAATTCCGCCCGACCACGCCACTGCTTAACACCCTGGACGGCACGTCCGTGTCGGCTTACGCTGACGGGAAGCGGTTTAGTCGGTGCGATGTTGCTGGATGCGAATAGTCGTGTAGATCGGTATCTGAAACAGGGCAGGAAATTTTGCCATGCCAATGCGCTAGCATGACTGTTATCGGCCAGGTGCGGCCATTGCCTAGATACGAAGCCAAGGTTTCAATCTCGGCCAAAGCGGTCCGTGAGAATGGCTGGGAGTAACGACCGATTTACACAAGATATCGGACATACTAGCGACCAAGGATGAGCGTAGTGGAGGAGCAGGGACGCTGCAGCACAAACTAACAATACTGACGAAAAGAGACGCCCGGTAGCTAGCTGCAATGGCAAGTAGTTACCGGGTGCGATCCATTTAGATAGGTAGGCTAAGTTTGATGGCCGCAGATTGGTTCAGGTAACCATTACGGCGCTCAACATCATACTGGCCAGTCAGCTCCCAGCCGCTGTTCAGCTTTTGGCTGACGCCCACGCCAACTTGTTCTGACCAACGGGGTGCTTTTGCCCCACTGGTAGTAAAGCTGAGATTGGAGGCACCAGCATAAGCTGAGGTGACATTGGCATTGGCACGAATTGCGTCATAGCCAGCACCCACAGTCGTAAACAGGGTGGTTTTACCCCCCGAGTTGTAGTCAAACTTGCCCTTCAGACCGAAGGTCAGCTGCTCCGATGTACGGCTATCGACTTGCAGATTCAGCGCACCTGCACCGCTCTCGTTGTAGCTGCTATCGCGGATGGTATTGTAATCAGCACGCAGTTCCGGTGTGAAAGCCAGGGAGCTTGTCAGCTGATAGCTGCGCTGTATTCCGGTACCCACGGAAAATACGGTGCTGTCGTAGCTGGAGTTGGCGGTAGAGCTATCGAAGCTGATGTTGCGGCTACCATGCGTGGTGTTCTTGCCGGCGCCCACTTGCAGGGAAAGCAGTGCGCCATTGTCCAGCTTGTGGCTGCCATAAGCCGTCAGGTTCCAGACATCAATTTTGGCGGAGTTGCCAGATGCAGAGTCTTTACCGCTTACATTGGCATTGGCATAGGCTAGCGACAGACCCAGCAAATTAGAGGTCGACAGTTTGGCATCTACACCGAAGACGATACCTGCGGTATCTGCCTTGTAGCCTGCAGTACCATCACGCTCACTTTGATCAACCCAGGAACCAAAGGGTTTGGCCCATACTGTTTTGTTACTGAAAACAGTATCACCAGAGGACTGGCCCAGTACGGCAGCCTGGTGGTTGCTTACCACGTTGCCAATACCGCTCAGTGCAGAGCGACTGGCGTTCTGGCTGGCACCGACAAACAGTGGAAGCGTTTGGGAAACGATGCTGCTCTGTGATTGATTGCTTCCCGATCCTGCAGCTGCCATTTTGATGGCCAGCGCATTGTTGGGATTATTGGCAATCAGGTTATCCAGTACTTGTGCCGCGCCCTGACCCGGCAGGTTCTGTTCGGCGTTAACAGCACTGACATACTGGCTGGTAGAGCCAATCAAGGAATAGATGTTGCTGGCGCTAACAAAATATAGACCGTCACCCACAGCACTGTTGATACCACTACCTCCGTTTGCCGAGTTGACGGCGGCAAGCAAGGATTGGGTGGTACCCGGATTGACCACAACGCACTGCGTTGCGGTGCAGCTACTACCCACCCTAAAGCCATTTGCACCTTTGGTTACCAAGCTGTAGTTGTCACTACTGGTGGTAATTAGCGCAAGCAGCTTGCCTTGGGCATTGGTCAGACCAATGGTACCGGACCAGAAATAACCTGCCGTTTGCCAACTCAAGGTTGAACTGGTACCTGCCGAAGTGGTGCCGTACAAACTGGAAGAGTAGGAACCATAATTTCCATCATTAGCGTTGATGGTCCACAGCATTGGTCCGGTTGGCGTAGCAAATGCAGGAACAGCCAGCATGCTACCTACCGCTGCCATACCCAAACTAGAGCAAATCTTTTTCAAATTTATCTTCATAATCTCACCCGCATTTTAAATGTTCATTTCGGTTAATTTTTGTAATCATGCTTACGAAATGTAACACCGGGATATGAAATATGAAAATATCAGCATGAAAGATTTTCGATATTAAATTTGGTTTTTGCTTGTCACTTTTTAACTATTTGTACTGAGCTTTATCGGATGCACAGGATGCTCCATCAAACCCCAGCGGTGATCTGCTTGAATGGGAGGCACAATATGGACAACTTACTTAAAAGTTGCCGCCTCCCGCCACAGCGCAGGCCAGGTCTCTACCCAGCAGCATGGATGGGTGAACCCTGGCATTGTGCGCAGGGTTACCGGCAGGTGTGCAGTCAGGTGTGCGGCCACCCCGGCAGCCAGAGCTGGCGGGATGTTTTCATCTTCTGCACCGCTCAACAGCCATACATGCCCGGCGTGTAACTGAGAAAGCTGTGCCAGCGGGTCCAGCGAACCCTGCAAGGGCGACAGGGCGTGCAGTCTGATCCAGCCCGCCGGGTCCACATTGCCTGCCACGCTTATCAGCAGCTGCACATCGCTGCGCCGTTCGGCCAGCAACAGGGCGAGTGCCGCACCACCGGAATATCCCACCATATTGATTTGCCGTGCACCGTATTGCAGTTTGAGTTGGTCCAGTGCCTGGTCCAGCGCGGCCACCACCGGCTCGGAAAAGCGGGCAGCGGTCCACCACGCCTGCTGGCACTGTGGCGGCATGGGCTGCGCATACTGGCAGGGGCGTGCCAGATAGACGGCCACGCCATCCGGCTGCTGCAAGGCCAGTTGTAAGCCTACGGGGCGCAGTGGGGTAGGGTCATCCGACGGGGTGTCGCTATTGAGCCAGGCCAGGCCATCGCCTTCCAGATAAACCGTAATTGGCTGATTGCCTGCTGCCTGCGCGACCGGGCCGGCACTGAACAGACTGAAGTCCCCTGCCTGCAGATACTGCCCTTGCCAGCCCTTGGCTTGCAGCAACCGCTGCGACTGAGCCAGGCGGCTTGCGCCATCCGGCAGCTGAGCACAGGCCGAAAGTAGAAGCACACCACACAACAGAGCAATACGCAGCAGAATGGGAAACATGGCAAAGACGAGCGCTGAGGAAAACCACACTATAACGCTTGGACCGCAGCACCGCTCCTCTACCTGCTATTGAAGTAGTGCGTCAGCAGGTTCTCAAGCAGACCAAAGGAGATCATACCTTTACCGAAATCCTGTTGGCCGCACGTGGAGCAGCTGGAATGGCCTGTCTGCTTGCGCAATGCCAAGGCAAACTCCGTGCTGCTATGGTTTAGCATATTTGCCATGTCGCATTGCAATGTGAACCATCCCTCATTCACGAGATGCATTCATGTCAGCTTCCTCTAGGAAAGCGGAGATTTTTCATTGGTCACACGTTCGTCCACTTCGGCCGATCTCCGGTAATTCTGTGGACACATCGGAGAATGGCTGCTCAAGGTCGTTAGCAGAATCCCCCTTGTCAGTAATCTATTTAAACTTGTGCCGTTCAACTTTACGCATTCACCCCCATTCACCCGATCCGTATACCTGACCGCCCTGACGCTACCCCTTTCCCGTCCGCCGTGCGGCAGTGGCAGGCAAATCATCATCCGCGTGGCGGACAGCTGATGTTTAAACAGTTCGATAGTTGCTAAGCGACAGCGGTGTTGCGATGTCGGGCTTAACTTCGCGGGTCTTACCCCAATGCCGGGTATGGCGAGCCAAGCTCTCTTTCCCTTCCTCCGCCCCGCCAACCAGCATTTTTCCTACCCGCACAAAGCCCACTCACAAAGTACGGACTTCCGCACCCGCCGTGCGGGGCAAAGTACGGCCTGACGTCGGCGTGGTTTTTTGTGAAAATAAAAATCCATAAAAATCAATAATTTAAGAATTTTTTACAGGACAAAAAGGCTGGCACGCTAGTTGCGATAAGAAGGGCAGCTGAGAAGCTTTCAACTCACCCTTTCGATACAAACTGGAGAATGCCATGACTGTAAAGAACACTTCCGTCAAGAATGACAAGCTGAGCGCCAACGGCCAACACGGCGGCATGCCGCTGTTGCACGAACCCAAGCTGAACAAGGGCACGGCCTATAGCGTGGAAGAGCGCCGTCAGCTGGGTCTGGAAGGCCTGCTGCCGCATGCAGTGGAAAACCTGGACCGTCAGGTAGAGCGCGTCATGGCCCACCTGGACGAAAAAGCGGACGATCTGGAACGCTACACCTACCTGATCGGCCTGGAAGACCGTAACGAAACCGTGTTCTACAAGACGGTGATGTCCGACCCGAAACGCTTCATCCCGGTGCTGTACGATCCGACCGTGGCTGATGCCTGCGAAACCTTCGGCAACAACTACCGCCGCGCCCGTGGCATGTATATCACCCGCTACATGAAGGGCCGCATTGCCGAAGTGCTGCGCAACTGGCCGGAAAAAGACGTGCGCTTCATCTGTGTGTCCACCGGTGGCCGCATTCTGGGTCTGGGCGATATCGGTGCCAATGGCATGGGCATCCCGATTGGCAAGCTGCAGCTGTACACCGCTTGCGCCGCCGTACCGCCGGCCGGCCTGCTGCCGGTGCTGTTTGATATCGGCACCACCAATGAAACCCTGCGCGCCGACCCCTTCTATATGGGCACCCGCGAAGCCCCGGTTTCCGAAGCCGAGCTGGACGAACTGACCGAAGAATTCATTCAGGCCGTGCAGGAAGTCTTCCCCAATTGCTGCGTGCATTTTGAAGACTGGAAGGGCACCGACGCCATCCGCATGCTGGATCGCTACAAAGACAAGATCCTCTGCTACAACGATGACATCCAGGGCACGGCCAGTGTGGCACTGGCAGGTATCGCTGCCGGCATGAACATTACTGGCGGCAAGCTGACCGACCAGCGTGTGATGTTCCTGGGTGCCGGTTCTGCTGGCCTGGGCATTGCCAAGCTGTTCTGCGCCGAGCTGCAAACCCTGGGCCTGAGCGAAGCCGAAGCACGCAAGCAGGTTGCCCTGTTCGACATCAACGGCCTGATCGAGCATTCGCGTACCGACCTGTCCGAAACCCAGAAGCTGTATGCCCGCCCGGCCAAGCCGTGCAAGGATTTCCTCAAGGCCATCGAAGAGTTCAAGCCGACGGTATTGATTGGCGTGAGCACCAAGGCGCGTGCCTTCACTCGTGAAGTGATCGAGCTGATGAGCAAGCTGAACGAGCAGCCCATCATCTTTGCCCTGTCCAACCCGACCCACAAGGCCGAGTGCAGCGCCGAGGAAGCCTACACCTGGTCCAAGGGCAAGGCACTGTTTGCCGCTGGCGTGCAGTTCCCCGACTTCGAATACGAAGGCAAGACCTACCGTCCGGGCCAGGCCAACAACTTCTACATCTACCCGGCCATCGGCCTGGCGACCTATGCCTGCCGCCCGACCCGCCTGAACGACGAATGCTTCATCGTGGCCGCCCACGCCACTGCCGACCAGGTCACGCTGACCCAGCGCGCCAAGGCCATGCTGTTCCCCAGTCAGGAGCAGATTCTGGAAACCGAAGTGACCACGGCCGCCCGTATTGCCGAGTACATGTTCGATGCCGGTCTGGCCCAGGTAGAGCGTCCGCGTGATATCCGCGCCTGGCTTGAGGCTCAGCTGTACAAGCCGCAGTACTGAGACCCGATAACAAAACCCCCGCTCCTGCGTTGCGCCGCCTTGCCGTACTACTTGTACTGTCTGCGGCGGCGCGCCTTGGCCCGGGAGGCTTTGTTAGCGGTTCTTGATGGAAGATTGCACCGCTCAGACGGGCGGTGCATGAACAAATGACAGGTGCCACAAGCGCCTGATGCCACCGCCGGGTCGGCTAACCGGCTGGTGGTGGCCGACAATACAAAGGTGTCTATCATGGACTACATCATTCATACCCTGCAGAAATACCCGGAGATTGCGATCTATCTGACCATCGCCGTCGGTTTCTGGGTGGGTAACCTCAATATGGGCAAGTTCAATCTGGGGGTGGTCACCAGTACCTTGCTGGCCGGCCTCTTGATTGGCCAGGTGCATCTGGTGATTCCGGCTGTGCTGCAATCCACCTTCTTTGCCATGTTCCTGTTTGCCGTCGGCTATGCCGTGGGGCCGCAATTCATCCGCGCACTCAAGAGCGACGGTATCTCGCAGGTGTTCTTTACCGTGCTGGTGTGTGCCTCCGGCCTGTTCACCGCCATCTTGCTGGGCAAGATGCTGCACTATGATGCCGCGCTGACTGCCGGCCTGCTGTCCGGTGGCTATACCAATTCCACCGTACTGGGCGTGGCAACCGACCTGCTCAATCAGGCCAGCCAGATGCCGGGTGGCGTGAAAGTGGCCATGGCGCTGATGCCGGTGGCCTATGCCGTGACCTATCCCTTCGGTACTGCTGGTTCGGCCTGGTTTCTGGCTTCTTTCGCACCGAAAGTGCTGGGCTTCAATCTGGTGGAAGAGTGCAAGACCTACGAAAAGGAAAACGGCAGCGGCCATACCGTGGGCAGCACGGCTTACCGCGAATTTTCCGCCCGTGCTTTCCAGCTGAATAATGTTGATCTGTTCGACAAGACGGTTTCCGAAGTGGAAGCCATGTTCAATCACGAAATCTTCGTCCGCCGCGTACGTCAGGCCGTGGGTGCCAAGATTGTCGATTGCGAAGGCAGTACCCGCATCCAGCGCAATGATGTGGTGGCCATTTCCGGCACGCTGACCGCGCTGCTGAAATACCAGCACCATTTCGGCAAGGAAGTGAAAGACGTGCCGCTGCTGGACTTCTCCACCGAGCTGCTCGACCTGGTAGTGACCAGTCGCAAATACGCCGGCAAGACGCTGGGCGACATCACGACCGAACTGTTCGGCAAACCGGGCCGTGGCCTGTTCCTGACCCGCTTCAGTCGTGGCGATCTGGACATGCCGATGGGGCAGGATGTAGTGGTACAGCGCGGCGACGTGCTGACCATTCTGGGTGCCAAGCAGGACGTGGCCGTCGTGGCCAAGCAACTGGGCTATGCCGACCGTCCGCTGGAAAACTCCGACATGGCCTTCATGGGCTTCGGCATCGTGGCTGGCAGCATTCTGGGTGCCATCACCGTGCATGTGGCCGGGATTCCGCTCAGTTTCGGCACTTCGGTTGGCTCCATCGTGGCCGGTATTGTCTGCGGCTACCTGCGTGCCTCCATGCGTACTTTCGGCAAGATCCCCGGCCCGGCGCTGTGGGTGTTCAATAATGTCGGCCTGAACGGCTTTATCGCGGTCATCGGCCTGAATGCCGCACCGGGCTTCATTTCCGGCCTGCAACAATACGGCCTGACCCTGCTGTTTGCCGGAGCCGTGGTCACCATGGTGCCGCTGATTGTCGGCCTGCTGCTGGGTCGCTTCGTGTTCAAGTTCCACCCTGGCATCCTGCTGGGAGCCTGCGCCGGCGCCCGTTCCACCACCGCCGCGCTGGGCGCATTGCAGGACGCCGCCCAGAGCAAGGTACCGGCACTGGGCTATACCGTAGGGTATGCCGTGTCGCGACTGGTGATGGCTGTGTTCACCATCGTGCTGGTCAACGTGTTCTAGCTGTCTTGTTCTTTATCCTTTCGGTCGTCGTGGTTCTGCCATGACCTTGCCACGCAGATGACCCTGCGTGGCTTTTTTGCTTGTCATGCTGCGATGCAATAATTCGCTGGGGATTGTGGGATAATGCGCCCGCCATGGCTGCAGCAAGGCCGGTTTTTCCAGTCAGACGGGTGTGTGACCCGGAGTTGGTATGAAGCGAACCCGTTTTTATCTTTACCTGCTGTTTTCCATGTTGCTGTCGCTGCTGGCCGCGTATGCGGTGTACAGCATCAGCTGGCAGCAGCTGCTACAGCAACGGCAGCAGGAGTCCGCACGGCGGCTGGCGCGCAATGCCGGCTTTCTGGAGCACGAGGTCGACAAATACGGCCTGCTGCCGCTGGCGGCGTCCTACAACGACACCCTGCGCGAAGCGCTGCTGCAGCCGGCCGACGCGCAACAGCTGGCCCGTGCCAATGACTACCTGCTGCGGCTCAATCAGGGGGCCGGCTCCTTGCAGGCCTATCTGATGGACAAGCAGGGCAAGGTGATTGCCTCCAGCAACTGGCAGCAAAAAGACAGTTTTGTCGGGCGCAACATCGCCTATCGCCCGTATTTCCAGCAGGCAGCGGCCAACCGCATCACCACCTTTTACGCCGTGGGTACCACCGGCAACGCCACCGGCTTTTATCTGGCCACCGGCATCTACCAGGGGGGCGAGCGGCTGGGCGTGGTGGCCATCAAGATCGGGCTGGAACAGCTGGAGCACATGTGGGGCAATATTGTAGAGCCCTTGCTGGTGTCGGATTCCAACGGCGTGGTGGTGCTGTCATCGGTGCCGGAGTGGAAATACCATGCCACGGTGCCGCTCAGCTTTGACGCCAGGCTGGCCCTGGAAAAAGCCCAGCAGTACAACAAGCAGATCATCAAGCCGCCCATCTGGCAGCGCAAAAGCGTGCTTAATAGCCAGGCCATGCTGGTGCAGATGGGGCAGGGCCGCACTCGGCACGAATATCTGGCCATCAATCAGACCATTCCGGTCAGCGGCATGACGCTGACCATGGTGATTGATACCCACGAAATGCACAGTCTGGCGCTGACCCGGGCACTGGCCGTGGCGGTGATGGTGGGCTTTGCCTGCCTGCTCTTGCACTCGGTACGGCTGTGGCGCATGGGCATCAAGACCCAGGCCGAGGCCCGCCGTGCCCTGCAGCGCGCACATGACCAGCTGGAAGAGCAGGTGGAGCAGCGCAGCAGCGAGCTGAAACAGGCCAATGCCAGCCTGAAAATGGAAATCGAAGAACGCATCCAGGCCGCGCGCCAGGTGGAGAACTTCCAGAACGAGCTGATCCGCACCGAAAACCTAGCGGTGATCGGCCAGCTATCCACCGGCATCGCCCACGAGATCAACCAGCCGCTGGCTGCCTTGTCGGCGCTATCGGCCAATACCGTGCGCTTTCTGGAAATCAACGACCTGGCCACCGCGCGGGCTAATCTGGAACGTATTACCGACATCGTGGCACGGCTGGGCGCGCTCACCGAACAGCTCAAATCCTTTGCCCGCCGCCCCAGTGGCGAGCGCGAATCCGTCGCGGTGGCACAGGCCGTGGACAATGCGCTGTTCCTGCTCAATCACCGCCTGAAGAAAACCCTGATCCGGCTGGAGCTGCCAGCCCAGCCGGAAGACATCGTGGTGCTGTGCGAGGCGGTGCGGCTGGAGCAGGTGCTGGTGAATCTGGTCAGCAATGCCATTGATGCGCTGCACGAAGTGGCCGACCCGCTGATCGCCATCAGCTGGCAGCGGCAGGACGACATCGTGCGCATTCAGGTGCGTGACAACGGCAGCGGCCTGTCGGAACAGGTCAGACAGCATATTTTCGAACCCTTCTTTACCACCAAGAAAACCAGCGGGCTGGGGCTGGGCCTGGCGTTGTCCTCGGACATCATCAAGGCCTATGGCGGCGTATTGTCCGCCGACAATCACCCGGATGGCGGAGCGGTATTCACCATCACGCTCAGACAAAACAGGCAGGAGTAAAACATGAGCAATCTTCAGGTACTGGTGATCGAGGACGACCAGGATGTCCAGCTGGGCTATGTGCAGGCACTGGGGCTGGATGGCATCCCGGCGCAGGGCTTCGACTCGGTGGAAAAGGCGCGCCGCGCCATCGGCCGTGATTTTGCCGGCATCATTGTCAGCGACATCCGCCTGCCCGGCATGGACGGACTGGCCTTCATGCAGGAACTGCTGGCCGACGACCCCGACCTGCCGGTCATCCTCATCACCGGCCACGGCGACATCGCCATGGCGGTACAGGCCATGCGCGACGGCGCTTACGACTTCATCCAGAAACCCTTCCTGCCACAGGTGCTGGTGTCGGTGGTGCAGCGCGCCATGGAAAAACGCCGGCTGGCACTGGAAGTCCGCCAGCTGCGCCGCCAACTGGCGGCATTTGGCGGCCTGGAAAGCCGGCTGATCGGCAACTCCGGCGTCATGGCCGAACTGCGCCGGCTGGTGCAGGGCGTGGCGGCTACCCCCACCGACATCCTGATCAATGGCGAAACCGGTGCCGGCAAGGAGCTGCTGGCGCGCTGCCTGCACGACCTCTCCGGCCGCACCGGCCCCTTTGTGGCGCTAAACTGCGGCGGCCTGCCGGAAACCCTGTTTGACAGCGAAATGTTCGGCCACGAAGCCGGCGCGTTTTCCGGGGCCAGCAAGCAGCGCATTGGCAAGATCGAATACGCCCAGCACGGCACGCTGTTTCTGGACGAAATCGAAAGCATGACCATGCCGATGCAGATCAAGCTGTTGCGCGTGCTGCAGGAGCGGGTGATCGAACGGCTGGGCTCCAACCGGCTGATCCCGGTGGATTTTCGCGTGATTGCCGCCACCAAGGCCGATCTGTCCAAACTGGCCGATGAGGACAAATTCCGCGCCGACCTGTACTTCCGCCTGAACGTGGTCACGCTGGACCTGCCACCGCTACGTGCCCGGCGCGAGGATATCCCGCTGCTGTTCGACTACTTCGTCAGCCAGTCCGCCCTGCGCATGAACCGCCCGGCACCGGCCATCACCGCAGAGGTGGTGCGCGACCTGATGGCCTACCACTGGCCGGGCAATGTACGCGAACTGCGCAACCAGGCCGACCGCTTCGTGCTGGACCTGAAAATGTTGCCAGGCACCGCTGCCGCCGACACCCAGCTCACCCTGCACACGGCAGTGGAATCCTTCGAAAAGGGCATGATTGCCGAAGAACTGCGCAAGCAGGGCGGCAATGTCTCCAAAACCGCCGAAGTGCTGAAAATCGCCAAGACCACGCTATTCGACAAGATCCGCAAATACGATCTGGAAGAAAAGTAAGCCAGGCAGCACGCCACAGGCAAAGCCAGCAGCCGGGCAGATCACCGCCCGGCTGCTGGCTTTTTGTTTGGCGCTGCCGCGAGGGGGTACGCCATAGTGCTGTGGATATTCTTGATGGTCATTTGATGACGAATGATTAATAAGTGATTAGAATCAGCCAAGGGCAGGGGGCACTCTGCAGGGTGGAAGGCAGTTTACGGCTAGGAGTGGACGTAGACAGCGGGGGTGGTCGCAATAATCAGGCTGTATCTGGTGTTTAGTGATGTCATTTATTCGGTAGCTTGTGATTATGAGCATCGCCTTCCATCATCCTCGATAGAGTACGAATAATAGTTAAATTATTATTTTATTTTGCATTGGCATTTATCTTTAATAAATTTTATTGTCAGACTTTAAGTGGAAGTTATAATGCGTTTTAAATTAATATTTCTGCCAGCACTCTTGCTGAGTGCGCAAGCAATTTCTGCGAATATTGAGGAAGTAAAGGCTGACGATATCATTAGTCGAGATATCACAGCTGGCGATAGAACATTTTCTTTGCCGCCGGGGCAGTGGCATGTAATAGCTAGAAGTAAAAGTAATGGAGCTGATGTGGCAGGTAATCCGTTTCCAATTCGCAATGTTCTGTTGGCTCAGTACAAACATAATGAATTATTTGCCATGGTACGTGTAATCTCCCCATTGGGAGATTTATCTAAATTTGGCCGTAATGGCTGGAAGGATGATCCATGCAGCAATCTGAAGTCAGTTTACATGCAGGACAAGCTGGAGGGTAATTATCGATTACCTGAGTGCGTATATGTCCGCCCGGTATTCGGCTTTGGTGACGCTGCGGATAGTTATTGGCGAGAGGCCATGCGGCGTATACGGAGTGCAGGAGTTTCAACTCCCCCTTTAATGGTGATCGTAGATTGCCATTATTATCGAGATGGTGGTTTTGTTCATTTCTCTACATGGCTTAATCCCGAGATGGCCGGAGTTGCCAGGGACCCGGCCCTTACTGCCATCGACAGTAAATGGAATTCAGAAAATATCCAAGGCCCCTATAAGAATTTTGCTGACCAAGCAGGAAGCTGGGCATACCGAATGGCCGCTGCTGTAAAAAGTAGTTATAACGGAAATCCACTACCAGTCCCAGAGCTACCATATGTCACCATCAGATAAATAGAAGCTCCTGCTTGATTTCAGTTTGGGGTCATCTGCTGGTGCTATGTATTGACTGCTTTCGGCCACAACCGGCCAGTGGTCAAGTCGCCCAAAAGCAGCCGTATGATGTCATTGGCACTTTTAAACGATTGAAGGATTTGGCGGAATAACTAATACTGGATGTGCTCCAGAAGAATCCAGTAATTAGAGAGTTAATGAATTTAAAAATCTATATTTTGGCGAAAAGGCGTGCTAAATGGGAACTTCCATAGAACTCTGCATTGGTAATGTGTCTCTATCGTATTCCAAGAACTTCATGGGGATAGATTACGGGTTCTTGTTCCAGGAAGGTGATCTCTTCCGCCGCAAGACGGACTCAATAGATTACGAATATTACGCAGAACATCCCGAAGAGAAGGGGGAGTTGGCCGAAGCTGAGGAACTTTTTGCAAGAACGCTTTCTCGCATCTTGCCGCGTCTTGAGATACTCGGCTTCACTCTTGAAGCCGCACGCGCCGAATATGAAATGATGGTCGCAGAAGCGGTCTATATGGATAGCTATGGCGAGCCAGAAGAGAAGAAAGACAAATATCTGACGTTTGAAGAATTTTGCAATTTAGTTTGCCGCTATCCTCTAAGCGATCTGAAAAGTAATTATGTCGAGTTCGAAACACCGGATCGAGACACGCTTTCACAGGGGCGGTTTGCCGCTGAGATCGAAATATTTGAGCGGATTCCCAGAACTGAAGATTCTGATTTTTATTGGTCCGAAGCTAGCTTCCTTTCCGCAAGAGTTTGCATTCTGAGTGCTGAGTCGATGCTTCGTATCTTTGCTCTGAATTCAGCAAATACTGAAGTTGAGGTCACGTGGGAGTTTGGCCCCATTGTCCATGCCGGTTGGGTTAAACGTGAGGCATTCCAGCCGGGGGTGCGGCAAAAGCAAAAAATTCTGATCGCGACCGAGGGCGCATCTGACGCACGCATCATTCGTCGGTCGCTCGATATCCTCCATCCGGATGTGGCAGACTTTTTCAATTTCGTCGATGTCGATGAACGCCATCATTTCTGGGGAACCGGCAATCTCGTTAAATTCGCAGAAGGGCTTTTACGAATTGACCTTCTCAACCAGGTCTTATTCGTTTTCGACAACGACGCGGAGGGCGTTGATGCCTTTCGCAAGCTTGAAAAACTGAAACTACCTGCAAACATGCGAGCGATGCTCTTACCCGATCTTGAGGAATTTAGGGAATTCGTCACCCGCGGTCCGGAGGGCGTTAGCGTTTCTGATATCAATGGTCGAGCCGCCGCGATTGAATGCTATCTCGACCTAAGTTTGGATCAATATCCAGCCCCTCAGGTCACGTGGAGCAATTTCAAAAAAGACATCGATGCGTGGCATGGTGTGTTGGATTTCAAAGAATCCTATTCAAAACATTTCTACGATCAACCTGACGACCTGTTGCGAAGCAGTAGTTACGATGTTTCTAAGATATTGAAATTACTTGATGCAATGATCCATCAGGCCGGGCTGGTAATCCCAGTGATTTGAAGGGATCCTTGTTTTTCTTGCTAGCGCGTCCAAAGTTATTTCCTGAACTTGGTCGTTCCTCTAAACGTATGCTTCTTCAAACCAGCCACTTCCGCTTTGGGTCGAAAGCATCCACCACACCAACACCACCCCATCCCCCGTCAAGCATGTCGACAGGTGCGCTGCTGCGGGTTTAAGTGGCTGGCTGTTTGAGCGATTGGACGATCGTCAATCGCGAGTTCCAGCCGGGCAGCCGTAGGTCATGCTTGCCCGGGGTGGTCTGGGTGGTGAAGGAGGGCTTGGCTAGGCCAGCCCTCCTTCCCGTTTGCCACGCGGAAGCGGCATGGAAATCATCATCCGTAATCGCGGATGCCAAGCCTGATTGGTAGTCAAAGTTGGCAATTGACTAATACGACGGAATACCGGGTTTGGCTTGGCGGGCCTCGCCCTGCTGGTGATTTACTTCGCCAGCGCCACCTCCACACATCGCGCCTGTAGCAGATGGCCAATGTCTACCGGCGACATCGCTACCTGCAGGCCGCGTCGGCCGCCGTTGATATAGACCTTGGGCAGTTGCAGGATGCTGGCTTCCATATACACCGGCATCGGCGTGCGGGTGGCGAAGGGGCTGGTGCCGCCCACCAGATAGCCGGAGTGGCGGTTGGCTACGTCCGGCTTGCACGGCTGCACTTTTTTGCAGGGCAGCTGGCGGGCCAGTTCCTTGGCCGATACCTTGCAATCGCCGTGCATCAGCACCACCAGTGGCAGGCCGTCCTGGTCTTCAAACAGCAGGGTCTTGATGACGGCGTGTTCGTTGACCTCCAGTTCGCGGGCCGGGGTGGCGGTGCCGCCGTGTTCTTCGTAGCGGTAGGCGTGGCAGCTGAATTCCACCTTGTGGTCCAGCAAAAAGCGTAGTGCCGGGGTGCTGCCGGCAATGGTCTGGTGTTGCATGGTTTACTCCGTAAAGCATGAGGTCGAGGCCGGCGGGTGAACACACCGCCGGGCGCTGGTCTGGATCAGGCCTGTGGCTGCGCGGGCAGGCCGTATTCCTGTGGAAAGGTGTGCAGCGAGCTTTTCACCACGGTGACCGCGCCGTCGATCAGGCCGCAGCGGCCGCTGCCAGGCAGGATCTGGCACAGGTGCTGCAGCGCATCCAGGTCGGCCGGGCTGTGGCGGCCGCCATCCACCCGGTCCAGCAGGCGGGCCAGCTGGAAGGTGCCGCATTTGCACGATGGGCACTGGCCGCAGGAGCCCTTGGCGAAGAAGTCGATGTATTCGGCCACCTTGCGGATGATGCTGCTGCCTTCGGAGATGACGATCATGGCACCGGTGCCCAGCCGCGAATGGCGCAGCCAGACCGAGTCGAAATCCAGTGCCACGTCCAGATCGCGCGCGGTGAGCAGGGTGTTGGACGGACCGCCGGTAAATACTGCCTTGAAGGCTTTGCCCTGCAGCATGCCGCCGCCGTAATCAAAAACCAGCTGCTGCAGGCTGGTACCCATGGGCAGTTCGTACAGGCCGGGGCGCAGCACATCGCCGGACAGCGAGTACAGCTTGGTGCCGCAGGCCTTGCCCACGCCCAGTGCGCGGTACCAGCCGGCACCATGGCGCAGGATGTGGCTGACATTGGCCAGGGTTTCCACATTGTTGATCAGGGTGGGCTGGCAGTTGATGCCTTGCTCGGCCGGGAAGGGCGGCTTTTTGCGCGGGAAAGGAAAGCCGGCTTCCAGCGAGGCCACCACGGCGGTTTCTTCTCCGCCGATATAGCGGCCAGAG
Organism: Aquitalea sp. FJL05; assembly: GCF_003852595.1. NCBI lineage: Bacteria > Pseudomonadati > Pseudomonadota > Betaproteobacteria > Neisseriales > Chromobacteriaceae > Aquitalea > Aquitalea sp. FJL05. The sequence continues at coordinate 26,671 of NZ_QAJS01000017.1, forward strand.
CTGGCGACGACCTTGATTTCCAGTGCATGACCCATGGCGGCAGCCAGCTTTTCCGGCCAGGGGCTGTCCTGCCACTGGCTGACGGCCTGCTGCATGGTGTGCAGGCTGCGGCCCTGGTGCGGGTTGAGGTAGAAGATGAGGCAGCGGGCGCGTACGGCCAACGCGGCGATCAGCGCACCTTCTATCACCTGGTGCGGCGATGCGCTGAGCAGGGTGCGGTCCTTGAAGGTACCGGGTTCGTCTTCATTGCCATTGCACACCACGTATTTGCAATCGCCCACGGCATTGGCGGTGGCTTCCCATTTGCGCCAGGCCGGAAAGCCGGCCCCGCCCATGCCGCGCAGGTCGGCATCGGCAATGCAGCGGATGATGGCGGTGGGGGCCTGCAAGGCGGCCTGCAGCCCCAGCCCGCCGCCTTGTTGCAGCCAGGCGGCCAGATCGGGGCCGACCTGCACGGACGGGTTGAGCAATACCTGATTGAGTTTTTCCATGATTGTGTTCTCTTAGGCGCGCGCGCTGGCGGGGCGGTGCAGTGTCAGCCTGGCCTGGCCCGGATACAGCAGCGGGGCTTGCTGGCTGGCGTCCAGCCCGGCCAGTGCCAGCTGGCGCTGCCAGCGATAGACGTGTTCGATACCGCCGCGCAGGGGCGGCAGCGATGATTTGTTGCGGGCGGCCTGGGCCTGGCGCGCCGCCTGCCGTCCGGCACGGCGGCCAAAGGCGAGGATGTCGAGCAGGGCATTGCCCATCAGCCGGTTGCGGCCATGAATGCCACCGGTGATTTCGCCGGCGCACAGCAGGCCGGGCACGCTGCTCTGGCCCTGGCTGTCGATCACCACGCCGCCGTTCTGGTAGTGCAGGGTGGGGTAGACCAGCATGGGTTCGCGTGTGGGGTCGATACCGCATTTGTCGGCCAGGTGTTGCAGTGCCGGCAGCTGGCTGGCCAGCGCGGGCAGGTCTGGGCCGCACAGGCGGCGCAGGTCGAGAAACACGCCTTGTTGGCCGTCGCGCACGATGCCACGGCCGGCGGCGCATTCGCGCAGGATGGCGGCGGTCACGACATCACGCGGGGCCAGTTCGTCGACAAAGCGCTCACCCAGACCGTTCAGCAGCATGGCACCGGCCGAGCGGGCTGCTTCGGAGATCAGCCCGCCGCGCAGGCGCTGCGGCCAGGCCACCCCGGTGGGGTGGTACTGGAAGGCATCCATGTCACGCAGTTGTGCGCCCAGGCGGTAGGCCAGCACCAGCCCGTCGGCCGTGGCCCCGTAGTGATTGGAGGTGGGGAAACCCTGCAGATGCAGCCGGCCGCAGCCGCCAGTGGCCAGGATGGTTTGCCGGGCCGACACCACGATGAAGCGCTGGTATTCCAGGTCGTACAGCACGGCACCGGCGCAGCTGCCGTCTTCGTGCGACAGCAGTTCCACCACCGGGCAGCGGTTCAGCAGCTGGATGCCTGGCTCCAGTTCCACCGTTTCGCGCAGCACGCGCATCATTTCCAGGCCGGTGTAATCGCGGTAGGACAGAATGCGTGGCTGGCTGCAGCCACCGGCTTGCTTGTAGCGCAGCTTGCCGCCGTCGCTGCTGGCATCGACCAGATCAAAATGCATGCCCAGTTCGATCAGCCAGCGGATGACGCCGGGTGCGTCGCTCGCCAGCTGTGCCAGCAGTTGTGGATCGGCGCAGTTGTGGCCGCCGCGCATGGCGTCGTCAAAGTGTTGCTGAGGGCTGTCGCTGGCGGCTAGTGCGGCCTGAATGCCGCCTTCGGCCATCACGGTATTGCTGTCGCCCAGCCGCAGCTTGCTGGCCAGCATGACATCGGCCCCGCCACGGGCAGCGGTCAGTGCGGCGGCTGCGCCGGCCCCGCCACCGCCCAGCACCAGCACGTCGGTGCTGCGTTGTTCGGCACCGGCCAGATCAAAGCCGTCAATCAGCGCATTGCTTTGCAGCAGTCCGGCCAGGAGCGGGTGGCAGGGCTGGCCACGGCTGCTGCCGATTTGCAGCAGCGTGCTGGCATCGGCCGCGTGGTCGGGGTGGTATTGCGCCAGCAGGGCCGCGCGTGACAGGTCGTCCGCCCGCAGTGGCGGTGTGGCATGGCTGGCCCGGTTAAGGCAGGCCTGCTGGTAGGAAATGGCCGTGCTCATGACTCGCTCCTTGCAAGATGGGCCGTGGTGTCGATGGCCAGCTGGCCGCGTGCCTGCTGTTCCAGCCGGCGCAGCAGATCGCCCGGGCGCAGGTTCTGGATGGCCTGGGCGCGGCGCAGGTAGAGCCCGACATGATTGGGGCGGATGTTTTCCGGGCAGGCCAGGGTGCACAGATTGCACATGATGCAGGGATCGAACAGCGCGGCGGCGGCTTGCAGCTCGCCACGGCTGGCCAGGGCAATGCCTTGCTGTACCGGAATGCCACGCGGACAGGCGCGGTCGCAACCGCCGCAATGCCGGCAGTGGGCGGTTTCGGGAAAGGTCTGCTGCAGTTGCGGCAGGGCCTGCCAGCCGTCGCGCAGATCATGCGGCCGATAGCGGTGGACGTGGTCGGGCAGGTAGTAGTCGATGAAGCTGACCTGCATGCCGTCTTCCACCACGGTTTCGCAGGCCAGCCGGCTGACGGTTTCGCGCTCGCCGGCCTTGCGGACCAGGCAGCGACAGGAGCCGCACACCCCCTGGCCCATGCAGCCGATATTGGCGGTGACGGCGTCGGGGCCGTGCAGCCGGGTTTGCAGGATGGAGTCGCCTGGCTGTGCGGCCATCACCTTGCCGTCAATGCTGATGCAGATGGTTTCACTCATGGGGATTTCCTTTGCTGTGGTGCTGGCCCTCTGCCCGTGCTGATGGCGGGCGGATGGCCTGGCCCTTGGCTTGGGCTTTGCAAGGAGCGTGCCACCATATTGGTGTTTTGCAAGCTATTGAAAACAAAGAGAAATGATAATTTTTTGCTGAGCGCGGGGCTGGCGGGCGTCGGATTTCCGTGTTTTTGTCATGGCCGGATCGACGGAAAACCCTGTCTGGCTTGTGGACGGTGGGCTTGGCTGGCGTGTGCGGATTTCCGCGTGGCAGGTGCGGCAGATTCGCGGGAAACCGTACTGTTGCGATGCTTGTTGTTTATTTGTGTATTTAAATCAATGGTTTGGGAGTGCTGTGCGATGGCATGCGCCTTGCTATGCAAGCGGTGAGAGACACTTTGCAGAGATAAGGAGCAATAACATGCTGGGAACCATGAGCACGGCACTGCTGCCGGTGGTGCTGTTGATGATGTTGGGTTGGTTTGGCGGGCAGCGCGGCTATTTCCGTCAGGCCGATGTGAGTGTGCTGGCCACGCTGGTGATGCGCTATGCCTTGCCTTGTTCGCTGTTTATCGGCGCGCTGAAAACGCCGCCGGAGCGCATCCAGAATGTGCCGTTCATCCTGTGCCTGAGCTTTGGCTTTGTCGGCACTTACGTCCTGGCCTTGCTGGCCGGGCGTTATTACTACCGTAGTGATCTGAAAAGCAGCGCCATCCAGGCGCTGGTCTGCACCTTTCCCGATATGGCCTACTTTGGCGCGCCCATCCTGCAGCAGGTGTGCGGGCCGCAGGGCTTTATTGCGGTACTGATCGGCAACCTGATCACCAGCTTCATCATCCTGCCGCTGACCATCGTGCTGTGCCGCTGTGGCGAGATGTCCGCGTCGGGCAGTGATGATGGGGTGGTGACCATGCTGAAGCAGAGCATGGTCAAGACCCTGTCCAACCAGATTGTCTGGCTGCCCATTCTGGGGGTGGTGCTCAGTTTCAATCATCTGCACCTGCCGGCGGCGGTGCAGGAGAGTGTGGACATGCTGGCCAAGGCGGCCGGTGGGGTGTCCTTGCTGGCACTGGGCCTGATGTTCTGTGGTGAAAAACCGGCGTTTAACAGCCATGTGGTGGGCAATGTGGCGATGAAGAATTTCCTGCAGCCGGCACTGATGCTGCTGGGTATCCTGCTGTTTGGCGTGGATGCCGAGTTTGCCCGCCAGGCGTTGATCGTGGGGGCGGTGCCGACGGCGATTGCCGCCTCGATGTTTGCCGTGCGCAACCAGACCTACGCCCTGCATGCCTCGCACTCGGTGCTGGTGGGGACGGTGATTGGTGTGTTTGGCGAGGCGGCGCTGATTTACCTGATGGCCTGAGTCGAGCCGCTAAGCAAAACCTTGCTGCGGCGTTGCGGCTGGCCCCAGCGACGCACGGCTCTTGTTAGCCGCGCTTAAGGGGCAGGAATCGAAGGGGCTGGTCAGCAGATTGACCCGCCCCTTTGTGTGCTTGCCGCAGCAAGCCGAGGCTGGCTTTTGCAAGTGGGGGGCAAGGGTGGGTAAGGCATCTGGAATCAGCTTGCGCGTAACAAGGCCCGGCTTTGCCGGGCCTTGTCACGTCTAGCGCTGCGCCGCTTATTTGCTGCGTGGGGCCAGCTTGAGGAATAGCAGGCGGATCAGCACATAGACCACGGCGTTCATTGCCGTCATCAGCAGCAGGATGGCCAGTAGTGACAGGCTGGATGGCTCGGCCAGGGGACTGGCTTTGAGGGTGCCGGCCAGCAGGGAGGCAAGCAGCAGGGTGCACAGCAGTTTGAAAGTCATGGCAGCAGCTTTCTGCAAGAACGAACGCAGCTGTGTATTGCAAACATCGTGCCTGAAATTATCCGTTCAAGTCATTGAAATGAAAGGTGTTTTTAAGGTGTGGTACGGCTGGCCGCCGATGTGGTCGTGTCAGTCGTGCGGAAATCCGTCAGTCAGCGCTCTGGCGGGTTTGCAGATGCAGCAGGATGGCTTGGCCGCCGCTGAGGATGTCGTCGCCAATGGCCAGCGCCGCCGCCGCGCCATCGCGCTGGCGCATCGCCTCCAGCACCGGATAGTGGTAGTCCAGCATGGCGCTGCCGCCTTGCTGGTAGACGGCGGCGATCAGCGGCCCCATCTGCAACCAGATACGGTAAAGGATGCCGTGCAGGAAGGGCAGGCCGGCTATTTCCACCAGCGCGAAATGGAAGTGCTGGTTCAGGGCGCAGCCCAGCGCAATGTCCTGCGCGGTCATGGCCACGGCATTGCGCGCGACGATGTCCTCCAGCCGGGCGATGTCGGCAGGCTGTGCCTTGGTGGCGGCGGTTTCGGCCGCCAGGCCCTCCAGCCGGATGCGGATGGCACGTATTTCCAGATAGCGCTCCACCGTCATGTAGGGCACGCGAATGTCGCGCGGCGACTGCATGGCCAGTGCCTGCTCCTGCACCAGCCGCAAGATGGCGTCACGCACCGGGGTGACGCTGGTGCCCAGCTGCTCGGCCAGCTCGCGTATTTTCAGCCGGGCACCGGGCTGCAGCCGGCCGCTGATCAGCGCATCACACAGCAGCTGATAAACCGTGCTGCCCAGATTGTCGTGTTCCAGTGTGTCGAGTTGGTAGTGCATGGCGGTGCGGCCGAAAGGGGGATGGCGGCATGGTAACACTGCGCTTGCCAATTTGAAATGCAGCAAATATGATGCATCATAATTTGATTCGGCTGCGTGCTGCCGTCGATTATCACGCTGACAGGAGTAATGCCATGCCTCCATCCACCCGCTATATGTTGTTGACCGGTGCCAGTCGCGGCATCGGCCATGCCACGGTCAAGCTGTTTCAGGAGCATGACTGGCAGATTTTCACCGTGTCACGCCAACCGTTTTCCGCCGACTGCCTGTGGCCATCGGCACGGCAGAGCCATATTCAGGCCGATTTGTCCGACCTGTCCTGCCTGGATCAATTGATTGCCGAAGTCCAAAGCCGGCTGCCCCATGGCGAGCTGCATGCACTGGTCAACAATGCCGGCATTTCACCCAAGGGGCCGCAGGGCGAGCGGCTGGGCATTCTGGCCAGCGCCGCCGATGACTGGAGCCGGGTGCTGAATGTGAATCTGGTGTCCACCGCCTTGCTGGCGCGCGGCCTGTTTGCCGAGCTGAAACAGGGGCAGGGCTCCATCGTCAATGTCACCTCGATTGCCGGTTCGCGCGTCCACCCGTTTGCCGGCGTGGCCTATGCCGCCTCCAAGGCCGGGCTGGCGGCGCTCACCCGCGAGCTGGCACACGAGTTTGGCCCGCATGGCATCCGCGCCAATGCCATCGCTCCAGGCGAAATCGACACCGCCATCCTGTCGCCGGATACCGCCCGCATCATCGAGCGTGATGTGCCGATGCACCGCCTGGGCACACCGCATGAAGTGGCCGAGGCCATTTATTTCCTCTGCTCCGGCCACTCTTCTTATATCAACGGCTCGGAAATCCATATCAATGGTGGCCAGCATGTCTGAGACCGTGTCTGATGGTGTGATCGACCAGCTGTTTTCCACCGCCGCCGCGCCGGTAGAGTGCAGCGAGGCCACCGCGTTGCTGTGGCAGCATTACGGCCTGCGTGGCGTGGCCAGCCCGCTCAATAGCGAACGCGATGCCAACTTCCACATCCGTGGCTACGATGGCCGCGAATATGTACTGAAGCTGACGCATCCAGCCGAAGACCGTACCGTCACCGATTTCCAGAGTCGTGCCTTGCTGCACGCGCTGGCGCAAGACTCCGGCCTGCCCATTCCGCAATTGCTGCCGCACCGCGACGGCCAGCCCTATGCCGCAGTCGAAATGACCGATGGCAGCCAGCGCGTGCTGCGCCTGCTCAGCTATCTGGCCGGGCAGCCGCTGCATCAGACTCCGCGCAGTGCGGCCCAGCGCCGTCATCTGGGGCAGACGCTGGGCCGGCTGGACAATGCCTTGCGCGACTATGCGCACCCGGCCGCCCATCACCCGCTGCTATGGGACATCCAGCATGCACAGCGGCTGCAGCCGCTGCTGGCCGAAACCCCGGACGGGCCACAAAAGGCAGTGCTGGCTGACTGGCTGGCGCATTTCATGCAGCAGGTACAGCCGCAGCTGGCGGGTTTGCGCCGGCAGGTGATTCACAACGACCTGAACCCGCACAATGTGCTGGTGGATCCGCAAGACCATGTCACTACTGCCGGACTGATCGATTTTGGCGACATGGTGGAAGCCCCCTTGATCAACGAGTTGGCGGTGGCCTGTTCCTACCAGCTGTCCACCAATGACAACCCGCTGGATAGCGCCGGCGAGCTGATTGCCGGCTACCACGCGGTCTGTCCCTTGCAGCCCGGCGAAATCGATCTGCTGTATTCCTTGATCATGACCCGGCTGTGCATGACGGTCACCATCACCGGCTGGCGCGCGGCACGTTATCCGGAAAACCGCAGTTATATCCTGCGCAACAACGGCCTGAGCTGGGACGGTCTGCAAAGGCTGGCCGCGTTTGGCCCGGCACGCGCCACCGCTTATCTGCAGCAGTTGTGCCAGACGAAAGGACAAGCATGAATCCGCCAGACCAACGCATGGCCAATGCCTTCGACCCGACCACGCTGGCCAGCCTGCCAGAGCAGGAGCAGGCGCTGATCCGGCGGCGGCAACAGGCACTGGGCCAGGCTTATCGCCTGTTCTATCAGCAGCCCTTGCATCTGGTGCGGGGCGAGGGGGTGTGGCTGTACGACGCCGCCGGTCAGCCCTATCTGGATGTCTACAACAATGTTGCCTCGGTGGGGCACAGCCATCCGCAGGTGGTGCAGGCCATCGCCCGCCAGGCGGCCACGCTCAACACCCATACCCGTTACCTGGACGAAGGCATTGTCGATTATGCCGAGCGCCTGCTGGCTACCCTGGCCATGCCCGGCTATCAGGCCATGTTTACCTGCACTGGCAGCGAGGCCAATGACTTGGCCTTGCGGCTGGCCGGCAACTTTACTGGCGGCAGCGGGCTGATTGTCAGCAGCCATGCCTACCATGGCGTCACCAGTAGCGTGGCCGCCTGTTCGCCGGCTTTTGGCGAGGGCGTGGCGCTGGGGCCGAATGTACGTACCGTGGCCGCGCCGGATGGCTATCGCGGTAATCCCGATGAGGTAGCCGCGCGCTTTACCCGCGATGTGCAGGCGGCGATGGCCGACTTGCAGCGCCACGGCATCCGCCCGGCGGCACTGCTGGTGGACACGCTGTTTACCAGCGATGGCGTGTTTGCCGATCCGCCCGGCTTTCTGGCCGGCGCTGTCGATGCCATCCACGCCGCTGGCGGCCTGTTCATCGCCGACGAGGTGCAGGCCGGTTTTGCCCGCAGCGGCAGCCATTTCTGGGGCTTCCAGCGGCATGGCGTGCTGCCGGACATCGTCACCATGGGCAAGCCCATGGGCAACGGACATCCGCTGGCCGGGCTGGCGGCACGCGCCGACATCATCGACGCCTTTGGCAGCCGGGTGCGTTACTTCAATACCTTTGGTGGCAATCCGGTGTCCTGTGCCGCCGGCATGGCGGTGCTGGAGGTGATCGAACAGGAGGGCTTGCAGCACAATGCCCACGTCACCGGGGCTTATCTCAAGGCGGGGCTAGAGGCACTGGCCGGCAAGCATGAGCTGATCGGCGATGTGCGTGGCGCGGGCTTTTTCCTTGGGGTGGAACTGGTGAACGACCGCCAGGGCAAACAGCCGGCCACGGCCGCGGCCACCCGCGTGGTCAATGCGCTGCGCGAACGGCGGGTGCTGCTCAGCGCCACCGGTCCGGCCGGCAATATCCTCAAGCTGCGGCCGCAACTGCCGTTTGCCCGTGAACATGCCGACCTGTTGCTGGATGCGCTGGATGCGGTGCTGGCTGCGCTTTAGCGCTGCTTGCTAAAAACCTGCTGCGGCCTTGCCTGCTGGCCGCACTAGCCTTGCGCCTGCCACCGGCTGGCCTGGGCTTGCAGGCTGTCCAGCCGCGTGCTGGACAGGGCCAATGCCGCGCCATCTTCAAATACCGTGCCGACCAGCTTGCTCAGGGTGCTGCCGGGCAGCATCTCCACCGCCAGCCGTGCGCCGCGCTCATATGCCAGCCGGCTGCAGTCGTGCCAGCGCACCAGTCGCGCCATATTGCCGGCCAGATCATCGGCAATTTGCTCGGGCCGCCGCAGCACGCGGGCGGAGCTGGCGCTGAGGTAGTCCAGTCGTGGAACGGCCAGGCTGATGCGGGAAAAATCCTGGCGCAGCGCGCTGGCAGCTTCATCCAGCAGGCTGCAGTGCGATGGCACGCTGATGTCCAGCCGCTGGCAGCGGCCGGCTCCCCCGGTCTGGATCAGGCTGGCCAGCTGCTGCAGGCCGGCATCGCTGCCAGCCACCACCAGTTGCCGTTCGGCATTGATATTGGCCAGATAAAGCGGATGACTGGCGGCCTGTAGCTGGGCCAGCAGGTTTGCCAGCTGGGGCTGGGCCAGGCCGCTTACCGCACACATGCCATAGCCCTGCGGATAAGCCTGTTCCATCAGTTGGCCGCGCCGCCGCACCAGGCGCAGGGCATCGGCCAGCGGCAGGGCTTCGGCCACCACGGCAGCGGCAAAGGCACCAATCGACAAGCCGGCGACCATCTGCGGCCGGATGCCTTCCTGCTGCAGCAGGCGGGCCGAGGCCACGCCAGCGATCAGCAGGCATAGCTGTACCGCCACCGTGGAGCGCAGCGCTGCGGCAGAATCCAGCAATAGCGGCGAGCTGCCCAGCACAGATGCGGCCTCGGCCAGTGCCGCCTGACAGGCCGCGTGTTGCGGCAGCTGCTGCAGCATGCCGGGGCGCTGGCTGCCCTGGCCGGGAAAGGTAAACAGTACGCTCATGGGCATTGCTCCAGCTGCTGGGTCCGGTTGCCGGGCCATGGGGCCAGCGGCTCATCCAGCAGCAAGGGGCCAGTGGCGGTTTTCAGCAGCACCCGGCCACCGCGCAGCCATTCGGCCAGCACCACGCCACCGGCTGGGGTTTGCAGCTGGATATCCACGCGACAAGGCAGCTGTGCCAGTGCAGCGACCAGTGTCTGTAACCGTGGACGATCCGGTGGCTGCGGGCAGCGCAGCAGCAAGTCAAGATCGCTGTCGCTGCCAAGGGCGGGCTGGCCGCTTGCCAGCTCAAAGCCGGCGCTACCGGTGATGCCCCAGACGAGGCCGCAGGCCAGCAAGGCTGCGTGTGACCGCTGCAGGGCTTGCAGTGCCGGCAGGGCGGCAAGGCGCGGATGCTGGCGCCAGCCTTGCTGTGCCGCCACTTGCTCCGGGCGCAGCACACGGCTTAGCTGTTTGCTGCGCGCCCACAAGGCGCAGCGTTGCCAGCGCTGCGGGCCGCGTACCCCGACCGCAATCCAGCCGGGCCTGGCGCTGGCGCGGCGCACCACCACCGGCAGGCCGGGGTGCCAATGCTGTGGCAGCCAGGCGGGCAGCTCGCTGTCGGTGGCCAGGGCCGAAGGGCTGGCAAGCCACAGCAGATCGTGCGGCAGGTAAGGCTTGAGCATCGGAAACTCCTGAAAAGAAACGGCAGGCCACAAGGCTTTACTGCGCCGGATTTGTGCTGGTTTTAGCCTTCGTTCTCCGCCCATTGCCGCTGCAGCAACTCACGTACCTGGCGTGTGGCCTGGCGGTGTTCGCCATGCAGCCGCTGGCGCAGGTCGCGTTGCGGGTCGGCCTGGATATCGTGCAAAGCCTCAGTCAGCGCGGCACGCACCAGCTGTACATCGGCCGGTGTGGGCTGGTCTGGCTGCTGCACTTTGAGCAATTGCCACAGCAGGCCCAGGCTGGCATAGCTGGCGATGTCATAGGCCATGGGCGCGATGCTGGCGGCCAGTGTTTCCAGTTCTTCCACCGTGCGCAGGGTGATGCGGGCGGCAGCCTGCTTGCCCATGGCATGCACCATCACCCCGGCATCGTCCAGCGCCAGCAGGCGGTTGGCCTGGTAGCCATGGGCCAGAAACGCGCCGGACATGGCCTTGCCGACAATCAGTCCGATTACCGGATGGCCCGCCAGCCGTGCGCCCGCATAGGCAGCAGCGGCGGCGGCCAGCGCCTGGTGAATGCCGTAGGCCTCTTCGCGCCGGCCATAAGCCTGGCTGGGGACATCGATGATGGCGACGATGGCGCGTTGGCAAGGCTGCTGGCGGTCGGCCTCCACTGCGGCGTCGATGGCGGCGGCCAGCGCCCAGCCTTCCAGCAGGCCTACCTCGCCGTGGCGCGCACGGATAAAAGGATTGTGCGGATCGGCCACCACCGCGATATAGCGTGCCGGCTGGCCGGCCAGTTCGCTGTCAGCCACCAGCAGTGATGGTGGATAGCCGGCAAGCAAGGGTTGCTGGCCGCACAGTGCGTGAAACCAGTCGCGGCCGCGCTGGCTGATGGAAGGTTGGCTCATGGGCGGGCTCCTTGCTGGAAGAGTTGACGGGCAGAGTCGGCATCGGCTTGGGCGGCGCTGTCGATGGCCAGCAGCCGCTGTAGAGTGTGCTGGCTGCGGCGGTGGCGCGGCGTGCCGGGCAGGCCGCTGGCAAAGTAGTGCAGCAGTTGCTGGCGGATCAGCACGCTGTCGTCTTCCAGCAAGGCATCGGCCAGTCCGCAGGCATGGCGCTGTTCGCCACCGCTCAGGCTCCAGATGAAGGGGCGGTTGCGTGAGTCGTATTCGGCCACGCCGGCTTCCTGCTCGATGACTTGCGGGCCGTTCAGGCCCAGCCGTGCCTCGCGGGTGACGATGAGATAACTGCACAGGCCGGCGGAAATCGACATGCCGCCAAAACAGCCCACGGTGCCGGCGATGATGCCAATCACCGGCTGATAGCGGACCAGGTCGGCAATGGCGGCATGGATTTCGGCAATGGCAGCCAGACCCAGATTGGCCTCCTGCAGGCGCACGCCGCCGGTTTCAAACAGGATGACGGCACGGGTGGCAATGCCCCGGCGATTGTCTGCCGCCGCCAGTTCCAGTGCGCAGGCCAGCTTGGCTCCGCCCACTTCACCCAGGCTGCCACCCTGAAAACTGCCTTCGATGGCGGCCACCACCGCCGGCTGGCCATCCAGCAAGCCCTTGCAGATGACCACGCCGTCATCGGCCTGCGCCACGATGCCCTGCGCACTGAGCCAGGGTGAGTACAGCCGTTCGAACGGTCCGGCCAGCTCGCGGCAGCTGCCGGCATCCAGCAGGCAGTGGGCGCGTTCGCGTGCGCTCAGCTCGATAAAGCTGCGGCCCTGCAACAGGCGGGCGATGTCTTGTTGATGGCTCATGCGGACAGCTCCTCCAGTGCCTGGGCCAGCCGCAGGCTGACCACGCCGGGGGTGGCACCGAAATCATTGATCTCCATCTGCATGGCGGCGGCCTGGCCATCGGCAAACAGGCGGTCGAGCTGGGCGCGCCAGCGGGCGGCGCTGCCATCAGCGGCACTGTGGATCACGATGTGGCAGCTGCCGGCAGCGGCTGGTGCGATCAGCACTTCCAGGTCGCCGGAGGCCACTACGCCGACCAGTACACGCTGTGTGGCCGGTGCGCCGGCCGGGTAGTCCAGATGCAGTTTTTCCATGATTGCTCCTTGCTTCTACTTGTCAGTGGGCTGCCATGGCCGGCAGCCGGTCCAGCAGCAGGGTGGCGGCCAGCAGGTCGGCTGCGCCGCCCGGTGACAGGCGTTGCGCCAGCATGTCTTTTTCCAGTTGATAGAGTCGGCGGCGTCCGGGCAGCGTGGCTACCCCGCCTGCGCTCAGTACCGCCTGTGCGCCGCTCTGCACCAGCGTCAGCCCCGGCATGCCGCCGCGTGACAGCAGGCAGGTGTCGTCCAGCCGGCTCATGATGGCCAGCAGGGCATTGAGCCGGGCATTGACCTCGCCGTCGCCGCACGCGCGGCTGGCATGCAGGGCGGGCAGGGCCAGCCGGGTGATGTGCGGGAAACCCTGCTGGGCCTCGCCACGCGCACCGCCCACGCCGTAGCGCTGGCAGGCCAGTTCACCGTTGCGCGGTGGTGCCGGCCGCTGGTGGTCGGGTAGTTTTGCCAGCGCAGCGGCACGCTGGCAGACCGCCACGGCTTGCGGCTGGCTGGCGTCCATGGCGGCGGCGGCCACCAGCAGGCCGATGGCCCAGATCGCGCCGCGATGGGTGTTGACGCCGCCGCTGGCTTGCAGCATGGCCTGCTCGCCGGCACGGCCCAGGCTGCCCAGCTGTGCGCGCAGTGCTGGCGAGGGTGCTTGCTGCCAGGCGGCGCGGGCCATGGCGAAGAAGGCCGGTTGCAAGGCATGGGCCGAGCGGCACAGCAGGGCGAGGGTCAGATCGCGATGTGCGCCGCTGCCACGGCTGTCGACCAGCCCGGGCTTGGGGGACAGCCGGGCTTCGTCCAATAGCGACTGGCAGGCCAATGCCGCCAACTGGCTGGCCAGTTGCCCGGCCTGATCGGGTAGAAGGGCGCGCCGCATTACCAGCTCCTGAACCGTGCCGGCGGCTGGTACAGCCCGTCCGACCAGCTCACCAGTTCCGCCATGCTCTTGGCCGCCAGCAAGGAGCGGCTGGCCTCGCTGCGGCGGATGCCCAGGTCTTCCGGCAGGGCCACCAGTCCGGCCCGGCGCAGGCTGGCCGTGCTGGCCGGGTCGTGGCGCAGGCCGATGGGGGTGATGCCGGCCACGGCGGCAATCATCTGCCGGCGCTGCTCCAGCGATTGCGCCTTGTACAGATAGGCGATGCCCTCTTCGGTCAGCACATGGCTGACGTCGTCGCCGTAAATCATGACCGGTGCCAGTGGCATGCCGTTGCTGCGGGCCACTTCCACCGCGTCCAGGCTTTCCACGATGGTGGGCTGGCCGCCGCCCTGGAAGGTTTCTACCATTTGCACCACCAGCTTGCGGCCACGGGCCAGCAGGTTGTCGGTCTGGATCAGGTCCAGCCAGGCCGGGCTGGCATGCCGCCGGCCATGCGGGTCGTGACCCATATTGGGTGCGCCGCCAAAGCCGGACAGCCGGCCATGGGTGACCGTGGAAGAGTGGCCGTCGCCATCCATTTGCAGGGTGGAGCCGATGAACATGTCCACCGCATATTGCCCGGCCATCTGGCAGAAGGCGCGGTTGGAGCGCAACGAACCGTCACGCCCGGTAAAGAACACATCGGGGCGTGCCGCCACATAGGCTTCCATGCCCAGTTCGCCACCGAAGCAGTGCACGCTGTCCACCCAGCCGCTTTCGATGGCCGGAATCAAGGTGGGGTGCGGGTTCAACGTCCAGTGGCGGCAGATTTTGCCTTTCAGTCCCAGTTGTTCGCCATAGGTGGGCAATAGCAATTCGATGGCGGCGGTATTGAAGCCCAGGCCGTGGTTGAGCGATTGCACCTGGTGCCGTTGGTAGATGCCACGTATCGCCAGCATGGCCATCAGGATGTGTACCGGCTTGATCAGGCGCGGATCACGGGTGAACAGCGGCTCGATAAAGAAGGGGCGGTCGGCCAGCACCACGAAATCCACCCAGTCGGCCGGAATGTCCACCCGGGTGAGTTCGGCCGGGTCGTCGACGATTTCATTGACCTGGGCAATGACGATGCCGTCGCGAAAAGCGGTGGCCTCTACCAGTGCCGGCGTGTCCTCGGTGCTGGGGCCGGTGTAGAGATTGCCATGGCGGTCGGCCTGATAAGCGGCCACCAGCGCGACATTCGGGGTGAGATCGACAAACAGCCGGGCATACAGCTCGACATAAGTGTGGATGGCGCCGATTTCCAGGCAGCCATCCTGCAATAGCTGGCCAATGCGCAGGCTTTGTGGGCCGGAGAAGGAAAAATCCAGCTTGCGGGCAATGCCGCTTTCGAAGATGTCCAGATGCTCGGGCCGGCCCACGCTGGGAATGATCATGTGCAGGTCATGCAGCCGGGCCGGGTCTGCCCGGGCCAGGCTGCGCGACAGGAAGTCGGCCTGTTTCTGGTTGTTGCCTTCCAGCACCACCCGGTCGCCGGGGGCGATCAGGATTTCCAGCGCGGTGGTCAGCTGGCGGGTGGGCAGGATGCGGCCGCTGGCCAGATGGCTGACCCGCTCAATCCGGCGGCGTTTTTCATTTCGGCGGCGATTCCAGACCGGGGAGGGGGATGAGGCTGCCAGCATGGGTGCTCCATATCGCAGATGAGAATGTCTGCAAGGTAGGCGCTGGCAGGCTGGCCATCAATCAAGCTGGCTGGCGAATTGTTAGCCTGAGGCTAATGGTTTGGCGGCAAGGCCATTGCTGGAAATGTGCCGCCCCAGCATGCGCGCTTCGGCCAGCAAGGCCAGCAGGTTGGGATCGCGCTCACGGCACTCCTGCAGCAACAGGCCGATATGCTGGGTGCTACGCCACTGCGGGGCCAATGGGGTGAAGCGGATGCGCCCGGCAAACAAGGCACTGACCCGGCCGGGCAGCAGGCTCAGGCCCACGCCGGCCGCCACCAGGTTCATCAGCGAGAAAATGTCATCTACCCGCATCACCACATCCGGCTGGTAGCCGGCGTGGCTGAACAGGCGCTGGAAGTCGCGGCTGGTGGCAAAACCGTCGTTGAGGGCGACAAACTTGTGGTGGCGGTAGTCGGTCAGATCCGCCTCTGCACCGGCAGGAGCCGGGCTGGCCAGCGAGGAGGCGAGAAACAACTCATCCTCGAACAAGGGTAGCGCCAGCAGGCCTGGCGGGCTGCCATCGACGGGTAGCGACATCAGCAGGGCGTCCACATCCTGGGCTTGCAGCTTGTCCAGCAGCTGGGTGTTGGAACCCAGCTGCAATTCGATGGCCAGCTCGGGCCGGCGCAGCTTGACCCCCATCACCAGCCGCGGAATCAGCTCCACCGTCAGCGAGTACATGGCCCCGATTTTCAGCTGGGCCGCGCCAAAGCCGGCTTTTTCGCGGGCCTTGCGGATGCCGCTTTCCAGTGTGCGTCCGGCGTCCTCGGCAGCTTCGGCCAGCGCCAGGGCGGCAGGCAAGGCAATCAGCCGGCGGCCTTCATGGCGGAACAGCGCGCAGCGCATGGCGTCTTCCAGCGAATGCAGGGCGCGGTGCACGCTGACGGTGCTCATCTGCATGCGCTCGGCGGTGCGTGCCAGGCTGCCGCTGGCGACGAAGGCGGTCAGGATCTGCAGTTTGCGCAGGGTGATTTCTTCACTGATCATCGCGTGGCCTTGCCGGGTGGGAGTGGTTGGCGCCCGGTGAAACGGTGGCCGGGCAGGCGGGCAAGCCGTTTTTTGCAAAAAACAGCGTAAATGTCATGATGAATGGAAATATGGAGGAATAGGCAAAAGTCACCATTTCCTGTTGTTTTCTTTAAATAAAATGAAAAGGATAAAATTATTCAAAACAGATGGAATGAACCGAGGTCACTGTTTATGCTGGCGGCAAAGCTGGAAAATCAAACGTTCCATCGATTTTCCACCACGCTCATGAGGAGCCGACATGACTGATGCATTCCACAAGGATTGCCAGATTTTTACCGAAGCAGGTCACACATCGCAACTGACCGCTTACTACGAAAGCGCCCGTCGCATCGTGTGGCTGATGATGCATACCCATCCGCGCCCCAGCTTCAACCCGGCCTTGCTGGATGATGTGGAAGCGGTGTTCCGCGCGGTGCGCGACAGCAAGCTGCCGATTGATTTCTTTATCTCGGGTTCAACCGTGCCGCACATGTATAACACCGGTGGCGATCTGAGCCTGTTTTCCCAGGCCATACGCCAGCGCCAGCGCGCTGTACTGTCCAGCTATGCCACCCGATGCATTGATATTCTGTGCCATCTGGATGGCGGCTTTGGCCGCAATGTCATCACGCTGGCACTGGTGGAGGGCAGTGCCCTGGGCGGGGGCTTTGAGGCGGCGCTGGCCCATCATTACCTGCTGGCGCAGCGCGATGCAAAAATGGGATTTCCCGAGATTTCGTTTAATCTTTTCCCCGGCATGGGGGCTTATTCATTTGTCGGGCGCAAGGCGGGGCAAAGGGTGGCCGAGCAGCTGATTTCCTCGGGCGAGGCACCGCGTGCCCCCTGGCATCATGAGGTGGGGCTGGCCGACCAGTTGTTCGAACCGGGTGAGGGGGTGATGGCCGCCAGAACCTTCATCGACACCCTGCAGCCCAGAATGAACGGCATCCGTGCCATGCTGCGCGCCCGCCACCGGGTATTCCCCATTCACCGCGAAGAGCTGATGGATATCACCCAGGATTGGGTGGATACCGCGCTGTCAGTGGAAGACAAGGATATTGCCTATATGGAAAGACTGGTTCAGCTGCAGAACAAGCGCACGCGCGCCTGAACCCGGGCCGCTGATTGAATGGCATGGCAGATCCGCTTCAGGGTTTGCCATGCTGGCGCAGCCATTGTTCCAGCTGGTCGGCGGGCATGGGGCGGGCAAAGTGATAGCCCTGAGCCAGGTCGACCCCGATTTCACGGATGAAGTCCAGCTGGCTGTCGGTTTCCACGCCCTCGGCCACGATCTGGAAATCCAGCTGCTGTGCCACCGCCACCATGGAGCGCAGTAGCGCCATCGATCGGGCATCCGCCGGAATGGCGCGGATAAAGCTTTGATCCATCTTGATGACTTGCAGCGGCAGGCGGGTGAGCTGTGACAGCGAAGAATAGCCAGTGCCGAAGTCGTCCAGGTGGATGTTGACGCCCAGTGCGCGCAGCGCGCTCATGATCTCGATGGTGCGTGCCTCATCCGAGGCGATGCAGGATTCGGTCAGCTCGATATCCAGCGGCGACTGGGTGAAACCATGCTGCTGCATGGCGGCCATGAAGTCGGACAATAGCTCGGGGTCGCCCAACTGGCGGGCCGACAGATTGACCGAAATGCGCAGCGGCTGCGGCAGGGTGCTCCAGCGTCTTGCCTGCGCCATGGCTTCGCGGATGACCCAGCGGCCAATCTGCTTGATCAGGCCGGAATCCTCGGCATAACGGATGAAGCTCAGCGGCGGCACCATGCCGCGCTCGGTCGATTGCCAGCGGATCAGTGCCTCCACCGAAACCGCCTGCATGCTGCGCAGGCAAACCTGCGGCTGGTAGTGCAGGCTGAACTGGCTCTCCTGCAAGGCCTGGCGCAAGCCGCCATCCAGCCACATGCTTTCCTGCAGGTGGTTGTTCATCTCGCGCGAAAAATACATGACGCCACCCTTGTTTGCTGCCTTGGCGGCATACATGGCGGTGTCGGCATTGCGTACCAGCTCGCTCAGGCTCTCGCCATCGGCCGGAAAACTGGCCACGCCGATGGAGCAGCCGGAGTAAACCTGGATGTGCTGCAGGGTAAATGGTGTTTCCATCAGCGTGCGGATCTGGCGGCACACGCTGGCGGTTTTCTCCGGGGTGGCGTCGTAGAGTAGCAGCAGGAATTCGTCGCCGCCAAAGCGTGCCAGCGCATCGCCGGGGCCGATTTGCTCGCGCAGCGCCTTGCCGACACGGGCAATCAGCAGGTCACCCATGGCATGGCCATAGTGGTCGTTGATGTTCTTGAAGTTGTCCAGATCCAGGAACAGCAGATCAAAGGGTTTGGCCGGCTTGGCGGCAACGGCGAGATTGATGATGTTCTGGATGGCGTGGCGATTGGGCAGGCCGGTGGTGCTGTCGGTGCTGGCCTGTTCCTCCAGCTTGGCTTGTGCGCGGCGCTGCTCGGTGATGTCGGTGCCGGAGCACACCAGAAACCACTGGTCCACCGTGGCGTTGCGTACCAGCCGGTTGCGCCACCAGATCAGGCGCGGGCCGTCTTTGGTCAGGATGTGGCGTTCGGTTTCCCAGCTGTGCATGCTGCGGAAGAAGGTGGTGAGGTTGGCGCGAATCTTTTCCGACTCTTCGGCCGAGAAGAACAGCTCCAGTGCGTTCTTGCCCATGACGTCGGCCTCGGTCTTGCCGGAAAGCCGTTCGCATTCGCGATTGAAGCGCTTGATATTGCCCTGGTCGTCCACGATCACGATCAGCGAGCTGACTTCGGAAATGACCTGCTCGGAGAAATTCAGCCCGCGTTCCATCTCGCGCCGCACGGCGGCAGTGTCATTGCACCAGGTGGCCACGCCGCGCCATTCGTCATGGTCGGTGCGGCGGCCAATCAGGATCAGCCCCAGTGGCATGCCTTCCAGCTGGGTTTCGATGGCGACGGTGGCGGTGGAGCCTTCCAGGCTGCGGACATCTTCGGCTTGGGCATTGCTCAGTGCAATGGCGACGATCATCCGGTCGTCGGCATCGGAAAGATAGAGCGCGTTGGAGTCCGGCGGCAGTCTCCAGCGTGGGCTGTCCGTGCCGAATCGCTGCGTCAACCAGGAGGAGGGCGTAAGGTCAATCACGTTGTTTCTTTCTGCAGATGACGTCAATTTAAATAAAAACTATAAAAAATGACGCCTATTGAGCTGTTTCATGCAGTATATCGAGTTGTTCTTATTGCATAAATAAGCTTCTGTTCAAAGATTAGCGCTGTGCCGAGCAGTCTGTCAGTGCCACTGTGCCGGTGAGGCTGGCGCAGGCTGCTTCTGTCACTGCAGATTACTCTAAATTTGTTTAAAGCAGTTGTTAGGGCGGTTTGTGTTCAGGCAGGGCAGACGCGTGGCAGGCAGGCCTGTCAGCGGCGCTTGAAGATGGCAAGTCAGCTAGCGTGACTGTCAATCAGCGGTGGGGGGGGGAGGTAGCCGGGCGGCGGAATAAAAATCGCCCACCCGGCAAGGGGTGGGCGCAAGTTCCATAAGGATGGAGGAGGATTAACGTCCCCAGTATCCAGCGGGTATTTCTTGCGGTCCAGTGCAACTTTTCACTGATTTGTGCCATATCAATACTGGCTTGTCGCCGGCGGCTTATCTGTGTGGCGAATAGCGATATGAGGAATGGGCATTTAGCAATCCAGGCTGGTCGGGCTACAGTGAGGCGTGGATCAGCCTGTTCATTTGTCTGCCGCCGCTGGTAAGCGCCAGGCCGGCATTGTCCTTTATTCCCATTAAGTATTGCCTGCAGATGGTCAGGTTTGTCATGAATGCATTTCTCACCCAGTTTTTACGCACCGTCCATGCCGAGTACTTCATGGAGTTTCCGCTATGGAGCACGGCTGACGGGCAGGTAATGGGTGAGTTCATCAAGGTGCGCTTGTCCAGCCAGTTCGAGCCGGCCCATGATGCTGCCGGCCAGTCGCTGGGCGTACTGGCGCGGCTGCAAGCCATTGCGCCGGGAGGCGAGGTGCTGGCGGACGAGGCATTGACGCGGCTGACCCGTGTCAGCGAAACGCCGGTGGTGCTGGACCGCTTTATCCGCAGCCTGCATTTGCTCAATTATCTGCAAGCCGGCTATGGCGAGCAGGGGCTGATCTTGCCGGTATCGGCCTTGCTGCTGGAGGCGGTCAGTCAGGAACATGGCCGGGTGTTTCGTCAGATTGTCGATCGGCTGGCCATGCCGGCACCACGCATCGGCTTTCTGTTACCGGCAGCCTATGCGGCCCAGCCAGCGCGGCTGGCCGTGCTGCGGGAAAACTATGCCCGTCATGGTTTTGCCACTTTTCTGCCCACGGCGCAGGGCGATGGCGTCTTGCAGCCGCTGTAGCCGACCGAAGCTGCCGGTGCCAATTTGCCCCTCACCACCCGCTGCGGTTTTAAGGCAGGATGCCGCGCCGGCGCGGCGCGCGGCGTGCGTCGCTTCACCCTCATTCGGAGGTTTGCCCGAGACAGGGTATAATGCCCGGCTGCATTCGCGTCATTTCGACATGGCAAGCTTAGGTAACGGGAAGTGAAGATGACTGAAGATCAAATCAAATGTTGCTGGTGCGACAAGGTATCCAGCCGGGCAAAGCTGACAGGCCCTGCGGCCAATCTGTGCCCGCACTGCGAAGAGCCGGTACTGCCATCGACGTTTGGTGAGCTGGAACTGGGGCAGGATTTTGCCTGTAGCCTGGGTGGTTCCTGGAAGAAGATTTCCGACAGCAAGGCTGAAATGCATGATGCGGCACCGTCCGACAAGCCTTGCGAGTTCAAGCCGGCGGAAGTGGTCTACCCCTTCTGAGTCCGGGTTCGGGCTGCCGCTGCAGCCTGATCGACATGCAACCGCCGCCAGGGTGATCTGGCGGCGGTTTTTCTTTGCCCGATGCTGTTGCAGTGAGATGCGGTTTCAGCTGGCGGGGCGGGTCAGCGTGATGGTGGCGATGTCCAGATGGTGCAGTAGTTCGCGCAGGATCAGCAGGCTGGCGATGAATTCGGCGCTATCCGGCAGGCCAGCTGCCGCACCGCCCTCCACGGCATTGGCCAGGCGTGAAAACAGGCCCTCCACGCTGTGTCGTCCCAACTGGCTGCCGGGATGTTGTGGCAGGCCGCACAGCGCTGCCATCTGGTAGATGGCCGGGTCGCTGCTGCTGACCGTATCCAGTGCCAGGCGTTGCGGCCAGCTGGCGCTGATGGCGTCTTCCACCTGCATGATGGCCAGCTCCAGAGCGGCAGCCGTTGGCAGGGTGGGCTGCTTGCCGCAGGCCAGTGCCGTCTGCCAGCCGACCGGCATGCTGGTTTGCTGTTGTGCAGCTTGCGCCTGCGCTTGACCCAGGCTGGTGTGTTCGGCACCGATATGCAGATGAAGATGGCTCATGGATGTTGCCTCGTTCGTTGTTTCAGTGATTGATACCGGCGTTGTGCTGGTTTTTCTGCAGCAGGGCTGCCTGCCAGGCGGCATTGTCGCGGGCGATGGCTGCCTGCCGTTCCGCTGGCAGCTGCGCATCGGCAGCCTTGATGGCTGCTTGCTCTGCCTGCCAGGCGCTGATGTCCGCGGCGCTGGGGCGGGTATCGTGATGGCCAGCCAGGGCGGCGGTGCTGAAGCCAAGGGCGATGAGGGCGAGGGTGAGGTTTTTCATGATCTGTTTCCTGATTGGGTTGCGCTGGCACTGCAAGCGTATGGATGCAGTGTATTGATTACCCGAATGTGGAAATAGATGCTTTCACTCAAGATATTGTTTCTTTTTGGTGTTTAATCAGGCTAAAGAAAACCCGTATCGGCCACTGGCGGGATACGGGTTGTGTGCGGGTTTTCGGTGGCTGGCTTGGAGCCAGTTCCGCAACGCAGCAGGCGATGGACAGCTTCTTACAGGTGCTGCAGCAGCTCCAGCGGGTGCTCGATGCTGATGTCGGCACCCCATCGCTGCGGCTGATCCTGTTCCGAGATATACCCCCAGTTGGCCAGTACGGTTTTCATGCCGACGGCACGGCCGGCCTGGATGTCGCGCTCGGCATCGCCCACATACAGGCAATGTTCCGGCGCAATGCCGATCAGAGCGGCGGCGTGCAGCATGGGGGCCGGGTCCGGCTTGGGGACGCCTACGGTGTCGCCGCTGACCGTTACCGCCGGGCGGCTGGCAAAGGGCAGGGCAGGTACCAGTCGGTCGGTGAAACGCATCGGCTTGTTGGTGATGATGCCCCAGGCCAGCCCCTTGGCACCCAGTGCTTCGAGCATGCTGTTGACGCCGTCGAACAGCACGGTTTCATCGGCAAAACTGTGTTCATACTGATCAAGAAAGCGTAGCCGATATTCTTCGAAACGCGGGTGCTCGCGGTCGATGCCGAAGCCCAGGCTAACCAGCCCGCGTGCGCCATGACTGGCCAGCGGACGAATGGCGGAATAGGGCTGTGGCGGCAGGCCTTCCTCGGCCAGCAGGCGGTTGAGCGCGGCGCCCAGGTCGCGCGCGGTATCGGCCAATGTGCCGTCGAGGTCGAACAATACGGCTTGAATCATGGGGTAGTGTCGGCAATATGGAGGGCTTGCCAGTTTACGCCAAATTGACGATGGCGGTGCCCTGATGAAAGCGTAGTTGCCAGCCTGTCGGGCCTTGAAGCCAGATGGAGCTACGCAGGGCTTGACGCTGCATGCTGCCGTCTGCGGCCAGTTGCCAGCTGCGGTAGCGTATCAAGGCGCTATCTGCTGTCAGCATCTCGGCGCTGAAACTGGAAGTATGCACCGCAGGGTGTGCCAGTGCAGGTCGGAGCAAGACGGCCTTGTCGTGGATGGTTCCCGACAGGCCGACTTCGACAAAATCATCATGCAGCAATAACGCCAGCCTGTCCGGTGGGAGTTGCCACCACCTGTGCAGTTCGGTTTCCTGCTCCTGCAGCAGGGCAAGCAGCTCAGGTGGTAGGGGCGGCATCAACGGATGGTCTTGCCCAGGAACAGCTTGTAGGCCGGATTGTCCGTCTCTTCCACATAGGGGTAGGCCAGGCCATCCAGGAAGTGCTGGAACTCGGCATTGTCACTGGCGGGAACCTGAATGCCGACCAGCACGCGGCCATAGTCAGCACCGTGATTGCGGTAGTGGAACAGGCTGATGTTCCAGTGGGTGCGCATGCCTTCCAGGAAGCGCATCAGTGCGCCCGGACGCTCGGGGAATTCAAAGCGCAGCACGCGCTCATCCTTCAGTTGCGGCGCATGCCCGCCCACCAGATGGCGGATGTGCAGCTTGGCCAACTCGTTGTCGGTCAGGTCCAGCCCATCCAGATCATTGGCCTTGAGCTCGCTGATGATGCGCTCCGAATCCTGCTTGCCGCTGATCTGCACACCCACAAACACATGGGCGGTGCCGGGGTCGGCAAAGCGGTAGTTGAATTCGGTGATGTTGCGGTTGCCAATGACTGCGCAGAATTGCTTGAAGCTGCCCGGCTTTTCCGGAATGGTGACGGCAATGATGGCTTCGCGGCGTTCGCCCAGTTCGGAGCGTTCCGATACATGGCGCAGACGGTCGAAGTTCATGTTGGCGCCACAGTTGATGGCTACCAGGGTCTGGCCGGTACAGCCTTCGCGTTCGATATAGGCCTTGGCAGCGGCCACAGCCAGCGCACCGGCCGGTTCCACGATGGAGCGGGTGTCTTCGAAGATGTCCTTGATGGCGGCGCACATGGCATCCGAATCCACCAGCATGATTTCATCCAGCAGCTCGCGGCAGATGCGGAAGGTTTCTTCACCCACCAGCTTCACCGCTACGCCATCGGCAAACAGGCCCACGTCTTTCAGTTCGACGCGCTCACCTTTTTCAATGGACTGCTTCATGGCGTCCGAGTCCACCGGCTGCACGCCGATGATCTTGATTTCCGGCTTCAGGCGCTTGATGAAGCTGGCCACGCCAGCGGCCAGACCGCCGCCGCCAATGGCCACGAACACGGCATCGATATGGCCGGGGTGCTGACGCAGGATTTCCATGCCGATGGTGCCCTGGCCGGCAATCACGTCCGGGTCGTCAAACGGCGGGATGTAGGTTTTGCCGGTTTCGGCCACCAGGGTCATGGCGTGCTGGTAGGCATCGCTGAACGATTCACCATGCAATACCACCTTGCCGCCACGACTGGTGACGCCGTCAATCTTCACCTGCGGGGTGGTGACCGGCATCACGATGATGGCTTCGCAACCGATTTTCTTGGCCGACAGCGCCACGCCCTGGGCGTGGTTGCCAGCGCTGGCGGTAATCACGCCGTTGGCCAGCTGCTCGGGTGTCAGCTTGGCCATTTTGTTGTAGGCGCCGCGCAGCTTGAACGAGAACACCGGCTGCAGGTCTTCGCGCTTCAGCAAAATGGTGTTGCCGGTGCGGCGGCTGAGATTGTTCGCTGTTTCCAGCGGCGTTTCCACCGCGACGTCATAGACGCGCGAGGTAAGGATGCGCTCCAGATAGTCTTGCTTGTCTTGCATGGTGATGCCGATGTCCTTGTCGTTCATTCTTATTGAACTGTCAGAGTAGCAGGAACTCCAAGCCGGCGGGAAGCCGTGTCGCCATTTTCATGCTGCATTGCCGCAATCGTCCTGCCAGCAGGCGATATTCTGCTGCAAAAACCGGCCATTTACGGTCAACGCAGCAGCGTGGGCGTGTATAATCAACGGCTATTGTTTGTAGCCCTCACCCAGTTGTCGATCTCAATGAAAACCACCATCTCCCGAATTTTGCTTGCGGCCACGCTTGCCCTGCCTGTTGCTGCCTCTGCCACTGCTGCCTTTGTACCGCCGGTGCCGGAAATTGCTGGCAAAGCCTACTATCTGGTTGATTTCAATAGCGGACAAGTGCTGGCCGCTCAAGGCCCGGATGCGCGTGTCGAACCGGCCTCGCTGACCAAGCTGATGACCGCCTACCTCACTTTCAAGGCAGTCAAGGAAAAGCGTCTGACGCTGGACCAGATGCTGACCGTGTCCAGCCGTGGTTGGAAAACCGACGGCTCGCGCATGTTCCTCGATCCGAAAGTGCCGGTTAAGGTAGATGACCTGATCAAGGGCATGATCGTGCAGTCCGGCAACGACGCCTGCGTCACGCTGGCCGAAGCCATTGCCGGCAGCGAAGACGTGTTCGCTCAGGTCATGACCCAGCAGGCGCAGAAGCTGGGCATGAAGAACACCCAGTTCCGCAATGCCACCGGCCTGCCGCATGCCGATCACTACACCACGGTGCATGATCTGGCCATCCTGTCCGCCGCGCTGATTCGCGATTTCCCGGAGTTTTATCCTACTTACTCCATCAAGTCGTTTACCTATAACAACATCACCCAGCCCAACCGCAACCTGCTGCTGTACCGTGACCCCAATGTGGACGGCATGAAAACCGGCTACACCGATACCGCAGGCTACAATATGATCACCTCCAGCCATCGTGATGGTCGCCGGGTGATTTCGGTGGTGGTGGGTACCGCCAGCCCGGAAGCGCGCGCGGTGGAAAGCTCGAAGTTGCTTAACTACGGCTTGCAGTTTTTCGATACGCCCAAACTTTACTCGGCAGCCAAGCCGGTTTCCGATGTTCCGGTGTACAAGGGTGCGGCCAAGTCGGTGCCGGTTGGTTTCGGCCAGGATGTTTACGCCACCGTGGTCAAGGGTCAGGCAGCTCAGTTGAAAGCCGACCTGTCCACCATCCAGCCGCTGATCGCGCCGATCAAGGCCGGCCAGACGGTGGGCAAGCTGGTGGTCAGCCTGGATGGCAAGCCCTTGCTGGAGCGTCCGGTGGTTGCCTTGCAGGCAGTGGAAGAGGGCGGCTTTTTTGGTCGCCTGTGGGACAGCATCAAGCTGATGCTGGGCTGGAAGTAATCCGGCTTTTGATTGACCGCCCCGTTTGACGGGGCCAGGCAATGGCCTGCATCGGAAGATGCGGGCCGTTTGCCATTGCGGATCGAGTTGAATATGGCTGAACAAATCCCTGAGAAGCAGGAAATCATCGAATTTCCCTGTCGTTTTCCGCTCAAGGTAATGGGCGAGCGGCATGATGAATTCGTGGTCACCATGACCGAAGTGGTGCGGGTGAATGCCCCCGATCTGGCTGTGCATGATGTCACCCTGCGCGAAAGCTCGGGTGGGCGTTTTTATGCGCTCACCATTACCGTGAACGCCACCTCGCGCGAACAGCTGGACAATATCTATCTGTCGCTCACCGGCCATCCCATGGTCAAGATGGTGCTTTAAACCGAACAGGAGCCTTGCGCGTGCAGCGTCTGATCAAGCATTTGGGTCTGGTGGACTACGAACCGACCTGGCGCACCATGCAGTCCTTTACCGATAGCCGCACGGCAGATACGCCGGACGAGCTATGGGTGGTGGAGCATCATCCGGTGTATACCCAGGGCCTGGCCGGCAAGCCGGAGCATTTGCTGCGGCTGACTGATATTCCGGTAGTGAAGACCGACCGTGGCGGCCAGGTCACCTATCATGGCCCCGGCCAGCTGGTGGTGTATCTGCTGATCGATTTCAAGCGCATGCACATCGGCGTGCGCGAACTGGTGCGGCGTATCGAGCAGGCGGTCATCGACATGCTGGCCGGGCAGGGCATTACCGCCAATGGCGATGTCAACGCCCCCGGTGTGTATGTGGATGGCGCCAAGATTGCCTCGCTGGGCTTGCGCATCAAGAACGGAGCGGTGTATCACGGCCTGTCGCTGAATGTGGACATGGACCTGACCCCGTTCAGCTGGATCAATCCCTGTGGCTATGAAGGCCTGCGGGTGACGCAAATGAAGGATTTGGGGGTGGATAAATCCCTGGCGCAAGTGGCAGAGCTGCTGCTGCCTCAGCTGGAAAAACACCTTACCGTGGTGAAGGAGACAGCATGAAGTTGGACAACGAGGCAGGGGTCAAGCATAAAGGCGCCGCCAAAACCGCACGTATTCCCATCAAGATCGTGCCGCTGGATGAAAAGCTGAAAAAACCGGAGTGGATTCGCGCCAAGCTGCCCACCGGCCAGCGCTTTCACGAAATCAAACAGATTCTGCGTGATCAGAAGCTGCATACCGTGTGCGAAGAAGCCACCTGCCCGAATATCGGCGAGTGCTTCAGCAAGGGTACGGCTACCTTCATGATCATGGGGGATATCTGTACCCGCCGCTGCCCCTTCTGTGACGTGGGCCATGGCCGCCCCAATCCGCTGGACGAGAACGAGCCCAAGCATCTGGCCGAGAGCGTGGCTGCGATGCGGCTGAAGTATGTGGTGGTGACCTCGGTAGACCGCGACGACCTGCGCGACGGCGGTGCCCAGCACTTTGCCGACTGCATCAGTGCGGTACGGGCTGCCTCGCCGGATACCCAGATCGAAACCCTGGTGCCGGACTTCCGTGGCCGGCTCGATCTGGCGGTGGATATTCTCACCACCACGCCGCCCGATGTGATGAACCACAATCTGGAAACCGTGCCGCGCCTGTACAAGCAGGCCCGTCCGGGTGCCGATTATGCGCATTCGCTGCAGCTGCTGAAAGATTACAAGGCCAAGAATCCGGCGGTGCGTACCAAGTCCGGCCTGATGGTGGGCCTGGGCGAAACCGACGAGGAAATCCTCGAAGTGATGCGCGACCTGCGCGCCCACAACGTGGACATGCTGACCATCGGCCAGTATCTGCAACCGTCCGATGGCCATTTGCCGGTGCTGCGCTATGTGCACCCGGACGTGTTCAAGATGTTCGAGGAAAAAGCCTACGAAATGGGCTTTGCCCATGCTGCGGTCGGTGCCATGGTGCGTTCCAGCTACCATGCCGATGTGCAGGCGCACGAGGCCGGCGTCTGAGTCTGAGATGCTGAGCGCGGCCTGTGCCGCAAAAAGGCTGTAACGGGAAGCGTGCTTGTGTGCTTCTGGTTGCAGCCTTTTTTTTGCGTGTGCCTCAGCCGGATGGCAGTAGCGGCAAGGCCAGCAGGCGTGGCGGGTGAGCCGTCAATTGCAGGAAGCGCAGCAGATCGCCGGTGGCAACGGCCAGCGTACTGCTGTTGTGCAAGGGGTGGCACAGTACGGCGGGATGTTGTAGCAGGATCGGGTCGATGATGACATCCACCACGCCGGCTTGATCATTGATGACGGCCAGCAGGCTGACTGCGCCCGGCGTCAGGCCCAATGCCTGTTGCAAGCGCTCGGGTGAGGCAAAGCCCAGTCCCTTGATCTGCAGCAGTTCGGCACAGGCTTTGAGATCAAGCCGCTGCGCGGCAGGCAAGCAGATCAGCAGATAGCGCCCGCTCTTGCCTGCTTTTAGAAAGAGGTTCTTGGTTTCTGCGCCCGGCAGGTCGGGGATGATGGCGCTGGCTTCGGCGCAGTTAAACACCGGCGCATGGTCGAAGCGCTGGTAGCTGATGTGCTGTGCCGCCAGAAATGCATACAGTGTTTGAGGCATGTCCCAGCCTAGCATGAGGGCTCCCGCTCGAAAAGTCAGTTGCCATGATGGTATTGTTGGTGTTTTGGGTGGCAGTTTGATGGCGTCGGCCGGGATGGCTGACTAGTGGGAGGCGGATGAGGCGAGCAAGCATGGGTTGTGGTGGGCTGCTGATGATCATGGCGATGCTGCCCTTGCCGCTGTGGGCGGCGGTGGTGGCTTGTGGTGGGGACAATCAGTGGCCGCCGTCATCGTATCGCCTGCCGGGCAGTAGCGAGGTGCAGGGCTATTCGCCGGATGTGCTACGTGCGGCCTTGGCTGACCGGATTGGCGTCGAAGTCAGGCTGATGCCCTTTGCGCGTTGTCTTGCCGCTGCCGAGCAGGGGCGGCAGGTGCAGCTGGTGATGGCTGCCAGCTATTCGGCAGAGCGGGCGCAGCACTTTCTGTTCACCCGCTCTTATTTGCAATTGCAACCCGTACAGCTGACCTTGCATACGCCACGGGCTGCTGCGGCCGGGCTGCCCTGGTGCGGACTGAATGGTTTCAATTATCACGCTTTTGGCTTGAGTCCGGCGCAGGTGGATGCTGGCTCGGCCAATTATCCTGATCTGTTGCGCAAGCTGCAGGCCGGGCATTGCCGTGGCTTTGTCGAGTATCGCGAGGTGTGGCAGGGCTTGCAAAAGCTGGGGGTGGCCGCGGCTGCGGGCCGCGCGCCGCTTGATATGCGGCCACTGCCTGCCAGCGGCCCGGTGCGGGTGTATTTCATGATTTCCCGGCAAATGGCTGGAGCAGAAAGGCTGCGCGGGCAGCTGGATCAGGCGCTGCTCAGGCTGGAAGCCAGTGGGCAGTTGGCGCCCATGCTGGCGCGGCATCTGCACTGAGGCCATGCCGGCAGCTGCTAGTCCTTGCTGCCTTTCAGCTGACGGTAGTCTTCCAGCACACTGTCGATCTGTTGCAGCACGGCCAGCAGGGCGGGGTCATCTTGCAGGGTGGTGAAGCTCAGGGTGGCATCCAGTTGCTGCAGGCAGCGGCGGGTGGCGGTGCTGACCTCCACAGCGGCATTGAAGTCGGCTGCGCCCAGTACCTTGCCGTTGCGTATCTTGCGGTAGTGAATCCCGGCCATCACGGCATACTTTCCGGCCAGCTCGTTGTCGGCAAAGCGCTCACCGCGCTGCATGGCAAACAGCTGGTCCATGGCATGACGGCAGGCTTCCTCGGCGCGCAACCATCTTTTCTGTTCAGGCGTGCGTGCCGCTGCCTTGGCGCGGGGTTTGTCGTGCTTGCTGTTTTTGCTGGCCATGGCTGCTTTCCCGGTGTTGTGAGCGCGGCCCCTGCGGACCCATGACAAAAGGCCCGAACACGGTGTCGGGCCTTTTGCATGAAAGC